>WGCW01000053.1 GCA_015493585.1 Acidobacteriota bacterium
CATCATCCGGGAGAAGGTTCCGTAACGCCCTGATCACTCGCAACTTCGAAAAACCGTGTCCCAATCCCTATTCGTCTACCGTCCTGGTGCCCCCACCGGGACACATGGGTGGCATGTGGGTGCTCAGGATGACAGTCTTTCCTGTCATCCTGAGCCACTCCACCTCCTTGTCCTCCTGAGCAGCTCACTCCTCCCCATGTCATCCTGAGTCGCGGGCCGGAGGTACGCGGCGAAGGATCTGCGTGGGTGGGCCGAGGCCAACGGCGAACCCTGCTTCCATCTCTCAGCCGAGACGGTGGGGCGGACCTCGCCCAAACCGCAGAGTAGGGGACAGTGTTGAACTCATCACTCAGCACTGCATCGCCCCCGCCCAGATTCCTCGTCGGCTTCGCCTCCTCGGAATGACAAAGGGAGGGATGGCTTCGCCTCCTCGGAATGACGCTCCTCCCCGTCATCCTGAGCCGAAGGTGAAGGACCTCGCCTCCTCTCAACGAAGACCGAAGACATCATCCGGGAGAAAGCAGCGTAACGTACGAATACCTTGCGTTTTGGGGCACCGTGTCCGAATCCCTACTCGTCCACCGTCCTGGTGCCCGCCCGAGGAGCTTCAGACGCCGTAGCTGATGACGGGTCCGAAGCCGGCAATCTTGCAGGTTCTGGGCTCCCTTTTGTTGTCGGACCAGACCCCCTGTGGTACGTTGCTGCGGCCGGAACCGGCACCGAGAGGAGCTCATGACGCAAAGAGGAGATACAGCAACAGGGGTGGTAGCCGGAGCGCGGGTCTTCATCGCCCCGGGCGCTGTGGTCATCGGCGACGTCGAGCTGGGCGACGACGTCTCGATCTGGTACAACGCCGTTGTGCGCGGCGACATCCACTGGATCCGGATCGGCGCCCGGTCGAACCTTCAAGATGGTGTCATCATCCACGTTGAACGCGAGATGTGGCCGGTCGTGATCGGGGAAGACGTCAGCGTCGGCCACGGAGCGATCCTCCACGGGTGCACGGTCGGGCGGGAGTGCCTGATCGGGATCGGCGCCACCATCCTGAACGGCGCCGAGATCGGCGAGGGAAGTATCGTGGCCGCTGGCGCCGTGGTTCGGGAAGGGTTCCGCGTGCCGCCCGGCAGCCTTGTGGCCGGTGTTCCCGCCATCGTCAAGCGGGCGGTCACGGCCGGAGAACGGGAGCGGATCCGGCTGACGGCGGTTCACTATGTGGAGTACAAGAGCCGGGCCCTCGCTGGGCAGCTGGGACGGCCTGTGACACCTGATGAGACAGCCGGTGAGGGGGATACGGATTGATGATTCGTAAGGTCAAGGGAACGAGAGACATTCTGCCTCCGGAATCGCGGTTGTGGGCCGCCGTCGAGGCCGAGGCGCGCCGCATCTTCGGCGGGCTCGGCTACGAGGAGATCCGGCTGCCGCTACTCGAGCCAACCGAGCTGTTCGTGCGCGGGGTCGGGGAGGGAACGGACATCGTCACCAAGGAGATGTACACCTTTGCCGACCGCAAGGGACGTTCGCTGACCCTGCGTCCGGAGGGAACGGCCGGGGTGGCTCGCGCCTTCATCGAGGATGGTCTTGCCCAGCGCCCCCAGCCACAGCGGCTCTACTACATCGGACCGATGTTCCGCTACGAGAAGATGCAGCGCGGCCGCTACCGGCAGTTCGGCCAGATCGGCATCGAGCTGCTCGGCGCTGCAACACCCTCCGCTGACGTCGAGGTCCTGCTCGCGCTCCACGAGTTTCTCGCCGCTCTTGGGTTCGACGACCTGATCATCATGCTCAACAACCTCGGCGATCCCGAAGACCGTCCGCGGTTCGTGGCCCGGCTCAAGGAAGAGCTGGCCCCGCACAAGCACGAGCTGTGCAGGGACTGCCAGCGGCGATGGGATGAAAACCCGCTGCGAATCCTCGATTGTAAGGTCGACACGTGCCACGCTATCGTCGCCGAAACGACACCGATCGCGGACATCGTGTCCGGCGAGGCCCGCGCTCACGTCGAGACGGTCGCCGCCGGGCTCGATGCGCTCGGGATCCCCGTTCAGCCTGCCCCAAGGCTCGTTCGCGGCCTCGACTACTACCTGCGAACCGTGTTCGAGGTCGTCTCACCTCAGCTCGGTGAGGGAACCGTCATCTGCGGCGGCGGCCGGTACGACCGGTTGATCTCCGACCTTGGAGGGCCTCCGGTCCCTGGCATCGGCTTTGCCATCGGTGAGGACCGCCTGGTCGACGTGTTGCCTCAGACGTTCCGTGACAGGATCCTCGGAACCCGTCCGGTCGTCATTCTGCCCCTGGCTGCCGAGGCCACCGCGCCGGCCTTTGACTGTGCGCGAAACCTGACCGGCCATGGCATCGAAGTCCGGATCGAGGTGACGGGCAGATCTCTGAGGGCCGGCCTCAAGTGGGCCACGAAGCTGGGCGCCCGTGCGGCAGTGATCCTTGGTCCCGATGAGATCGCTGCGGGCACGGCGACCCTCCGTGACCTCGATCGCGGGGAACAGGAAGAGGTATCTCTAGAGAAGCTCCCGGCCGTCCTGATGCAGGACGGGCCCGAGGTGCCATCAAGGAGGCTTCCATGAGCTGGAGACCCACACGGGACGATGCCTGGAAACTACTGACCGAGTTCACCGACAATCCCAGCCTGATCAAGCATGCCCTGGCCGTCGAGGCGGCGATGCGGGCGTATGCCGCCAAGTTCGGGGGGGATCCCGAGGTCTGGGGCATCATCGGGCTGATCCACGACTTCGATTACCAGCAAAATCCGACCGCCGAAACCCACCTGTACGCGGCGAAAAGGATCCTCACAGAGCGCGGCTGGCCGGACGAATGGATCGACGCCGTCTGTTCCCATGCCGACTACATGGGCATCCCCCGCGACACCCCGGTGAAGAAGGCACTCTTCGCCGTCGACGAGCTCTGCGGTTTCCTGACGGCCTGCGCCCTGGTCCGCCCCGACAAGGCGATCGCCAACGTCAAGGTTAAGTCGGTCAAGAAGAAGCTCAAGGACAAGGCGTTTGCCCGCGGCGTCAACCGCGAAGACGTCCGCCGCGGGGTTGAGGCGCTCGGCGTCGAGCTCGATGAGCACATCGCCACCGTGCGCGATGCCATGGCCACGATCGCAGCCGAGCTCGAGTTGCCCCCTGCGGAGTGAGGGCGCTCAGCATGGCACATGTCATCAGCCGTGGCTATTCCGGTTTCTTCGCAGCTGCAAAAATAAATGGCACGTTGTGGAGGCGCGGGTTGAACGTTCCTTCACTCACGTTGACCTCACGAAAGCCAATGCTCGAGAGCAGGTATCGAAGGCTATCCACACTGTAGAACCAAAAATGATCGTCGATGTAGTAATCTGATGTATCTCGCTCGCTCGAGGGCACCTCAACGTAGAGATATGCACCGTCAGCAAGGATCCGGTAGATCTCACTCAGCAGGGGGACCGGTTCATCAACATGTTCCAGGACGTGAATGAGCGTCACAAGGTCGAAACTGCCAGTATCCAACCCAGCGCTCTGGACCGTACCTTGAATCATATGGTCGCACCCAAACCGGGCCCGGGCCTGCTCGACCGCCCACTGTGAAATTTCCACGCCCCACGCGTCCCAACCAAGAAAGTCCAGGTACTTGACCATAATGCCCTGACCTGCCCCAACGTCCAGGGCACGGCGACGGGCCGGCCGGTACCTGGGGTACCCCAATGCCCAGAAAAAAAGGATTCGTGGCATGAGGTACGAAAATATATCCACGTCCCCATCTTCAAACGTGAAATCCTTGTTGGCCAGGAAATAGTCACCCTGGTGACGGTCAATCGCTCGATCCAGGTTATCCCGGTCCGCAGCAAAGGCCACACCACACCGCCTGCAGCGGACAATCCGCCGTGGCACACGGCGGATTTCCGTGACGGAATCGTGAGGACAGAGGTCCTTCGGGGTTAGACTATTGAAATCCACCCGGAGCCGGCGGCTCCGTCGAAAAGAGTCTGCGATCAGGTCAAAGATCAGGTTTCTCCACCCACCGGGGAGCGATCCAGAGGCGGCGTGGCCGCGCTGGAAGGAATGCCTGAGATTGATCATCTTTCGGCGAGCTGAATGCTCCATGCGGTCACCTCGAAGACATGGTACTCAAGTACGACGGAGGTCCACAAGGCCAGCGTCCAGTTGAAAGCTGGGCCTCCCGGCGTCGAGCTCGATGAGCACATCGCCACCGTGCGCGATGCCGTGGCCACGATCGCAGCCTCTCTTGAGCTGTCCCCTGCGGAGTGAGTGCGCCGTGCCTGCGCTGACATACGACGTCATACAGATCGGATCCTCAAGATGCATCACAAACACACTGACTCTCTGACAGGAAGAGGCTTATGTGGAATAATGCCCGTATGGATAGGGGCACTCCGGCTGACGAGAAACAGGCACGCCCGGAAGCGGAGCAGATCGCCGCGCGGACTGCACGCAGGCGCACGCGGATGGTTGTTCATCGCGCACGCAGCTTCGCCGACGCCGCCAACTGGGACCTCGAATACTGGCAGTCACGGACACCCGCCCAAAGGATCGCCGCCTACCGCGCCCTGTTGCACGACGTCACCACCGTGCAGCGATCCCGTCGCCGGGATGCGGACGGCTCGGGGATGAGGTCGGCGCGGGCTACCTCGCTCGCTCAGCGAGAATCTCCTGGACGGTTCGCTTGAGGCCCTTGACGAAGGCGTGAAAGCTGTGGGACCGATTGCCGCCGTCGAGGCGCAGGTGTGGCCCCATGGCCCGGGAACCGCCGATTTTCTGGTACACGCCGCCGGTGAGGGTGTGAAGCTCCTGGGAGGGAGAGCCCAGGCGATCGGGATCGCGGAACTTGCTCCTCTCTTGGTGGCGAGCGACGCCGCTGACATCCAACGCAGCCTCGACGGCGGCCAGGTCCCCGAGATACCAGCTCTCGATCTCGTGGCATGCCACCCGCACGAGCGCTTCGGGGTGGTGGGCCTGCCGGCAAAGCTCGACCAGCCGATTCTTGACATCCTTGCAATTGGCCGAGTCCTGATCGCGCAGCACGATGAAATGGGTGTCCGGGGTTCGCCAGACACGCATCTTCCGGACGAGCTGCTTTTCGAGATCCTGCTTGCCTTCGAACACGACGAAGCGCAGCGTAACGACGTCCATGGGAAGAAAACGTGGCAACAGGACTTCGAGCAGCGCTCTGGCGGAGGGTTCTTCGAGAAAGAAGACCAGCGTGGTCATCGAGGGTCAGCTCCCTCGAAGAACCCCTGCTTCCATAGGTAGCCCATCTGGTCCCCAGCGTTCATA
>WGCW01000054.1 GCA_015493585.1 Acidobacteriota bacterium
CCGTTGCAATTGGCCATCCCCAGGCTCCGCCCCGGCCGCTATCTGGCCAAGGCCATCCACGCACCGTGGGGTCTCGTGGACGGTGTTCGTCCGGAACCCGTCGCTGAGAAGCCTGTCGATGTTCGCAAACAGGAATGGCCAGACGTGTTCTCATTCACGACCAAGACCGAAGATATAGAGCAATACCTTGAGGCCTTGGCAGCCCACTGGACCAAACCCGAGCTTGTCCGATTCGGTCCGCCCGCACCCGACAATCTGGGAGTGGAAGACTTGCGTACATTTCTGGACTACCTCCTGGATGTCGACCGGATCTGCCAGGGCATCGTGCCGCAGGGCTGGAACGAATCACTCGGCATATTCTGGAAGAATCCCGATGCCACCTTGGAAGCAACCAGTGCACTCGCCGAAAAGCCCGCGATTTGGGAGAAGGTTTTGCCGGACGAGAGCATCCTTTCTACCGAGGAGATTGGCAAATCTGAGCGGTCATTTCTGCGGGAGGTCATCCTAAATTACCGCGAGTTCGCCGGTAGATGCAGTTCAAAAGGCCTCCAGAGTCCCAAGTTGATGAGAAAATGGCGGAGAAATTTTAGGCGCAACAACGTTCCAGTCTTGGGGAACCTGTTGTTTCTTTGCGAACGTTTTGATGTCGTTGACGGCCAGTCTGCGTTCAAAACGCGCACAGAATACGAGCTCCTCAAGAGGGGCCACGAACGTATGCTTGGCAATTACAGGAGGTCAGGATGGCAGGACAACTCAACCCGATAACCGTGTATCGCGAGCTAAAGGGGAGCTACCTGCGCTACCTTGGTACGCGCTTCTTCTGCAAGCATCCGGAATTGCGCCGCCAGTTTGGCCAGCTGCTGGACCAACTGGGAACGCAAGCAGGCCTCCCCATCGTTCGCTTTCCCATTCTGCAAGTGTCACCGGAGTATGAGGGAGGCGCTCGTCTCGATGCCCTGGTCTCTGAAGGTGTACTCTGTCACGATTTCGAAGACGTAAAGCCGGGCGTTCTGCCACCCTCGCTGTACCGGCATCAAGAGGAGGGCATTCGCCGGGCGGTTATCGAGGGCCGCAACCTCGTCGTGGCGACCGGAACAGGCAGCGGAAAGACCGAGGTGTTTCTGATACCAATCCTGAACCACCTGCTCCGCGAGAGGGAGCAAGGTACTCTCGGCGAACCGGGGCCTAGGGCGCTCCTTCTTTATCCGATGAACGCCTTGGCCAACGACCAGATGGGACGCCTCCGTAAGCTGCTGGAGTCGTACCCTGAGATTACATTTGGCCGCTACACCGGGGAGACGAAACAAAGGCGGAATGAAGCGTACCAACACTTTCGCTCCAGGCACGGCGAGGGTCCGTTACCAAACGAGCTCATCTCTCGCGAAGAAATGCAGCAGTTTCCCCCGCACATCCTCTTGACGAACTACGCGATGCTCGAGTATTTGCTGATTAGGCCCAAGGATGCGCCGCTCTTCGATGGTCAGAAATGGCACTTCATCGTCCTTGATGAGGTTCACACCTATTCAGGGGTCAAAGGCGCGGAAATTGCAATGCTTCTCCGCCGTTTCAAGGACCGGGTCGGTGTGAGAACGCGCGGAGAAGTGCAGTGCTTCGCAACGAGCGCGACGCTCGGCGATGGAGTCAAGGACCATCCCAAGATCGCCCGGTTTGCGACAAACCTGTTCGATGAGGTGTTTGCCGCGGAAGACGTGATCGCGCCAACGTACAAACGTGCTCCCGAATCGGCCCATCCATGGGGCGCCGGAACCGCCGAGGGTTACCGGTCTCTTCTCCAGGCCCTAAACAAGCCACGTGATGCACGTTTCTCCGAACTGGTCAAGGCCGCTTCCGAGCAGTTTCCTCGGGAGGTGGTAGATAACGCCCGCCGGGTCGCCGAGGAGGGTGATGCCGACGAAAAGGCAAGGATGTTCCTGGGAGCGCTCCTTCAGCGCGATCGTAGACTCCAGGAGTTGAGGGCGCAGTTGTCAGCCAATGGCCTCCTTGGGCTGAGGGGTAGCTCAACTGAGGATAGAGACGTCAACCTTGTCGCGCTTGCCTCCCACGCTTTGTCACCAACCACCCGAAGCCCCCTGCTAGCGGCCCGGTACCACATTTTGGCCCGAGCCTTGGATGGCGCCTGGATTTGGTTCGACGGCGAGAAACGGCCACACCTCAGCCTCAAGAGGGAGCGAATGCACGAGAGCGGGCAGGGGGACTCGTCTATGGTCTTTGAGCTTGGCCTGTGCAAGAGGTGCGGTGAGCCGTTCCTCGTTGGCAGTAAAAGCGATAACAGTGTCTTGGAGCAGCCCTCCGAAGGACACGAGCCCGAGAAACTGACCTGGTTCGCCCTGCGGCCGGCCGTGGAACTGGAAGCGGTGAACGAAGATGACATTGTAGAGGGGGAGGCATTTGGAGAGGATCTCTCGAACGTACAGATTGAGGCTAGCTCCGATCTGCCCGAGCGATGGCTGGTGTGTCGGCGTTGCGGATCTCTACGGCGACCGGGGGAATCTGGACAACCTTGCGGGGATCACCCGTTCGAAGGCATCGAGGTTCTCGAGGTCAAAAACCGAAAGGGAAACTATCGGCAGCCAGCTCGCTGCCCCTCGTGTGGGAACTTCTTCGCAGGCACGGCGACACGAGTGATGACCGGACGAGAAAACCCAGTTGCAGTGCTCGCGACCGCGCTCTACAAGCGCATCCCGCCGTCGGAGGACCCGCGGCAAGCCAACCAGCCAGGGGGTGGGCGGAAGCTCATCGTCTTCTCCGACTCGCGCCAGGACGCCGCCTTCTTTGCACCATTCATGGACCGGTCGTACGGACTGCTCCGCAAGCGACGCTATCTCACCAAGGCGCTTGAAGGAAGCGATTCGCCGATCGACCTCGACGAATGGGTTACCAGGGTGAAGAGGGTAGCCGAGGATGCGGGCGAGTGGCCGGACGACCGGTCGTCACAGGCATGCAAGAGGGATGCAGCGCGCTGGGTTATGCGGGAGTTCGCTGCGTGGGATCGCCGGCAGTCCTTGGAGGGGACCGGTGTCGTGCAATTCCTCGTGCGTAAGCCAAAGGACTTTGTCGGCTTGCCGGTCCTTTCGGGATCCCCGTGGGACCTTGATACCCACGAACAATGGCTGCTACTCACCACACTCTTTGACACACTTCGGAGTCGGCAGGCCGTTTCGCTCGACACGAGCGACGGCGCGTTCGACGGCATCGCATGGGAGGACGACACCTTCCGGCCGCGGAACCGAAATTTCTTTGTAAGGGCAGCCGGGAGCTCCTCAAAGAAGGGCATTCTTGCCTGGGAACCCGCCGAAAACCGGCGGAACAGCCGATTGGACCTACTGAATCGGGTGCTTGCGGTGCGCGGTCAGAGAGGAGAAGAGGCGGTTCGCACTGCTCTCAGGGTCCTACGTGAGATCTGGCGTAGCGTCGACCATCCCAACGGCCCGCTGGGTGTTCTCTTCGAGCGGAGGCTGAGCTACAGGAAGGAAACCGATCTCTCCCGTCTGAGAGCGGAGATGTGGCAAGTGCGGTGGATCGGCGATCGGGAAGACGCTCTCCGCTGCGATGTCTGTGGAACCGTCGCCAGCACAAGTGTGCTCGGGATCTGCCCCCTGTTTGGCTGCCCCGGCAAGATGGTTCCGTACAGCGTCCAGGCCCGCCAGGAGAACCACTTCTTCCATCTCTTCACCCAAGTTGAACCCGTCCCGATGAGCGTAGCGGAGCACACAGCTCAGCTTGAGAAGAATGAGGCGTACCAAGTTCAGCAGGAATTCATTGAAGGACGTAGGAATGTGCTGAGCTGTACGACGACCTTTGAGATGGGTGTGGACCTCGGCAGTCTTGAAGCTGTCCTGCTGCACAATGTCCCCCCGTCGCCAAGTAACTACATTCAGCGAGCCGGTCGCGCTGGCCGACGCCGAGGCGCCGCTGCCGCAATTGTCACGTTCGCCCAGCGGCGATCGCATGACTTCTCATACTTTCAGCGGTGGGAGGAACTCATCGGCGGAACAGTGCGACCGCCGGTTTGTCATATTTACAACAGTAAGGTTGTACGGCGGCATGTGCATGCTGAGGCCATGGGAGCGTTCTTCAGAGAATACCCAGAGGTCTTTGACGATCGCATCGATGCGATATTTGACCGGAAAGAGCCCAAGACGGAGGCCATTCGCAACTTTCTGCGTTCGAAGCCTGACTCGCTCCGGGCACGGCTCAGGCGTGTCGTGCCGGAGAACTTGCATCAGCAGCTTGGTCTGAACGATTGGTCTTGGGTTGACGCCGAGTCGGAGGATGGGTCTTTCCTCAAGCGACTGGAGCGCGCTCAGCATGACATCTTCAGCGATTGGGCCAATCTTGAGGAGGCACAAGAGCGAGCCCAAGAGCAGAAGCGATACCTCCAAGCCGACGGCTATCAACGCCAGCTAAGAACCCTGCGACAGCGCTCCCTGCTCGGTAGGCTTGGCACCTACGGGTTGATGCCGAAATATGGCTTTCCTACTGAGGTGGTCGAGCTGAAAATTCGGAGCTCACGTAAGGAGGCTCTCGCTCTGGAGCTCCAGCGGGATCTCCGCCTTGCCGTCTCGGAGTACGCGCCGATGAATCGCGTTGTTGCGGGAGGGAAGATCTGGACGTCGCGCGGTATTGTCATCCCTTTGGGTCGACGTCTCCATGAGTTCTGGTTTTGGCACTGCCCAGTATGTGGCTATTTCGACGCGAGGAACGTCGTGGCAACAGATGAAGAGGAACCTCCGCCGCAAGTGTGTCCTTGTGGGAGGACAGTCGCGGCCGGGCGGTACCTCTACCCCGAGTTCGGATTTACAACTGCGCTTGGAGATGGGTCCACAATTGGGGAATCACGGCCACCATACCGCTCGTACGCGCGATCATTCTTCCAGAGCGCTGCAGAGGGCGCAACATTCGGGGTGGTTAGCAACCTGCCCCAGGTACGGTATTCCCTTGGGTCTGATAACTGGATCCACGTGATCAACGAAGGTCGAGGGCGGGGGGCTGGTTTCTTTATTTGCGACCGGTGTGGCTACGCGCAAGACGAGAATCCAGCGTGGTCTCGGAGGCGAGCACGGGAGCATGTCAAGCCATGGACGGAGAATGAGAAATGCCGGGGCTCGTTGCGCAAGCTCGCTCTTGGTCACCGGTACCAAACGGACACATTGGAGATCTTGTTACCAACGCCACCCTGGAGCACAGAAGAGCCACACTGGCTTTCCCTCCTCTATGCAGTTCTTCAGGGAGCGAGCCGCGCGCTCGCCATCGACGAACGAGATATCGACGGTTGCCTTCATCATCGGGACGGATCGCCGTCTCTAGTTTTGTATGACACCTCCCCAGGGGGCGCCGGGATTGTCCGAGAGATAGGCCACAATCTCCGAGCGACCGTTGAGGCCGCACGAGCGGTGGCTGACTGCCCCGTATGTGCACCGGATACGTCGTGCATCAGCTGCTTACGAACATACTCCAACCAGCGGTACCATACGATACTGCAGCGACAATTTGCTCTCAATTACCTGCAATGGCTCTTTGAAACCGCAACATAGCCGGGACAAGCGACAGTGAGCCATGGCGTGCCACGTGGTGCCTCCGCGGCTACAGCAGAAAGGGGGCGAGGTCAAGGCCCCATGTCCTGTGATTGATGTACTTCTTGAGGATGCACTCTGGAGGGTGACAGGATGGCGCGAGCGAAGGGGGGCTTGCTGCCGGGAGCGGGGTAGTTTCCAGCCGGGTTGCGCGGGGGGAGCATCTCTCCCGGGATGAGGGAGAGGCCGCCCGGTTGCGGGCGCGGATCGGCGAGACGAAGAAGCGGGGCGAGTTTTCCGTCATGGCGTACCGTGTGATGTCCAACCACGATTACCTCGCGGTACGCATGGGCCGCGTGCCCTTGTCCCGAAGCATGCGGACGGTTCGTCAGAGATACACGCAGAGCTACAACGGGCGTCACCGCATCCTCGCCCGTTGTGGCAAGGGCGATACAAGGCCAAGGTGGTGGAGAGCGCAGAGAGTCTGTGGCGCGTCATCGCGCACGTTCACCTCAATCCGGTGGCCGCAGGCATCGTGGGGGATCCTTCCGAGTACCGGTTCCACGGTCATGGCCGGCAAACGCTGAGTGGCAATCCTTGCACGGGGTTGACAATGATGCTCGAAGGCGTATTTTAACGATTGAGCGTTTTGTTCAGACGCTCTGGAGGGACCGGTGGGACAGGCATTGACTCGAGACAAGATCCTGACAAACGCCCGAACGGTATTCGCGCGGTACGGCTTTAAGAAAGCGACACTCGGCGATATCGTCCGGGCTCTCGGGGTGACGAAGACGGCGATCTACCACCATTTCCCGGGTGGCAAGAATGAGATCATCGAGGGGGTTCTCCAGGCAGAAGAGACGCAGATCCTCCGTGCGATGCGGCAGGCCGTCAATTCGGAGACCGATCCACCCCGGAAGCTCAGGCAGGCGTTGCTGGCAAAGATCGGACACCTGAGGACGCTCCGCCAGGCTCTCGATGTGACCGGCGAGGTGGGGGAGGAGATCAGTTGTTTGTACGAGAGCCACGAACGCCGCTTCAAGACGCAGGAACGGGCCCTTTTCGAGGAGATCCTGCGTGAGGGCCAGGAAACCGGGCTGTTCCGGGATACGCCGCGGGAGCAACTGGCGCGCGGCATTCAGAGCGCGGCACAAGATCTGATCAGCTCGATGGTGTTTTCTGACGACGCTGAAGCGACGGAGAGGCAGCTCGACCAGCTTCTTGACGTCCTTTTCTTTGGCATCGTCAAGCGTACGGCAACGAGGCGCTGAAAGGGGAGGAGCCATGAAACGAAAAACCTCCGCCATCTTGGGAACATTGGCCGTGATCCTGCTCTTTGGCCGGCTCTCGTCCGCGGACAGCGGTCCGGTGATGACCTTGACGAAGGCGCTCGAGCTGGCCAGCCACGGACCGGCGGTGACCGAGGCGGCAACGGCCATCGATCGGGCTGCTGCGGTCCAACGGCAGGCGGCGAGCCCCCGTCATCTCCACGTCGAGCTCGATGCGAATGACCGCTTTCTCGCTTCGGATCCGGGGTATGTGATCCCACGTGGCTCGCTGGGAAATCCGATCAAGCTTGGTTTGATCGGTGGGGAACGGCACGTCTGGACGGCCTCGATCACGATTCGCCAGCTTCTGTGGGATGCCGGCCGCACCAAGAACCTGCTGGAAGCGGCCGGCCGCGCGAAGGAAGCAGCGCAAGCCCGTGAGGCCGCCATCAGGAGGGCCGTCGAGCTCGCGACCGTGAAGGCGTACGCGGCCGCGTGCGTCACCGGCGACCTGATCGATGTGGCGCATAAAGCCGTGGACGAATACCGGGCGTTGCTGACGCAGGTGACGGATCTGGTTGCCAATCAGCAGCTCCCGTTGGCCGATCAGCTTCAGGCGCGAGCGGCCCTGGAAGCTGCGAAGGTCAAGCTGATCGATGCTCAGGCGCAACATACGAAGGCGTTGGCGGCTCTCGAGGAGCTGACCGGTGTCAAGGCGCGCGCGGTTGCACCGATGCCATCACCATCGGCGCAGCCGCTGGGGCTCAAGACAGATGCCTGGATTGCGCGGGCACTTCACAAGCGGGAGGAGCTTGAGGCGCTCAGACGTCAGGAGGCGTCGCTGATGGCCCGGGCGGAGGCCGCTCGCGCTGAGAGGCGTCCGGCGCTCCTCGCCATCGCGGGTGCCCAGAGGATGGACGACAGCTATCAGCTTCACAAAAACAATGCCAGCGTCGCCGTTGCGGTCAAGATCCCCTTGCTCGACGGGGGGCTGGCCAGCTCGCGAGCCGTGGAGTTGACGGCCCAAGCACGTGCTGCTCAGGCCCGGCTTGACGCGCTGCGCCGGCAGATCCGGCGGGAGGTTCAGGACGCCGTAACCGATGTTGCAGCCGCCCGTCAGCGGTTGGAAGCGGCGCGGGCGGGGCGGGCCGCGGCAGGAGAAGCGTTGCGGATGGCCCGTCTCCGCTACAGAGAAAACCTGATCACCAACCGGGAGCTGCTCGATGCGGAGGCCGATGCTGTCAAGGCGCGGCGGTCCGTGGTGATGGCACGAACACAGCTCGCCCAAGCGCAGCTCGCGCTTGAAAATGTGGCCGGGGAGAACCTCCTGGCCGAGGCCGATGCAACCGATACGAAGACGGAGGGCACCAGCGATGACTGATGAACATGATCTCTCGACCACCGCAGCCGGGGAGGAGCGCGAGGCGGAGACGAGCGGCCGCACAGTGCAGCGCTCGGTCGCGCAACGGGCCGCCTTCGGCATCATCCTGATTCTGTTACTGATCGCGGCCGTGTTTTTTGGCAAGTGGGTTGTCTGGCGTTTTGGTCATGCCACCACGGATGCTGCTTACGTCAAGGCCGATATTGCCCACGTTGCGCCCCAGGTTCCCGGGAAGATCTTGAGCATCGAGGTCAAGGAGGGGCAACGGGTGACGAAGGGAACGATCCTGCTCCACATTGACCCTTCTGAATACGACCGGAAGGTTGGAGCGGCTCAGGCGGCGTTGGCTCAGGCGATCGCCGCGAAGAACCGGTACGAGCACGATCTCGAGCTGGCCAAGCGGAAGGTGCCTGCGGCGATCAACGCGGCGCGGGCTGGTCTCGCCATGGCCAAGACCCAGGTCGCCAAGGCTGATGCCAACAAGGATCACTGGGAGAAACAGTACGCCCGCTTTGAAAGGCTCTTGAAGGAGAAAGCGATCGCCAGGTCGCGGTTCGAAGAGGTGCGAACGGCGTGGACCGCTGCCGTGTCCGGGGCGGCTGCCGCCCGCGCACAAGTGAAGCTGGCCCGCGCGCGCCTCGGTGAGGCGGAGGCGGCCCGCTCCCAAATCGCCTCGGCGGCGTCTGGCCTCGCTGAGGCGGAGAAGGGGGTCGCCCGTGCCCGGGAAGGGTTGCGTCTCGCGAAGCTGGCCCGCTCGTGGTGCGATGTTAGAGCGCCGATCTCGGGGCTGATCGCCAGGATCATGGTCAAACCGGGTGATTTCGCCACGCCGGGGCGGCCGATGCTCGGCATGTACGATCCAGCCACGCGGTACGTAGAAGCCCGGTTCGAGGAGACCAAGCTGCGCTACCTCCGGGACGGGAAGAAGGTCGAGCTCACGATCGATGCGTTACCGGGCAAGCACCTGACCGGTCACGTCTTTCTGATGGCGCCTGCGTCGTCAGCGGAGTTTGCCCTGATCCCTCGTGACATCACGGCCGGTGAGTTCACCAAGGTCACCCAACGGGTGCCGATCAAGATCCACATCGACGACATCGGGAAATACCCGGAGATCGTTCCTGGGCTTTCCGTCGAGGTCGCGGTGTCCAAGAGAGCGCAGTAGGGGCAGCGGCGATGAGCGGTTCGCGGACGGCGGTCGGCCCGAGCAAATGGGTGGTTGCGGCGCTCGTGTCGATGGGGATCTTCATTGCCCTGCTGGATACGACCATTGTCGATATCG
>WGCW01000055.1 GCA_015493585.1 Acidobacteriota bacterium
CGACTGCGCAGCTCGGTGTCGCGCTCGCCAACCTTCTCCCCTCGTTGAGCCTCAGCGCCTCCGGCGGAACGACCGCCAACAAGCTCAATCAGCTCTCGAACTCGAACACGATCGTCTACAACGCTGCACTTAACCTGCTCGCCCCGCTCTTCCACGGCGGCCGCCTTCGAGCCGCCGTGCGCCTCAGCCGCGCTGAGGCCGAAGAGGCCGCCGCCACCTACGCGGGAGCGGTGCTCAAGGCGATGGGCGAAGTGGAAGATGCGCTCGCCGCCAACCGGTCACTCGAACGTCAGCTCGAAGCCGTCCGTGAGCAGGACCGTGCTGCCCGGGCTGCGGATGATCTCGCCCGCTTGAGATACAAGCGCGGGACCGGCGATCTCCTCGACCTGCTTGCCGCCGATCGAGCGAGGTGGCAGGCAGACATGGCGCTCACAACCGTCCAGGCTAGCCTCTGGGACGCCCGGGTTGGCCTGTATCTCGCGCTTGGCGGCGACTGGGAAGCGGGTGCGGACACGACGCATGATGCCCACCCTCCACACCCTGCACGCGCACGAAAGACCGAGGATTGAACCATGGCACACCTTGTCCGCCGTATCGCCATTCCCTTTCTGATCGTGATCGCGGGGCTTGTGCTTGCCGCCGTACTCGCAACGTCACGAAAGGCGCCACCACGGACGGCGAAGCACAATCCGGGCCCGCTCGTCGAAGCGGTGGCTGTCCATCAAGGAACCGTTCCTGTCACGATTCTTGGAGACGGTACCGTGCGAGCAAAGGTCTCTGCTCAACTCGTCCCACAGGTTGGGGGACGCATCGTTTCCATGGACCCGGCGATGACGGCGGGCGGGTTCTTTAAGGCGGGCACGACGCTCGTGACGATCGATCCCTCCGACTACGAGCTCGCCGTCGAACAGGCCAGCGCACAGGTCACACAGGCACGTGCGCAACTTGAAATTGCACGCGCGAACGCCGAGATCGCACGCACCGAGTGGAACACGCTGCACCCTGGGCAGAAACCGCCAAACCCGCTCGTCGTCAAACAGCCGCAGCTCGATCAGGCTGAGGCGAACCTGGCCGCTGCCAAGGCGGCGCTCGCCACCGCGAAGCTCAACCTCAGCCGGACAAAGTTGAGCTTTCCGTTCGCCGGCCGCGTCGTCTCTAAGACCGCCGACATCGGCCAGTACGTGCCGCCCGGTCAGCCGATTGCGACCGTGTACGGCACGGCCGTTGCCGAAATTCCCGTTCCTCTCGCGGATGGCGACCTCGCGTGGTTCGATATCCCGCGGCCAGGCACTCCCAGCAGCTCCGGCGCGCGCGCAGACGTCACGGCTGATTTCGGCGGGCGGAGGCGCCACTGGAGAGGCCGTGTCGCGCGAACGGAAGGCGAAATTGATCTCAAGACGCGGATGGTTCACGTCATCGTCGAGGTTGCGCACCCATTCCGGCCGGGATCGGCGGCATCCCTGCTCCCCGGCATGTTCGTCTCGGTCGCGATTCATGGCCACGCCCTGCGTGATGCGTTTGAGCTCCCACGGTCTGCGATCCACGCCGGAGATACCGCGTGGGTCGTCCACGAGCATCACCTGCACATCGTTCCCGTTCACATCGCGCGGTACGACGGCGACAACGCGCTGGTGACATCGGGTCTTAAGGACGGAGATATCGTCGTCACCAGCCAGCTCGAGATTGTCACGAACGGCATGGCGGTCCGTGTCGCCGAACGGGGGAGCGGACACGCCGCACCGGATCCGGGAGCACGTAGATGAACCGTCACCACGGCCCCCTGGCGTTCATGGCGTCGAACCATGTGGCGGCCAACATCCTGATGGTCTTTCTGCTTGGCGGAGGATTCATCGCTCTGACCCGCCTGCCCGTTCAGGTCTTTCCCGATCTCAAGCCCCAGATGATCACCGTCCAGGTTCCCTACCTCGGCGCGGCTCCAGCAGAGGTCGAGGAAGGCGTGTGCATGAAGGTCGAGGAAGCGATCGCCGGCGTCGAAGGGATCGACCGGATCCGCTCGATCGCCCAGGAAAACATGGGGACGGTCGTCGCCGAGCTCCGGGAGGATGCTGATCCAAGGAAGGTCCTTGACGATATCAAGGCTGCCGTCGACCGGATCGACACCTTCCCCGTGCAGACGGAAAAGCCGGTCATCTCCGAAGTGACAAGCCGCACACAGGTCATTACGGTCGTGCTGCACGGGAACGTGCCCGAAACGACGTTAAAGACGCTCGCCGAACGTGTCCAGGAAGATCTGACGTCAATGTCGATGATCTCCCAGGCGGATATCACAGGCGTGCGCCGGTTCGAGATTGACATTGAAGTACCCGAAAAGAACCTCAGAAAGTACGGCCTGACCTTCGCCCAGGTTGCGAACGCCGTACGGGCAGCTTCGATCGACATCCCGGGGGGAACGATCAAGACCCGCGGCGGCGAGATCCTGATCCGTGGCAAGGGCCAGCGCTACTACGGCCGCGAGTTCGAGAACATCGTCGTTCGAGCCACCCCTGACGGCGCCAGAATCTCCCTTCGTGATATTGCGCACGTGATCGACGGCTTTGAGGACACGGATGTCGGCTCGTCGTTCGACAACACTCCTGCGGCCTCGATCCAGGTCTTCCGGATCGGCCACCAGAGCGCCTTACAGATCGCGAAAGCTGTCAAGGCGTACATCGCCAAGCTCCGGCAAACCGTTCCTGCTGGGATCAAGATCGATACCTGGGAGGACCGCTCACTGATCCTGCGTTCCCGGATCGACCTGCTGATCAACAACGGCTTGCTTGGCCTTGTGCTCGTGTTCCTCTCGCTTGCACTGTTCCTCGATCTCAGGCTCGCCTTCTGGACGACGATGGGAATCCCAACCTCATTCCTCGGTGCGATGCTGATCCTCCCCCACTTTGGCGTCACGATCAATATGATTTCGCTCTTCGCCTTCATCGTCGCGCTTGGCATGGTCGTCGACGATGCCATCGTTGTCGGCGAAAACGTGTTCAACTACCGGCAGCAGGGCATGGCCCCGCTCGAAGCCTCGATTCGCGGCGTCCAGGAGATGGCCGTCCCCGTTATCTTTTCGGTGCTCACGACCGTCGCCGCTTTCATCCCCCTTGCCTTCACGTCGGGCAGAGTTGGCCAGATCATGAAGGCCATTCCGGTCGTCGTCGTGTCCGTGCTCCTGATCTCGCTGAGCGAGGCGCTCCTGGTTCTCCCCGCCCACCTGGCCGGCGCGAAACGCCGGGAGCTCCACGGTCCGGTCGCCCGGATTCAGATCTGGTCCCGCGGATGGCTCGATCGTTTCGTCAAAGGACCGTATGCCCGCCTGCTCGAAGCCGCTGTCCGGAGACGCTACGTCACGATTGCGGTGGCCATCGCCATCCTGACCGTGACGGTCGGCATCGTGGCCGGTGGCTTCCTCAAATTCACCTTCATGCCGAAGATCGACGCCGACAGTATGATCGCCGAGCTCACCATGCCGAAGGGAACACCGCTGGAGGTCACGGAACGCATCGCCGCGAAAATCACGGCCGCAGCCCGGGCCGTTGCGAACAGCTACGATGCCAAACGGCCCGCCGGGTCGCCCTCGATCCTCCAACACATTTCGACGACCTTCGGCCAGCAGCCACGCGCGGCGCGGATCGCCGCGGGCGGCCACAGCCAGGGAGTTGGCGCCGAAACCGGCGGGAACCTTGCCGAAATTAACGTCGAGCTCCTCGACAGCGAGCACCGCGGCATCCCATCCTCGGAAATTGCCGAGAAGTGGCGCAGGCGTGTCGGCGAGATCCCGGGAGTCTCCTCGCTGACCTTTTCATCCAATCTCTTTTCAGTCGGCGAAGACATCAACGTCGAGCTGTCACACCATGATTTCGCCACGCTGATCAAGGCCGCCGACATGCTCAAGTCGATGATTGCCCAGTATCCCGGGGTCGGCGACGTGGCCGATTCGTTTGAGCCCGGAAAGGTGGAGCTCAAGCTCCGCCTCAAGCCAGAAGGCCGGAATCTCGGATTGACCCTCACCGACCTCGCGACCCAGGTCCGCCACGCATACTACGGTGACGAGGCCGAGCGGGTGCAGAGAGGCCAGGACGACATCCGCGTCAAGGTTCGCTATCCGCAGGAAGCCCGCCGAACGCTCGCTAGCCTGGATGCGCTGCGGATCCGGCTACCGAACGGGGCCCAGATCCCGTTTCAAACGGTCGCCGACGTGCGCGTGGGCCGCGGGTACTCCGTGATCAATAGGATGGACCGGCGGCGTGTTGTAACCGTGACCGGAACAGTCAATGAACAGACGGCCAATGCAGATGAGATCAACGCTGATATCCGCCAGAAATTGCTGCCACGTCTTGAGCAAGATTTTCCGGGCCTCAGCTACCGCTTTGGCGGCGCCCAGCGCGAAGAAGCAAAATCGATGAAGAGCATGATGCTGAATTTTGCACTGGCCCAGCTCGCCATCTTCGCCCTCCTGGCGATCCCGCTGCGCAGCTACTTTCAGCCGCTGATCATCATGACCGCCATCCCGTTCGGGCTCGTCGGCGCCGTCATCGGGCACATCATCATGGGGCTTGATCTCAGTATGCTCTCAGGGATGGGACTGGTCGCCCTGACGGGGGTCGTTGTCAACGACGCGCTCATCATGGTCGATCTGATCAATCACGAACGTGCCGAGCACATCCCACTCAATCAGATCCTGCTCGACTCCGGCATCCGCCGCTTCCGTCCGATCATGTTGACAACCATCACCACGTTCTTCGGCCTGACGCCGATGATCCTCGAACGGAGCATGCAAGCCCGCTTCCTGATTCCTATGGCCGTCAGCCTCGGCTTCGGCGTGATGTTCGCGACCGGGATCACACTGATCCTGGTCCCGGCCCTCTACCGGATCCTGGAAGACATTCACCAGCTCTTTGGCAAACGCCAACAGGGTATCCGCAACCCCGAGGATGGAACGATGCCTGAGAGCGTGGGTTAGCTCTCCCCTTCCCCCGTGATGGTGGCGCCGTTGAGCTCGACGCGAATATTGATCTTCGACGTCGGACGGAGCATCTCGGAAACCGAGCAGTACTTCCCCTCCGAAAGCTCGACCGCCTTGAGCAGCTTCTTCGGATCGAGGGCGCCCTCGGCCCGGTACACGACATCCAGTACCGTGTAGACTCTGGGGTGCTTCTCGGCACGCCACCCTTCCACTTCGACCTCGAACCGTTCAAGCGGCTGCCGCATCTTCTCCAAAATTGCGACGACGTCGACCCCTGTGCACCCCGCCAGAGATACCAGCAGCAGCTCCATCGGGGATGCGGCCGCCCCACCCTCGCGGTGCGGGTTGTCAAGGACGAGAGAAAATCCGCTCCCCGTTGTGGCAACGAAACGATGCTCTTCCACCCACCGGACACGTGTCTTCAAACTATCTGCCATGGCTCCCTCTCCGGTACGAGCTCACGCCAACCGGCTCTACCGCTGAGAACGGTGGTGCTTCGCTGGAACCTGATACACCACGGGTGCCGGCAGCTGATCCGCCGGAATCCCCAGGGCCGTCGCGAGCTCACGCAGCTTCGATTGGATCTTCTGAACGTTCTCAGGGCCCGTCCGCAGCAGAAGCCGCTGTGCCGGGCTCAGCTTCTCGAGTTTCGGATCGGTGTACATGTAGGTCAGCACCTTGACCTTCAATGGAACGTTTGCCGGGACGGACGGGGTCTTGAGCAACACGATGATGGCCTTTTTCAAGGTGTCCTGGAACTTCTGCCCAGGCCGGGAAATCTGCGCGTAGGCTTCGTCGATCAGTGGCTCGAGCCTGTTGAGAGCCTTCACGGTCCCTGCTGTATCGAGCGAAGAGAACACGTCTGTGGCCAGGTCATACCTGTGGAAGCTTCGTGGCGAGGCAACGAGGTGCCTCCCAACCTTACGGACGTGAAACTTCGTATCCGGCCTGAGGAACGAGATCTGCGAGACTGGGCTCTTGCCATCAGCGATCAGTGCGACGGCCGCCACGAACCGCCGGATCAGGTCCTTGTTGGCCAACCACTCGACGAGCGCCGGGTTTGAGGAAAGACCTGCAACGACCTGGCGCACGAACTGATCGCTCGTGCTCAGCGTTACGCCTGACGGAATACCGGTCGCGGCCGGCACCGCCGTCGGAACGGGCACCGGAGTTGGCTGCGCGACCTTTTTCTCCGCGGTCCGGCTCCTGATGCCGAAAAGAACAAGAACCACAGCCACGATCACCACGGCGACAATCCCTACGATCCACCACGTGCGTGCTTTACCAGTCATCGGTCGTATCCTCCCCTGACGCCCGAACACCGTGCTCGTCCGGTCCGGCACGGTCCGGGGCCGCTTTTCTGATGCCAGCTTAGCGGATTTCTCGGCGGCCGTCGTCATCCGCGGTAGAATGATCGCTCATGGAGGCGAGCCGTGCCACTCACTGAAGAACAAACCGCCCTGGAGGCCGTACGCGATGCATGTCTCCTGACACGAGATGCTCAGGCCGGTATCGTCGCATCGAACGGGGGGATCCTCAAAGATGACCGTTCGCCCGTCACCATCGCCGATCTTGCCGCCCAGGCCGTCATCACGGCACAGCTTCTTGACGCATTCCCCAAGATTCCCATCATGGCCGAGGAAGACACCGCCGCCCTGACCGGTCCGGATGGCCCAGCAATTGAGAAGGCCATCCTCGAGCTCACCGGCCGTTTTTCGGACATCACAAGCTCCCGCAAGCTGCGTTCGCTCCTGGAACGCGGCGGCCATCCCGGGGGCCCACAGGGGCGCTTCTGGACCCTCGATCCCATCGACGGAACGAGAGGGTTCCTCAGGGGGGAGCAGTACGCAGTGGCTCTTGCTCTCATCGAAGATGGTCAGGTTGTCTTGGGGCTGGTCGGCTGTCCGAATCTGCCGTTCCAACCGGGAGGCCGACGGACATCACGTCCGGGCGCGATCTTTTCTGCACGCCGGGAGCGGGGGGCGTATCAGTGGCCGGTCGGTGATGGGGATCCTGTTCCCATCTCGGTCAACACCGTACCGCAACCTGAGATGGGTTCGTTTTGCGAGTCGGTCGAACCGGGGCATACGTCCCATGCAGCCACCGCTCGCGTTGCAGCCCGCCTGGGGATCACGGCGCCCCCCTACCGCGTCGATGGCCAAACCAAGTACGGCATCGTCGCCCGCGGAGAGGCATCGATCTACCTGAGGCTGCCAAGCACACCTGGATACCACGAAAAGATCTGGGACCACGCTGCGGGATCGGTCTTGATCACCGAGGCCGGAGGCCGCGTCACACATGTCGACGGCCAGGTGCTCGACTTCTCGGCCGGGCGAACGCTCCCGAATGCGACGGGCATCGTCGTGACGAATGGGCTCCTTCACGGCGCGGTTCTCGAAGCCGTCCAACAGGAGCTCGGCGTTTGGAGCCAGCCAGGTGAAGGAAGCGGTATACTCAAACCATAGGATGAAAGCATGGGAGTGAGAACAATGATTTCAGCTCATCGTATCCACGCAGAACAGTCATCAAAACGGCGAACGTTCCTCGTTCTCGTCGTTGTCGCATTGCTCTTCGCCGGCCTTGCGAGCGCCACAACGGGGTATGTCGTCATCCTCAAGAACGGACAGCGCATCCGTGCCAGAAAGGCGTACGAGATCAAGGGAAATCAGGCGTGGATCACGCTGATTACCGGTACGGTGACAAGTATTCCTTTGAAGATGGTCGATGTGGTGGCAACGGAGCGGTACAACCGCCTCGGTTTTGGAAGCGCGCTGACCGTCGACGGCATCGTGACAAACCGGCCGCAACCGACGCCAACCCCGGTTGTCCCCCTCGGGTCGATCGCATCGATTCAACCCCGCGGCCGCAGCAGCATCCTCGGCTCTGCGATTCCGCCAACGCCGACGCCGACGCCCGGGATCAAGCTCCAGAAAAACCCATACGCCAACCGGAAGGTCGATGCGGCTTTCCAGCGTATCTTCGACGCCCAGCACCTGTATCTCTACAGAACCAGTGCGGGGACACGCCCAGACTACTATTTTGTCCAAGCGATTACCGACTCGGAGCAACAGGTTTTCCACGCCATCAAGGTCGTCGCCAACGCCTATACGCTGATTCACAAGCTGCACCCTGAGCTTGCCCCGAAGGCAGTCGAGTTGGCCATGCAGACGACTGCTGGAAAACCTGCCGGCACGTTCCGCATTTCGCTCGCCCAGGCCCAAGAGCTGGCTTCTGGAAAGATGGGGGTTGCGCAATTCTACGTCTCCAACGTCATTTTCTGAATGGCCTGCGCCGCATGAGCCAGTCCGCAGTCCCCCACGGCGAGAGAATATTCGCGTAGGTCATGGGAGAGGTCGCCGTCATCGGTGCCGGGCTTGCCGGATTGACGGCCGCCCGGCGGCTGAGCCAGGCCGGTCACCGGGTCACCGTTTTCGAACGCGATGAGGCTCCGGGTGGGCTCGCACGAACCTTCGACGCCGGCGGCGAGCCGCTGGAGGTCTTCTACCATCATCTCTTCACCTCGGACACGGCCTATACCCGCCTTGCCGGTGAGCTCGGCCTCGGGGATACGATCTCTTGGCTCCCATCGCGCATGGGCATGTGGACCGGCGGGCGCCTCTGGGACTTTGGAACGCCCGGCTCACTCCTGCGTTTTAAGCCGCTCACGCTTGGCGACAAGATCAGATTCGCATTGGGCACGCTCAGGTTGCAGCATACGAGGCGGCCGGACGCCTTCGAAAACATCACCGCGGCTGAATGGATCTGTGCTCACGAAGGCCACCGTGTCTGGGAGACTGTATGGGGGCCGCTCTTCCATCAGAAGTTCGCGTCCGAAGCATCGAACGTCGCCATGGTCTGGCTGTGGGGCAAGCTCCGCCTGCGTGGCAGCTCGCGATCCCGCTCGGGGATGGGCGAACGGCTCGGATACATGGAGGGTTCGTTCGCGCGGCTGACGAACGCTCTCGTCACTGCGATCGAGAAAGCGGGTGGACGCCTACGGCTCCGGACCGCGGTCCAGCGGATCGATCGCGATCAGAACGGTTTCAGCATCGCTACCGGCAACGGAACCGAACGTGCCGACAACGTCATCCTCGCCCTTCAGATTCCAGATTACATCAGGTGTGCCGGCCATCTCCTGCCCACCGGAGAACGTACCCGTCTGCTCAAGCTCAGGGCCACCGGTGCGCTGTGTACCGTGCTCGAAATGTCCCACCCGTTGACCCAGTATTACTGGCTCAACATCGCAGACCGGGATCTCCCTTTCGGCGGACTGATCGAGCACACGAACTTCATCCCCCCGGATCGCTACGGCGGCCGTCACATTCTCTATATCTCGAACTACCTGCTCCCGGATGACCCCCTCCTTCGGGCCGGCAAAGACGAAGCGCTCGCCCTCTACCTGCCCGCTCTCAAAGCCATCAATCCTGCCTTCGAGCCATCCTGGATCGAAGATGCCCACCATTTTCGCGCGGCCTATGCCCAGCCGATCGTCACGACCGGATACCGCTCGCTGATCCCACCGTTCCGGACGCCCATTGCAGGGATGTACCTCGTGTCGATGGCGCAGATCTTCCCCGAGGACCGTGGCCAGAACTACGCGGTCGTTTCCGGTGAACGTGTTGCCGCCGCGCTCCTCGAGGATCTTGCGTCGCGTTGAACACGCCCGTTTCTACCAACCGCTCAGAATGTCTCCTCTTCCCGTCATCCTGAGCCATGCCCCTTTCCTGTCATCCTGAGCCGAAGGCGAAGGATCTCGCGTCCGTGTCATCCTGAGCGGCGTGCCGAAGGCTCGCCGCGAAGGATCTGGGCGGGGGCCTCGGATGCACCGGCTATGCCTTGTCGCCCCTGTGGCCAAGACGTGCTCGCGGCACCTCGCCAAAAACCCAGAGTTGGGGACAGTGTTGTACTCATCACAGCCTACCTCTGTGCTCTCTGCGTTCTCTGCGGTTAGATTCTCACGATCGCTCACACGAGTTGCGGACAGTGTTGAGCTCATCCGACCCTCTCTCTGCGAACCTTCGTGCCCTCCGCGGTGACGAGATGGGGACAGTGTTGAATAATCGCAGCATTGCCCACCCACCCAGATTCTTCGTCGGCTGCGCCTCCTCAGAATGACAATGGAAGGAAGGCTGCGCCTCCTCAGAATGACAATCGGGGAAAGCTTCTCCTCCTTAGAATGGCGGTGAAAGGAAGCCCGAGGCCTCCTCTGAATGACAGCTCCCCGTGTCATCCCAGATCGAGTGCGTAGGCTGCCGCCATCCCGGAACGCCCCCCTTAATGTCATCCTGAGCCATCCCCCTTTTGTCATCCTGAGCGGCGTGCCGGAGGCACGCGGCGAAGGATCTGGGCGGGGGCTTACGTGCGCCGGTCGAACCTTGCCATGGCTTTTACTCTCAACGAACAGCCATCGCGTCACGTGGGAGAAAAGAGCATAACGTGTTGATACATAGCACCTTCGAGAAAACATACCTGGATCCTTGTTGTCGACGGTCCTGGTGCTCCGCACCGGGGCATGTGGGTACTCAGATCGTCCGGGAAGAAATCGGAGCCTGTCCGGGTTCTTGAAGCTGAGCACCGGGCGTGCCACACGCGTCTGGATGGTGTAGGATGCGCACGTCGCCCCAGGGCCAATTCAAGAGGTCCTTCGGACAGGGGCCGTGATCAAACAAATACGGAGGAAACGTATGGGTGGAAAAGCGATCGTTGTTGATGACAAGACTTTTGATGAGAAGATCCTCCAGGCCGGCAAGCCGGCAATCGTGGATTTCTGGGCCGTCTGGTGCGGTCCGTGCCGCATCGTCGGCCCGATCGTCGAGGAGCTCGCCGAAGAGTATGACGGCAAAGTCGTGGTTGGAAAGCTCGACGTCGATTCGAGCAGAAATACCGCCATCAAATTTGGCATTCAGGCCATTCCAACGCTCCTCTTTTTCAAAGACGGCCAGTTGGCGGACCGCGTGATTGGTGCGGTTGACAAACGTACGATCAAAGCCAAGCTCGACGCTCTCCTCTGAGCGGCCACACTCTCATGCATCGTTGAGCACGCAGATTGGGCCCCGCCACGGGGCCCAACGTGTTTTCTGGCCACATGCCGTGGAGTGCGGTGAGCCGTTTCTGGGTGACTGCCTCCCGGCGGCCCGTGGCAAGGAGGCCCGGTCGTGTTACCGGTCAGCCGCCTCGTCCGCGGCGTGATCGCCACCAGCGTCTTTCCCCGCCTTGCTCAGCAGCCGCGCCATCTCTTCAAGCCGGGTCTGGCACCGGCCGTACACGCTCTCTGGCGTCCATCGCTCGCCATCCCACTCCCCTGCCGGAACGCCAGTCAGCAGTTCGATCCCCTCATCCACGGTTTGGACGGCCCAGATATGGAACTGTCCTGCCTCGACGGCCTCTACCACCCGATGGTCGAGCTGAAGATCCGGAACGTTCGTCGCTGGGATCATGACGCCTTGGGTTCCGGTCAGCCCACGCTTCTGGCAGACGTCGAAGAAACCTTCAATCTTCTCGTTGACGCCTCCGATTGGCTGAATGCCACCGTACTGATCAACCGAACCAGTGACAGCAATATCCTGCCTGAGAGGCAACCCAGCTAGCGCCGAGAGAATCGCATAGATCTCTGTCGAGGACGCCGAATCTCCATCGACTCCTCCGTACGACTGTTCGAAGGTGATCGAGCACGCCATGCTCAGAGGCACCCGGCGCGCGAAGGTGCCCCTCAAGAAACCGGTCAGGATCGCCACACCCTTGTCGTACGTCGGCCCCGACAGCCCTGCGCTCCTTTCAACATTGATGATGCCTTCTTTGCCCAGCCCGATCCGCGCCGTGATCCGCGATGGGCTCCCGAACCGGTGATGCCCGAGATCGTAGACAGCAAGGCCATTGACCTGACCGATGGACGTCCCTTCGGTTTGAATCTTCACGACTCCTTGGGCGATAAACTCGTGGGTCCTTTCCTCGCTCAAGCCGTGCCGCCGCCGATGTGCCGCGACGGCGCTTCGGATGTGCCCGGCTGTGACCAGCTTCGAATGATCTTGCGACGCCCAGAACGACGCCTCACGATAGACATCGACGAGATCGGAAAAGCGGCTCGAAAAACGCCGCCTGAAGCGCCCCTGGCGGACGGCAACCTCGAGCACCGCGGCCATTCCGCTCTGGTCGAGCGGCAGGAGATCTTCCTCGTCGGCGACCTTCCTCAAAACGGAGAGGATATCCTTTGCAGCATCGGGCTCCGGTGCCATCAGCGCATCAAAATCCGCCAGAACCTTGAAGACTTTCGAAAAGTCAGTGTCCAGCCGGTAGAGCAAATCGTAGATCCTGCGGTCTCCAATAACGACGACCTTGACATCCAAGGGAACCGGCTCGGGTTTGAGCATAGTCGCACCGAGGAGGACCGATTCCGGCGATTGAATCTGGACACGCCGGTACTTCAACGCCCTCTTGAGACTTGGCCAGACGCGATTTTCTGACAGCATGTCGTCGGCGTTGAGAACGAGGAAGCCTCCGTTCGCCCTCAAGAGTGATCCGGCCCGGATGTTGAGGAAGTTGACGGGCGCCTCCTTCGGTGCTGCCAGACGGCGTTCGATCGTGCCGAAGAGGTTGGTGTAGGTCGGCTCCGTCTCGATCTCGACCGGGCGGCCCTTGGTTTCGCTATTGTCGACGACGACG
Source organism: Acidobacteriota bacterium (assembly GCA_015493585.1). GTDB lineage: Bacteria > Acidobacteriota > Thermoanaerobaculia > Thermoanaerobaculales > Sulfomarinibacteraceae > JAADFN01. The sequence goes on from WGCW01000055.1 coordinate 12,623, forward strand.
TTGACGCGCCACCGCACAAACGGATCTCCGTCTTCCGCCTCCTCCGAGTCTCCCGGCATCAGGAGATCGATGTTTTCTTCGAGATCCTGCCGGACATCGTCAAGATACGGCACCGCTCCCTCATCGCTGACCGTGTCCTTCGCACGCTGCACGACCACGTCGAGCAGTGGACAGATCACTTCTTTTTGGACTTCCTTGACGCGCTGCTGCATCTTTTGCCGAAGCTCCGTGACCGCTGCAAAGACCTCCTCCATCTCCGCAATCAGCTCATCGTGCCGTGAGATGAGCTCCTTCGCCTCCACCTCGGTCAGCGTTCCAGCCTCGACGTGGTCACCAAGTTTCTCGACCGGAACGGCTTCGCCATTCACCATGGCGTAGATATCCGGACGCGTCACGGCACCGAGCTGGATCTGGACCAGCTCGAAACCAGAGGCTTTGACCTTCTTCTCAAAGGCAGAGATCCGGCCTTCCTCCTGCTTCTTGAGCTCTTGCAGCGCCTGTTCGACCCGCTTCCGGAACGCCTGGTCGTTGACGATCTCTCCCAGGCTCTCCGACAGCTCCGCAATCAAGGCGTCCATCGCCGCGCGCAGCCGGTTTCCGGCAGATGCCTTGAGCGAGAGCAGCCGGGGCCGTCCAGGACAGTGGAAATTATTGACGTAACAGATATCGTTGGGCGGCGTGCTATCGCCCTTTTGGCTGTCGAGGAAGCGCTTGATCGTGGTCAGCCGGCCGGTCCCAGAGAGCCCGGTCACAAAGATGTTGTAGCCAACACCTCCGATGGCCAGTCCAAAATCGATCGCTTCGACCGCACGATCCTGACCGACAATGGACCCAGCCGGTTCAATCTCCTCGAGTGTCTTCCAGCTCAGCCAGTCCTCAGGACACGTCCACGCCAGCTCAGCAACCTTCAGCTCTCGAGCCATCGGCTTTCTCCTTCCCGTACCACGCTCATCCACACCACCCGCTCCCACGACAAACCAAGATCACCCAATCATGACCGATTCTTCCGGCTGTTGCCAGTCGCCCACGCCACGCTGACTGAACAACGCCAGCCCAAGCGTCAGAGGACCAACCCGCCCAAAGAACATCAGGAGGACCAAGACAAGCCTGCTCGGCACGAGGAGCTGGGCGGTAATGCCGGTCGAGAGACCCACCGTCCCAAATGCCGAGACCACCTCGAAAAGGACGCGAATGAACGTGATGTTGCCGGGCAACACTCCCCTGAGCTCATTTTCAAGGTGCAGAATGATCAGAGTGGCCAAGAGGATCATGGTCATTGCGGACAACATGAGCGCTACGGCCGACGCCAATGCGCCGGCTGGAAGCGTCCGGTTCCAGATATTGACCCGGCGGTGCCCACGCACCCGGGAAAGAGCCGCCGCTACGAGCACACCGAGCGTCGTTGTCTTGACTCCCCCACCGGTCGAGCCCGGAGAAGCTCCAATGAACATCAGCATGATCGTGAAGAGCAGACCCGCCTGCGTGAACGTCGCGTAGTCCAGCGTGTTGAATCCGGCGGTTCTTGGGGTTACGGCCTGAAAGATAATCGACGTGATCTTTTCCTGCCATCCAAGCCCGGTCAACGCGCCGTGCCACTCGAAGAGCGCCACGCCGAGTGACCCGATGACGATGAGTGCGGCAGTCGTTACGAGAACAAGCCGCGTGTGGAGCGTCAGTGGCCTCTTCCGCGGCAGCTTCCATCGTTCGTACAGATCGGTCAACGGAAGAAACCCCAGCCCGCCGATGACAATCAAGCCCGCGACGGTCAGGACTACGACGGCGTTGCCCCGCCACGGAATCAATGAGAGCGGATGCAACCCAAATCCCGCGTTACAAAACGCTGAGACAGAATGAAACAGACCCCATCCCAACGCCTTTGTCCAGCCCATCTGATGCTTCCAAGCCGTGGCGAGGATCAGGGCACCTGTACCCTCAACGAGAAAGGTCACCGCCGTCGTCATCCGCAGCAATGGCCAGAAATCCTCCCACGGTCCTTCCGCAAGTGTGCTCTGGACGAGCTCCCTGCCGAAGAAAGACATTTTTCTTCCAGCCAGCAGCACGAGGAAGAAGCCGAACGTCAGCACACCCAGGCCGCCGAGCTGAAAGAGGCACATCAATGTCACCTGCCCGGCGAACGTGTAGTCCTCGGGGGAGCGCACGATGAGCCCAGTGACACATACGGCGGAGGTCGACGTGAACAACGCCTCGTGCCATGCGAGCTCCCGGCCCGGTTTCGTCATACCGGGGAGCTCGAGAGCCGCCGTTCCCAACGCAATGAGTAAGGCGAACGACGTCACAAACGCTCGCGCCGGCGTCAACCAGCCTTTCACAGGGATCCCTCCCTATCCACGATGTCTCAACCGTTCGAGCAGGGCGGGGAGCAGTGTCATGCTGACCACAGCCGTTGCCAGCGCTCCAAGGATCGCCACCGCCCCGACCGACCGCAGCCCCGGAAAATGAGAGAGAACGAGTGAGCCGAATCCAACGACGGTCGTCAGCGCCGCCACAGCGATCGCCCGGGACGTTTCCGTAACCGCCATCTCATCCCCGCCCGACTCATTCCAGCGATGCAGGAGATGAACCCCATAATCGACGCCGATGCCGATGATCATGGTCAGCACGAATACGTTCATCACGTTGATCGTCAGACCAAACAGCGCCATTCCCCCAAGCATCCAGATCGACCCAACGACGAGCGGCAGGAGTGCGAGAACCGACTGCCGAATACCGCCCAAGTCGAGCATCAACAGGATGAACACGACGACAAACCCGAGCACTGACGCTCGCGCCGCATCTCCCCAGACGATCTCCCGCAGCTCTCTCGAAATCACGTTGATACCTGAGAGCACCGCGTGCGGATGCCGTGCGACGGCCTTCTCAAGAGCTGGAGGTGGCTCCCTCCTCCAACGCCCAGGAGGCGCGTAGCAGTAGATCAGCGTCGACACCCCTCCTGGGAAGGTCGCGACATACCGTTCGACGACCCGCGCCAGCGGCGTTCCCGCAACATCTCGCGTCGAAATTGGGCGCCGCACGGCCAGCGAGGCCATGACATGATCGATCCCAGCCTGAAACGCGGCCGGGTTCAGCCCTGCGCCGGCCAGTGCCTTCCCGATCTCGGCCCGCAGACGGCCCGGATCGAGATGAGCTGCTTCGAGCTCGGCGATTACCTCCCGCTGACTCGACACCGGGGGCAGGAGATCTGCGATCGTATCGATCCCAGCGAGGTTCTTCCCGTCAATGAGGGGGCGCACATCCTTGAGCACCCTCCTCGCCCGTGCCAACGCCTGCTGCTCGGTTCGCCCATCGACCCGGATCATCATCGGCGTAAAACGCAGGCCGAACTTCTCCATGATCTCGTGCCGGAGCAGCACCCCCGGGTTGCCAGCGGCTCTCATGTTCCGGATATCATCATCGAAGCGCAACGAAAACGCTGCGATTCCCAGGATGACCGTGACAAGAAGAACAAGTATCAGGGCGAGCCGGGGCTTCCGAAAGCTCAAACGGCACAGGAAGTCCGATCCGAACGAATGCAGATGCGGCAACACCCCCTTTCTGCGTCCGGGGCGGATCATGGTGAGCAGGGCCGGAAGGAGCAGGAATACGGTCAGCACCAGCAGGAGAATCCCCGTCCCGGTTAGAAGCCCAAGACTGGACAATCCCTTGAAATCGGTGATGAGAAAAGCATAGAACGTTGCCGCCGTTGTGACGGCCCCAAGTAAAACCCCAACACCGGTGTTGCGCCCCATCGCCTCGACGGCACCCTCATGCGTCGCCCCGTGACGGATTTCTTCCATGTACCTGCCGTAAAGCACAATCACAAAGTCGATTCCCAGCCCGATCAGCAGCGCCGCGAACGCAGAGGTCACCGAGTTGAGCGTGTGGAGTGCGATCCCCACGAAGATCAGGGTCAGCGCAAGGCCCGTCACAAGTGGAAAGAACGCAAATACTAACGCTGCCGGCCTCCGGAACGCTAAGAGGAACAGCAGCAATACGCCAATCAGCGACGTCACCATGCCGAGCGTCATGTCGCCCTTGATTAACTGTGCGTCGTCCATGGCGATCACGTATCCACCGGTGAACTCGACCCGCGGCGGATCACCCTCCCAGCCCGCCTCCCGCCACGCACGGTTCGCTGCTTCCACCCGATACTTGAGACTGCGAACGAGCATCCTGTCGAAGAGCACGTCTTGGGCGGGACGAACCGGTTTTGCCAGCATCAGCAGACAGGTCCGGTGCGGATCGATCAAATAGCCGGTCGCCGGATCGAACCGGGCTCCCAGATCACCCAGCCGCGCCTGTTTGAGGACACCCTGCAACATCCCCAGCGGGTCCTCCCTGAGAAGGTCCTGGGCAACCAGCCCTTGGGGCGCCGTGAGCTCGGCCCGAAGCCAGCCGGCACGTTTTTGGAGGCCCTGCGGATTGAGCTCGCCGAGAAGGTGCCGGACCTTGTCCGGTCCAAGAAAGAGCGTCGCATGGTCGAGGAGAGGCGCCGCCGTCGTCGAGGGGTCTTCGAGGCGGTACTCCACCCAGCCGATACTCTTCCAGGACCGAAGCTGAGCGGCCAGCATATCGGCATACGCGAGCTCGGCACTCAGGTCTTCGTGAGGCTTCAGATGCACCACGGCCAGCAACAGATCAACCGATCCAAACCTCTCAAGGGTCGTCTTGAACTGGCTCACCACCCGATTGTGGCGCGGCACAAGGGACAGGATGTCGGTGACCACGTCAATGTGAAATGCAACGAAACCCGCGAGAAGCCACGCGATCAGGCTGGCTGCGACGATTGTTCGTGGGAACCGGAGTCCGACCGTGACGAGAAAGTGCGGCAAACGCCGCGGGAGGAAGCCTCTCCTCACGCCTCAGCCTCCGACAGGATCTCCCGGTTCTGCCAGAAGTAGATCACCATCGAGATGATACTCAGCGTCAGGGCAATCCACAGAGCGATCTGGCCGAGGATCATCCACGCCCCCAGTTTTTTCCCGAGGATCAAGAGCGACACTGCAATCACTTGGCTCCCCGTTTTGGACTTGCCCCACCAGTTGGCTGCGATGGCAACATTCCTCGCCATAGCTACCATTCGCAGCGCCGTGACGGCGAACTCACGGCCAACGATGACCGTCACCATCCAGGCCGGCGCCAGCCCAAGCTCAACCAGTGAGATGAACGCGGCGCTCATCAACAGCTTGTCCGCGAGCGGGTCGAGGAGCGTGCCCGTGACGGTCACCTTCCCTGTTCTCCGGGCTATAATCCCATCGATCAGGTCGGTGAGCGCAGCCAGGAGGAAAATTGCGAGACCCCAAAACTCCTTATCCGGAAACTCCGTCAACAGGATCACCACGAGCAGCGGCACCATGAAGATTCTTAAGACTGTCAACGAGTTTGGTAGGTTCCACATCGTCCATCCTTACGTGTACGCCGCCGCCGGCGTTATGACATTTTTCAACAGCTTCCGGGACACGCACGGCGGTGTGTCTGCCAACGTCCCCCTGCTCCAAGAGCCAACTGATTCTAACCGTCCCCGTACAGTTCGACAATGAGCAGCCCCCATTGTTTTTTCCATCCCTCCCGGCCCGCACGGAACCAGTGTGAAACCTGCGGCCGGTGGCTGTGTGAACGTTGTGAGCACATCACGGCCGGCCACATCTACTGCAGCCGGCTCTGCATGGTCACGGGCATCGTCCGGACCGGTCTCGTCTGGATCCGCACGGTCCTTCGAACAGCGATCCCCCTGCCCTGGGTCCTGACCGTGCTTTTCGTGCTGGGCATTGGCCTCCTGACCGCGCTTGGACACATCGTCCTCGCGATTGGATCGGTGAACCGTGTTTCCGTGGCGCCGCCCATCGTCCGCCCGGCGCCGCTGCCCCAGCTTTCCGGACGCCTCCAACGGTCCCGTCATGGATGGAAGGTTGCCATCAACGGCGAGCCCGGATTGACAGTACTCGTCTCATCGTCTTCCCGGCCATTGGCCATCGTTACCCTCGGTGCTCATGGACAGGCGGTCTCGCCGGTGTTTCGGCTTGGCGATACGGCACCGGCCATCACGCTGACCCCGCTGGGCTCAGGCGTTACCCTCCTTCCCGAGACGCCAACACCGACCTCAACACCCGCACCAACGGCAACACCCACACCCTCACCCACAATCACTCCAACACCGGCACGCACACCCACTCCGGCTCCCACCCCAACGCCAATCCCGCGCCCAACATCGACGCCCTCGCCTGTCCCGCGTCCCACGGCGCCTCCCACTCCGGCCCACGTCATCGTTCCAACGTCAGCGCCGGCCTGGGTCACCTGGCCCACGCCGTCCCCGGTTCCCCGGCGGGCAAAGATACCGGCGCCTCCTGATCTCAGTCTGGTCCGGGATGCCGGTCCACGAATCGCTCTCACCTTCGATGGAGGTTCGACCGCTGACGGAACTGCTCGTTTGCTCGATCTCCTTCGCAGCCTCCATCTGCGGGTTACGTTGTTCCTGACCGGAGCGTTCATCCGGAATAATCCCGCTCTGGTCCGGCAGGCCGTCCTCGACGGCCATGAGATCGGCAACCACACCTTCTCCCACCCCCACCTCACGACATACGCCCAAAACCGGCGCCAGCGGCTCCGGCCGCAGATCACGCGCCGTTGGTTTGTCTCTCAGCTGACACGAACCGAGGACCTGTTCTTCGAAACAACCGGTCACCACATGGCGCCGCTCTGGCGAGCGCCCTTCGGCGAGGAGAACGCGACCCTTCGCAGATGGGCGTTCGAGGCAGGGTACCTCCACGTCCGCTGGAGCTCGCTCAAAGGAGCCTCGCTCGACTCCCATGACTGGGTGGAGGATGAGCACAGCAGCCTTTACGAGGACCCCACGGCCATGCTTGCACGGCTCCTGAGCTTCCCCAGGCTGGATGGCGGCATCGTGCTCATGCACCTGGCCACACGCCGCCATGTCCCTCCATGGAGCGTACTTCCCAACTTCCTCCACGCCCTCAAAGCTCGTGGACTGCAGCCGGGAACTGTGGGCGCGCTCCTGCGCGCTTCACCACGTTGGCGTTCGCGCCTTGAGAAAGTCGAAGCAATTCACCGTGCACGCTTCTCCAAAGAATACGCTCCGGCCGCTCACTCCGCAACCACCGGTGCCAGCCCGAGTAACCGCCGCGCGGCAACGCGTCCGCGCTCCACCAGCCGCTCGAACTGACTCCAGTCAGACCACAGCACGTTGCCCACTTCCGGGTGAACCACGATCTGCGCATCCCGCAGCTGACACTCACGGAGAAGTGTGGACGTCATGAGTCCGGTCCGCATCAACGTCTCCAGGACGAGCTTCCCCTCCCGGTACGGCGGCAGCGGCGCCGAAACATCAACCGCTACGACCCGGCCTCCCATCGCCCGCGCCGCGCCAACCGGAACCTCGGCGATTACCCCAGCATCGACGAGTGGCACGCCATCAACATCGACAGGAGGCACAATCCCAGGAATCGAGCTCGAGGCCATCACAGCGCGCCGCAATGGACCGTGATCCAGGCGCACCTCTTCGCCCGTCACGAGGTTTGTTGCCACCGCCGTGAATGGCAATCCCAGCTCCTCGATGGATACATCCGGAACCAGGAAGTTGATCGCTCGTTCCAGCGCTTCCGCATCGACGAGCGTGCTTCTGTTCACGGCAAGCGAGATCACCACCCGGTCCCGAAACTTCCTGGCAGCCTGGAGTAACGGGTGATCGGCGGCGTGATCCTCGTCCTCACCGAACGTTGGGATTTCTGCGATGACGTCTTTTTCAAACGCCTCCCGCCAGCGGGCAATGACCGCACGACTCGATCCAAGAGCGAGAAACATGCTGCCAATCACCGAACCCGCACTGGTGCCGGCGATCCCAGCAATCTTCAGCCCCTCTCGCTCCAGCACCTCCAAAAATCCGATGTGGGCGAAGCCACGTGCACCACCACCACCCAAAGCAAGAACGGGAGGCCGAACCGACCACGAAAGCCGCCGCCAAAGCTTACTGGCAGCCCTCATCCTGTCTTCTCATGCGGCGCCTGTTCACGCTCCCGCAAAAGAACGACAAGCGCCTCATAGACGCCCTCGGCGACCCGCCGTGCCTTATCGGAAATATGATCAAGATCCTCGGTCCGTCCCCGGGGATCGATGTCTCCGATTTTGGCGCCCTCCTTCACCGGCACGCCGTCACGGAGCAAACCACGAATCACCCCTGTGATCCTTGCCTTGACGGCGTACGACATGTCGACGGGGACACCCTTACGAAAATCATCAACATCGAAAACCGAAACCACGGTCCCAACACGTTGCCCCCGTTCAACGGTGTCACCAATCCTGTGGGACGTGAAGAAAATCCCCTCCCGGGCCGCCTTGAGCACACGCTCGCGTGCATACCCCATGATTTCAGCAGGAGGCTCTTCGATCAGATGTTCACCGGTGTCTTCGAGCACCGCACCAACCTGGGGGCCGCGAAACGTATCAACGACGGCATGGCAGTCACGTTTTGCAACGTATCCGGGGCCCAAAGCGATCACGACCGGCGCCATCGTCCGTCTCAGCCCAAGGTTTTTTCGCTGCATGGTTGCCTCGATGAAGACGTACGGCTTCCAGCCCTTGAGCGCATCCTCCAGTGGCATCACGGCAACCGCAATGTCTCCGAGCCGGTTGATGAACTCGACCTGTTCGAGATCGCCCGCCAGCCGGGCCGTCACCCCATGCACGTGTTGCATGCCCTCGAATACCGCCTCTGAAAAGCAGACATTGCGGCGTACCGCACCGGGATACCGGATCTCGAGCATGAGGATGTTCGTAAAACCCGCGTTGTACAACTCGACCGCCGTGGCCGATGCCAGCTCACCTGCACCCCGTATCAGGATCCGCATCTCGTCTGGGTTCACGGGACCTCCGCTATGGCTTCGATCTCAACCTCGACATCCTTGGGCAGGGCTGCAACCTCGATGGCCGACCGGGCCGGCCGGTGACCGCCGAAAAACTTGGCGTAGATCCCGTTCAAACGGCCGAACTTGCCCATATCCGTCAAGAAGACGGTCACCTTGATAACCCGGTCCCGGCTTGTCCCAGCAGCCCGAAGCACACCATCCAGATTGTCCAGCGCTTGCCGTACCTGCCCCTCGAAGCCACCGCCTGCAATCTCACCGGTGGCCGGGTCGATCGGGATCTGACCGGACGTGAAGAGCAGGCCTCCGCTCAGGATCCCATGACTGTATGGACCCACTGCGGCCGGCGCTTCTGGACTCGTGACGCTTTTCATCAGAAACCTCCTGCGCACATCTCCCCAAAACCGGGGGCCATTCTACCGTGTCCTTGACCACCCGCTATTCCTCAGGAATGAATTCATGAATGTCGGGGAGGTTCCTGTACTGTTCGGCAAAATCGAGCCCGAATCCGACGACGAAAATATCTTCAATTTCAAGCCCGATGAAATCGACGTGAATATCGGTCTTCCTCCGGGAAGGTTTCGAGAGCATCGTCACCAGCTGAATCGATCTCGGGTGACGTGCCTGAATCATCGTGACGAGATCCCACAGCGTCGTCCCCGTGTCAATGATGTCCTCAACGAGGTACACATCCCGGTCCCTCACATCAGTGGTGATGTCCTTGATCAGCACGACCGATCCGGAGCTCGTCGTGCTTGACCCGTAGCTCGAGGTCTGGACAAAATCGACCTCGACCGGATGACGGATCGCCTGGGTCAACGCCGTAAAGAAGTAGATACATCCTTTGAGCACCCCGATAAAGACCGGAGAACGTCCTTCAAGATCGCTGTCAATCTCTTCAGCCATTTTTCGCACGACACGTTCGATCTGCTCGTGACTGATAACGACTTTTCCTAGCATGACCACCCCTCCCGTCCTTGATGGTTGACAAGACTGTTGTATGCTAAAGGTGACGAGATGAACACGACGCAACCTTTCCGCCCAACGGAGCGTTATACGGCTCTTTCGGATCGTTTCCGATCGCTCTGGACGTTCTATCAGTTTCTGGGGGGCGTCTTCAAGCATCAAGACCGGGGAGACCTTCCGTTTTCATACGATTTTCAGGCGCTCTACAAGCGGATGCAGGACATCGTCCCGGGGCTAGCGAACGCGTCCGAAAAGGAAGCCGAGAAAGAGATCACGGGGATCGAACGCGAGCTCAGCCAAATCCACGGCCAGCTCAAGGCCATTGAGGGAGAGTTCCCTCCCTCGCTCCTCAGGCGGCTCTTCGATCACCTCAAGCAACAGGATGAAAAGATTCTCGTTGCTTTGGCCAAGTTCTACCTCCAGTATGAAGCTTTCGACGAGGACACGCTTGACAAGCTCGACATCTTGCTGACCCGTCTGGCCGAGGCACCCGGAGAGGGAGACCGGGTACTCCCAAAGAGCGACGCCGATCTCAAAATCATGTTCGAACGGCTCGCTGAGTTTGCTGGGATCCAGCTTCCTGACGCCATCGAGCGATCCGCGCTGCTCGTCGCGATCCGGGAGTTCAAGGATCAGATCGAGCAGATCCCCGACTTCGACGCGATCCTCGCCGGGGGCGTCTATGACCAGTATCGAAGCTTTAAACACAAGCTCGGCACATCCTTCCTCGACCCCGAAATTGCTATCGAGCTCGTCAAGACCAACATCGCAGCCAAAAACCGGTTCCAGGAGCTGTACAGGCTGGAGGAGGCCGGAATCCTGGAGGACACGAACAGAATTTTTGAGATCGAGCGGTATCTCGAAAAGAATCCGGACGCCGCCGATACCGATCTCAGACTCCAGATCGAGGCGTTCAAACGTTTCAGGGGCCGTTTTGACGAGGGGCGAAAGGACGGCAATATCAAGAGAGATGTCCTCGCCGATCTGAGGACGTCGATGCAAGAGATCCTCCAGCGTTTCGAGCCCTCGGAGGAGCACGCGGCCTACTTTGCACGGCGGTCCACAACGGTGGAGCCAACCGTCCCGCCCTCCACGCCGACGCCGGAACTCGACCCGCCTGCCCAGGCAGCCCCGGCTGCTGCCGTCGTCGAGCCAATCGCCTACGAAACTGAGCAGGAAGCCATTTCTCAGCGCGCCTCCTCCACGATGTCTCTGGACGAGCTCGTCCCACCCGACACACTCCTCAACGAGCCGCTTCACAAGATCATGTTCGCCCTTGAGCTCGTGATCTGGGATCATCCGCCGGAGCGCGCGGTCACGCTGACCCAGCTCAACAACCTCAAGCTCGAGCCGTGGGAAGCTGATGCTTACCGGCGCATGGCTGGTGGCATTGCCAAGCAGGGAACGCTCGACTGGGACCTCTGCCACTTCTTGCTGACAACGGCGGCCCTCCGCGTCAAGATGGACGAAGAGGACGGTGAAATCGTCAGGCTCAAGTCAGCGGATTCCGGCGGACGTTTGTTTGAGGTTCTGGAGCGTTCGGCCCAGAGCCTGGAGCGCGCAGGGGAGATGGAGAAGAGGTTTCAGTGGTTTCTGGATGACATGCTGTACCGCGGACATACCGACAAGCTCGACCAGCTTTACCGCTCCCGTTTCCGCTTTCTCAAGAGCTACGCAACGTTGTGGCTCGATCACCAGGATGCCGGAGGCGTCACACCACTGTGATCCACGAGAAAAAGAACGGATCCGTCCGGCGTCCTTTCATTGAGACGTCGAAACTGGTTCCAGCCCGTGCCGGCCGGCGTCTTCTCGCCACGCTCCTCGACATGCTGTTCTTCAGCCTCCTGACACTTCTCCTGATGCTCCCACTCATCCTCACGTTTCCCGCTGACGCCAGCCGGGGCACTCTCCCCCACATCCTCCCCATCCTGGCGGCCGACCACGCGTGGCTCCACCTGGCCGTCATCGAGATGGGCCTTTGGATCGTCCTGTGGTGGGCGTATTTCATCATTGGATGGGGCTGGCTCGGTTCGACGCCTGGTCAGCGGATCATGGGTCTCAGGGTGGTCGATCATGAGGGACGGTGCCCGATCGGCCCGGGGCGCGCCGCGCTCCGGCTCATTGCATACTCCATTGGATCACTCCCCCTCATGGCCGGTCACCTGCTCGTCATGTTCCGGAGGGACGCGCGCAGCCTTCACGATGTTCTGGCGGGCACGCGAGTCGTCCGGGCCCATTCGCTCAACACCGTCAGGCAGTATCAGCCGCCGGGGAACGAGGCGCCGGAGACATCTAACAAGCCCGGCGGCGATTCGTAACGCCGGCACTTTTGAGCGCCACATGCCCCGGAGGGGCCACCGGGACAGTGGACGAACAGGCATTCGGACGCAGTTTCGCAACGTTGCGCGTTATCAGCGTTATCCGTTATCAGTACGGTACGTTGTTTTCTGCCGCGTGATGCACGTGCTGTTTGTTGAGAGGAGGCGAGGTCCTTCGCCTTCGGCTCAGGATGACCGGTAAAAGTCTCATCCTGAGGAGGCGGAGCCTTCCCCTCCACTGTCATTCTGAGCACCCACATGCCCCGGAGGGGCACCGGGACAATGGACGAACAGACATTCGGGCAGGGTTTCGACGTTGCGTGTTATCAGTACGTTACGCGCCTTTCCCCCGGATGATGAAATTGCTGTTAGTTGAGAGGAGGCGGAGCCTTCCCCTCCACTGTCCGTATGATGGGTTATGTGTTGGGGTGGCCCTTGGTACTGTCTGCTGGCCGAGCCGATGGGCGATGGCCTAGCTTGAGAATGATATGCCCCCCGGCGCAAGAAAAACGGGCAGCGAGTCGCCGGATACCAGATTGCATCA
>WGCW01000056.1 GCA_015493585.1 Acidobacteriota bacterium
GAGGTTGTTGCGCTGTGCGCCGTCGGCCGGAGGCAGCTTTGGAGCGCGGACTTCAGTCCGCATCTTTTTGTACCAGAACGCGTTGAGCGTACGATGCGGACTGAAGTCCGCGCTCCCTCGGGCGCTCTCCCCGCGACCGGTTGCCTTGGCGTTGGGGTGAACGTGCTTCGATCGTGGCCGTATCCACTTGAATCACACGGGTTCCGCTCAGCGCAACAACTCCCTTGCATAGCCGGCCTGCCGCAGGGACAATCGCAACGGAGGTGACGCATGCACGAACGGCTGACGGGACCGGAGCTGGCACGGCTGATCGAGCGGGTGTTCAAACCCAGCAGCAATGACCACACCGCCGTGATCCTGGTGGACCTGCCGGACGATGAGCTTGGCGACAACGACGCCTGGCGGGAGCGCCGGCGCCTCGCTGCCGAATGGGTCCGGGAGCTGCGCAGCGCCGCTGACGGCCCGGATCTGCGGTACGACCTCGTGCTCTACCGCAACGTGCACCGTAACAATGCCGGCCTCCCCTCGTCCGCCACGCGGTGGGATCCAGAAATGCCGTTGCCATCCTCCGCCGATGAGCTCGATCCGGCCACGGCACGGCCGTTCGAGGAGATCTTCGCGACGGCGACGATCTTCCTGGCTCCGACAGAGCTCTCCGCCACGGCGCCACTCAAGCTGGCTGCGCGAAAGTACGGGTTCCGGGCAGCCACGATGCCCGGTTTCTCCCCCGCCATGATCCCCGCCCTGCGCCTCGATTACACCGAGGTCGACCGCCGGGTCAACCTGCTCAAAGATCTGCTCGACCGCGCGGACGGTGCCCAGCTGCGCTTCCGGATCGACGGCGCTGCCGGACCCGCCCTCCACCTTGACCTGCGGCACCGGACAGCCCACGCCTCGAGCGGCCTGTTTCCCCGTCCCGGTCTCGCGGGCAATCTCCCTTCCGGTGAGGCCTACATCGTCCCGTACGAAGGTGAGATCGAGCACGATCCGAGCCGCAGCGCTGGCATCCTTCCCGTCGAGCTCGATGGAGAGATCGTCGTCTACCGTATCGAGGCCAACCGCGCCGCCGGCGTCGCAAGCGCCGGTGTCATCTCGACCCGCGAGGCCAATCTCCTCGCCGCCGAGCCGGCCTACGGCAACCTGGCCGAGCTCGGTCTGGGTGTGCTCTCCGGTTTCGGCATCCAACCGGCCGGAGAGGTTCTCCTCGACGAGAAGCTCGGCCTCCACATCGCCTTCGGCCGTTCCGATCACTTCGGCGGCCAGGTTGGCGTACCGGATTTCTCAACCCCGAGCGCCGCCGTCCATATCGACCGCGTCTACGTTCCGCAGCTCCAGCCCCGGGTGGCCGTTGCCTCGGCCGATCTCGAGATGAGCGGAGGCGAAACGATCGCGTTGATGCGTGAGGGACGCTACACCATCAGCTTCGAGTAACACCGTGCCGGTCCCCCCACGATCCGCTCAGCGCAGGCGGGGCTTTGAGATCTTCCACGTAAACAGCGCCGGCGCGCCCTCGATCAGCTTTCCCATCGCCTTCTTCCACAGCGGCGCTGCTCCGGCCAGACTGATAATCGCCGTTCCATTGGCCTCAACACGGTAGCTCGGGACGCACTCGCAGAAGAGCTCCGGTGTACCATCATCGATACCGGAGAGATCGCGTGGGAAGACGCCGCTGCGGCCGGCTTTGACAGCCACGGCGAGCGCGTCGCGCAGCAGCCGCCGCATCGCGGCCCGGCCCTGAATCCGGCCCGCCGCCATCGACCAGTACCAATCGCTGCCGGACCCGAGCCAAACCCCTGCGGGTAACGATGGACGCGGTTTTGCCTTCAGACCGGCGAGCCTGACGTACGGTGTCGCCATCACCTCGAGGTTCCTCACCCTGCGTTGATAGAGATAGGCCAGGGTGGCCTGCCGCCAGGGCATGCCGAGCCACGCCAGGAGCCGGGCCTTCCCGGGGTTCAGCTCACTGTTGGTGCGGTAGAAAAGCCCTCCTTGCGCCAACAGATCATCAAGACGCTGGCTTTCGATCATCCCGGCCATCCGATCCGTTTCAACAACCCCGGCCCGCTGAGCGGCACGCACCAGATCGGTATCCGGCACCGCGCTCATCAGCCGCCCGGCCCCTGCAGGGCTCAGCGCCCCTGCCTCCACGGCGTCGCGGATCACATCGCCGGCGATGCCCTCGCAGGCAATGCCAAACAGCAGGTGGATCGACCGGCGGCCCTGCTCCAGCGCCGAAGCCATCCTCTCGAGCGTCACCAGGTCATCGAGCGCCTTGTCCTCCTCTCGATGCGCGAGGTGGAGCCGGGCCGATACCGCGAGCATCCTGCCCGCCCACAGGACCCGGAGGAGTTGGAGCCCGTCCGCATCGCCACTGGGCCCGAAGCTCGCCCGTGGCAGCCGGGCGGCGTGATGGAGTAAGCGCAGCGGTTCTGCATTGACCGCAAGCATCCGTTCGGCCGCCCGCAGATCATCGGCGGACCACCGCGCCACCGGCGTCCCCACGGTGCGGGCGAGGACACGGCGATAGGGGACCGGCTGCACGATCTCGGCTGCCGCCATGATCCAGCTCGCCGCATCTTCCGGCGATGGAATGTTCGCCGGCGGCGCGACGGTGACGCCGAGCCGTGTGACCTCCGCGTTCCACGCGGTCCGGGCTGCGGTCAGCCGGTGTCTTGCCTCAATCCGGATGACGAGGAGCCAGGCCAGGGCCAGCACGATGAGGATCCCGGGGATCACGATCCAAAAACGGATGTTTCGTCTGCGTTCCATCAGCTCAAACCTCCGATCATTCGTTGTACGTCCAGCTCGCTGCCGCCCGGCCGGAGCTGAGCGCGCCGCATGGCCGCCGATATAGCCAGCGCGCGGGCGAGCAGCGGATCATCGATCCGCACACCGTGCACCGCCACCGGAAGTTCCTGTGCGTGGCCGCTCTCCGACGGCGGCACCACGCCGGTCAGCACGTTGGCCGCGATCAGCAGCGCCGTCAGCCCGGCCCACGCCCAGCGAACGGCCGGCCGCATCCACCATGGCGCCCGTGCCCTGGATTGCGCCGCATGCCTCGCTGCAGCGAGGACCCGCTCTTCCAGATCAGCGGGCGGAGCGGGTGTCCCATTGGCCGCAATCACTCGTTCAATCTTGTCCATCAGTTACCCCCATCCGGTTCCGGAGCTTTGCGAGGCCGAGCCGGTAGCGGCTCGCAGCCGTGAACCGTGACACACCCATCACTACACCGGCCTCGCGGAAAGTGAGCCCGGCGAGGAGGTGCAGAAAGACCGCCTCCCGCTGGTGCGCCGGCAGTCCGGCCAGGGACGCCGCCGCCTGGCCGGCCAGTGCGCGGTCTTCCGGACCGGCGCCTGGAGACGCCATCAGCAGCTCATCGACCGGCTCGCCAACGTGCCGGCGCCGCACGATCCGCAGGGCCTGGTGATGGGCCATCCGCAGCAGGTAGCGCCGTGGATGGCGGACGCTCCCGAGCCGTGCTCCGGTCGTCGCCAGGGCGACGAAGACATCCTGCACGACGTCCGCGGCATCGTCGCGGGAACCGGTCCGCCACAACGCGAGTCCGAAGAGCTCGGCCGCCTCAAGGGCATACACCGTCTCCAGCGCCGTGGTCTCCCCCTCCTGGAGGGCGCAGAACGCCGCGTGGAGCTGCTCTGCAACGGACACCATCGCAGACGTGCCCTCATCCTCCAGGTCCGGAACCGCTTTCATGGAGAGTGTCATGCCGCCCATCACCATACACGAGACCCGGCGGGACATTTTGTGTCAATCCGAATCACCGGAAATCCCGGGGATCCGGCGCCCCGATGGACCGGGCCGGTGGTCCGAGGTATGGTTTGTCCATGAACGATCGTGGCGATGCGCAGGCTGGCCGCCCGGTGCTCTTCGCCGGTGACATCCATCTGGGACGGAGACCTGCGGTCCCCGGTTCGGTCCTCCCGGAAGCCGGCATCGAGGCGCACGAGCTTTCAGCGGCCGCCGCATGGCGAACGACGGTCAGCTACGCCATCGAACGCCGCGTCCGGGCGGTTGTCCTCGCCGGAGATGTCGTCGAGAGCGACAACGACCGCTTCGAGGCGTTCGGCCATCTCGAAGCCGGCGCCACCACGCTGATCGAGGCGGGCATTCCACTGTTTGCCGTGGCAGGAAATCACGATGCCGCAGCACTCCCGCTCCTCGCCGAACGCATCTCCGGCGTGACGTTGCTCGGAGCCGGTGGACGCTGGGAGTACGTGCCGCTCCCGGGACCCGGCGCCGAGATCGATCTGCTCGGATGGTCGTTCCCCGAACGGATCGTCCGGAACGATCCCACGCTCGACCCCGGCCTGGAGGCGGCGATCCGGTCGCGCCGCAGCAGCGCTCACCTGATCGGCGTCGTGCACGGCGACCTCGATGCGCCCGCTTCGATCTACGCGCCTCTCGACCGGAGCAGGCTCGAAGCCACGCCCGCCGATGCGTGGCTGCTGGGACACATCCACCGGCCCGATGCGCTTCGCGGCCCACGTCCGGCCGGCTACCTGGGATCGCTCGCAGCGCTCGACGCCGGTGAGCCGGGCATCCACGGACCGTGGGAGCTGACGGCGGGACCCGACGGCATCACGATCCGCCAGGTTCCACTCTCGCCGGTCCGGTTCGAAAACCTCGACGTCCCGCTCGGCGAGGCCGCCACCGCCGACAGCGTGATGGACACGATCCGCGAAACCGTCGAGGCAGCCCTCGGCGAGACGATCGCTCAAGCCGCGCCTTGGCTCAAGCTGGTTGTGCTCCGCATCGCACTGACCGGTCAGCTTCCGGACCGGCGTGCGATCGGCGAGCTCATCGCCCGGCACGAGCCGTCCTCGTTCTTCCACGTGCGGGGCGTGCCGTGCATCGTCACGAAGATCGAGGACCGGACGCGGCCCGCCATCGATCTCGACGCACTGTCTGGCGAGACGTCACCCGCTGGCGAGGTCGCCCGGCTCATCCGCACGCTCGAATCGGGCGCCGTCCCCAAAGAGCTCGACGCGCCATCGCTTGAGATCATCCGCTCGTGGTCCACCGGAGCGTGGGACCTCGGACCGGGGTATGACGTGCCCGATCGTCGCGAGCTCCTGCTGCACGCCGCCTGGCGCGCCCTCGGCACCCTGCTCGATCACCGCACAACGGGGGAAACACGCTGATGCGGCTGCGGAGGCTGATCGTCCACGAAGCGCCGGGCTTGCCGGACGGCATCCGCATCGACGATCTCGCGGACGGCATCACGATCGTCTGGGGGCCAAATGCCTCGGGCAAGTCAACGGCCGCCCGGATTCTGACCGGCATGGTGTGGCCCCCGGACAGCGGCTTGGACGGCATCAGGGCCGAAGCGCACTGGGAGCGTGCCGATGGCAAGCTGACCGCAACGCTCTTCGCGGGGCACATCACCTGGAATCCCCAAACCCCACCGTTGCCAGGGCCCAGCGCGGCACCGTACTACCTCCTCGATCTCCGCTCTCTGCTCGCCGCGAGCAGCGCCGACGAGCTCTTTGCCCGGCAGATCGCCGTCGAGCTCGCTGGCGGGTACGATCTCGAAGCCGCGCTCACGAGCCTCCAGGTCCCAGCTAGCCGGCGGGGAGAGCTGCACAAAAAACTCAACGATGCCCGCTCCACGCTCAGCACGCTGGAGCGAAAGGCCCAGAAGCTCGTCAGCGAGGCGTCAGAGCTGCCGGAGCTCGAACGCCAAAGACAGGCAGCCGAACGGGCGCAGAATCTGATCGCCGCCGCCGAACGGGCCGTCGAGCTCGCCACGGCACGGACAGAACTGGCCGCGATCATCGCCGCGCTCGACGCTCTGCCCCCCGGCCTCGACCGGCTTTCCGGCGACGAACACCAGAGGCTCGAGAAGCTGGCGGCGACATTCGACAACGTCCGGGCCGAGCTCGAAGAGATCGGCCACGAGGCTGAGCAGGCGCAGCGGCGGCTCGATGAGCTCCGTTTTGAGGGCGAGATCCCAACCGCAGAGGAGCTCGCCGCCTGGAAGTCGACCGCCCGGCGGATCGCTGAGGCGGCCCGCCTCCAGGATGAGCTCGAAAGGCAGCTCGCCGAGGCCCGGGCGCGGGTCCATGAGGCCGCCGAAGGGCTCCTCGCAACGCCAGCGGCTCCCGGTCCCGCCTTCCCCGCTGCCCAGATGGACGCTCTCGAACGGGCCATCACCGAGCGGGACACCGCCTCCGCGAAGGTTGCCGCGATCGAAGCGGAGATCCAGTTGTGGGACAGCCTCATCGAGGAGGCACCAGCCGGCGCGACCCTCCCGGCGCTCGAGCGCGGCATCGAGGCGCTGCGGAGCTGGCTGCGAACGCCTGAGATGCCGCCGAAGCCCGGCTGGACCGGCTGGGCGATTGCGCTCCTCGGTGCCGCCGCGGCAGCCGCGGGCGGGCTGATCGCCGGCCCCTGGTGGAGCCTGCCCGGCGCCATCGTGGCCTCCGCCGCCGGAGGCTGGCTCGCCGCCCGCCTGGCCGCGAGCCGTGCCGGATCTTCCGCCAACCGCGACGAGCTGACTCACACGGCCGCTGCCTCGGGCGTGGCGCCCGAGACCTGGGATCGCGCCCACGTCCGCGAGCGGCTCGCTGAGGCCGGGGACCTCGCAGCGCTGCTGCAGCGCAACGAGGCGATCCGCCGCACGCGTACCGCAGCGAGCGCGCAGCTTGAGACGGCACGGACGCAGTTGGACGAAGCGGCCTCGCGCGTGGAGCACGAAGCGCGGGCGCTTGGCCTCGACCCCGGTTTGCCCAGCCTCGCGCTGATCGAAGCGGCCCACCGGCTCCACAGCTGGCTCGAGGCCCGTGAGGCGGTGGCCCGGCTCGAAGGGGCAATCGCCAACGCACGAGAAAAGATCGCCGGAGACCTCTCGGAGCTTGAGGCGCATCTCGCACCGCTCGGCGTCGCACCACCGGACGATCCAGCCAGTGCGCCCGCCATCGTTGATGCGCTCGAGCAGCGTCTCGACCGGCTCCACGACGCCCAAATACGTGCCGGAGACCTCGAGCGGCAACGGGCGGCCGCCACAGACCGTCTCAAAGAGGCCGAAGAAGCGATAACGGAGCTCTGGCAGCACCTCGGTCTCGAACCGGGCCAGCACCTCGAGCTCCAACGCCGCCTCGAACGTCTTCCAGAGTTTCAGAGACTCAGCACGGAGGCGCACGAGCTCCGTACCAGGATCAGGCAAGCCGAGCAGTTCCTGGATACGGCCAACGCCTGGCCCGCTCTCGGCCTCGACCGTGCACGCTTCACCACGGACGAGGCCAGAGTGCGCCTCGAAGCGCTCAGGAGGGAGGCGGACAAGCTCAGTCCGCTGATCGAGCGCATCACTGCGATCGAACACGAGATCAACGTGGCGCGAAGCAGCACGGCGCTCGAGGAGGCCCGCACCGCCATCGAGGCCGCAGAGGAGGCGCTCGACGAACGCCGGCGCGCCGCCATCGACACGGCCCTCACCCGCCTCGTCGTCGAGACCGCGCGCGACCAGGTGCAGGCCCACCGATCCCCACGAGTCCTGACGCGCGCTCAGGACTGGTTCGGCCGCTTCACCCGCCATACCTTCCGCCTCGAGGTCGATGCTGCCACCGGAACGCTGGCCGCGACCGGCCTCGCGAGCGGGACGCGACGGAAGCTCGAGGAGCTGTCCGACGGAACGAGGATCCACCTGCTCCTCGCGGCGAGGCTCGCCGCGATCGAAGAGGCAGAGGGAACCCTCGAACCGCTCCCGCTCTGGCTCGACGAAACGTTTGCCACGACCGATCGCGACCGGTTCGAGGCGATCACCAGCGCCCTCGACGAGATGGCCACAGCGGGGCGCCAGATCGTCTCCTTCACCGCCGACGAGGGCGAGATCGAGCTCTGGAAGGCGTTAGCCATAAGCCGCGGCGCCGAACCGCCGGCGGTGGCCACACTTGCACCCGCGCCCGGCCCGGCCGCCGGTACGCCGCTCGTCGTTCCCGTCCCGTCGCCGCCCGACATCCCCGAACCTGGCGACGACGATCCGGAGGCGTACGCACGGCGGCTCGGCGTCGTTCCCCCGTCCGGTTTCGATCCGCCGGAGCAGTGGCACACCATCTATCTGCTTCCTGATCGCCTCGGCGATGTCGCCGCGTGCGTCAAGGCGGGACTTGACCGGGTTGGTCCGCTCCTTGAGGCGATCGAGGCTGGAGTACCGGTCCTTCCCGGCGATGCCACCACGCTCGTCACGGCGCGTGCGGCGCTGCTGCGTGCCGTCCTCGATCAGTGGCGCATCGGGCGGGGGCGCCCGCTCCGCTGGGAGGACATCAGATCGAGTGACGCGATCAGCGCAACCTACGAGGACACGGTCCGTCAGCTCGCCGCTGCCCACGCCGCAGAACCACGGATCTTCCTCGAACGTGTCCGCGAGCTCAAAGGGTTCCGGAAGGCAAAGGCCGAGCGTCTCGAGAAGACGCTCCACGCCCGGGGCGTGCTCGATGACGCCACACCACTGCCCGACGGCGTCCTCGTCACGAGGGCCGTCGCCGCGGCTCGCGGCTCGTGGAAAGCTGCCGGGCTCCCACCCGATGAGGCGTTCGCCTGGGCGCGGTCATTCCTCAATCAGATCAGCGCTCCATCCGGAAGCTGAGCGTGCCCCGCGTCACTTCCCCGGCGGTGCAATCCCGAGAAGCTTGGCCACCATCGGCGCAATGCTCGTGGCCCGGATCTCCTTCGGATGGCTGTGCGGAATTCCGGCTCCGCGCGCGAAGCAGATGCCGCACAACGGATCGTAGACGTTGAGATAGCCGTGCTCGCCGTACTCGGCGCTCGGGACGACCACCTTGCCGCCGAGGCGCGAGGATGCCGCGTATCCCGGCTTGAGAAAGACGATCAGGTCGCCGGAGTTTGGGCTGTCGAGGCCGATCTTGGCGGCCCCAACGCGCGTGAAGATCCGGTCGACGACCGGCTGGCCATCGGCGTCGATGTCGGCGAGCGCCTTGGCAGCGCGCCGGAGGACGGCCGCGGCATCGGCCGGTGCCACGACGCCCCCCGGTGTCCGGCCCTTGAGATTGAGATAGAGGTGGGCGCATCCGCCGGAAGTCGTCGCAACAACGAGGCTCTTCGGCGAAGGCCTCGGATGGCGGTGGGAGGTATCGACGGTCAGTAACCCGGCGTTGGCCAGCGCCTGGTTGATCTTGACGAAGTCGAACAACGGCATGTGCCCGTGATCGGACACGATGATGAGATCGTCCCGCGCCGGATCGAGCAGCGCCGCCATCGAGGCGACCGACCGGTCGAACGATCGCGCCACGCGTTTCATCCCTTCGTGGGCGGCCAGGGCCGAGCCGGGGCTCCATCCCCATTGCCGTTTGTCGACCAGCAGCGCCGCATGCTCGAACTCATCCGGCGTCGGATGGTAGGCGAGCAGCAGGTCGAAACGTTCGTGCCCAATGACGTACGCGGCCACCCGGTCGAGGTAGCGATCGAGCCGCTCCAGCTGCTGCAGGTAGGTCTCCAGGTCGATCCCCTGCGACATGTCGAGCCACCACTTCGAGAGCTCACGGTTGTTCGGCGGACCGGGCCAGAAGCCAACATGCCCGGCAATCGCATCTTCAAACGCTGCGGGATAGCCGATCACGCGGTAGAAGTCACCCTCGTAGAGCCGGACTGCGCCGGTGTGCCGGTCGAGGTGGAGCACCCGGCACCACGAACCGTACGGGTATGGCTTCTGATCCGAGCGTGCCTGGGCCTCGACCTTGACGGCAAACCACCGGTCGCGTCCGAGCAGCTTCGGCTCGCCGGAACCGGGCGGGATCACCGCTACCGAATCGTAGTTGCGGATCCCGTTGGGCGTTCCGTCGACCGAGATCAGCCGGAACGAAACCTTCCCAGGCGACGCACCGGGAAGCTTCACACGCACCGTCCAGACCAGCGGCGGCAGACCATCGTTGGAGGGCAGGGGCGAGCCCGCGCCCGCCTGTTCCGGGCGTAGCACCACGATCCGGGACGCCGCGAGCGGCCGCGCGGGCCAGATCAGCCCGAAGTCCCCGCGCCGGGCTGCCGACGTTCCATCGGCGCCGGGCCACGTCAACACCCCAACGCGCTTGCCCTGGCGCCGCGCCGCCTGCCACAGGGTTTCGGCGTGAATCGGCGCGGCAAAACCGGACACCGACGCCGTGATCGGCGTGCCCGGCAGATGGAAGCGGTTCGACACGATCCCCGTCACCTGCGGAAGCGCGCCGGTGATCAGCGAGATGTGGTTGACGGCGGTCAGCGTCGGGTCGACCATCCGCACGCGCCGCGCCGCCATCCCGTGGTGGACCATCGCCATGATCCCGTCCGGCTCGCTCAGCCAGCCGTCGTCAATCCAGCCCCAGGCTAGGTCGGCGCCAACGCCGTCGTAGGAGATCATGACCACGCGGCGTCCCGCACCAGCCTTGACCCCCGACGAGCTGCACCCGGAAAACATGAGCGCAGCGGCCCCCGCCAACGCCCACACGAACCCACGAAACGTGCGCGTATCCCTCATGCGAGCATCATACGCTTTCAAAGCCAGAGCATCCCCCGCCAGCGCTCACCTGCCCGAGCCGGACAGACGCCGGCGGGCGGCGAAGTACGCGGCCCGGCGCGAGGGCCGGAGCAGGCCGCGGACCACGAGGCCGATCGGCACCGCGACGGACACCAGATGCGAACACCGCGGATGGTGACGCGAGGCGTACCGCAGGAGGTTCTGCGTGTACGCCGTAAGAAAGGCGGCATCCCCGATGACGGAGACGCTCGAACCACCGGCGTGCCGGACACGAGCTTCCGGTTCGATCCAGAAATGGCCAAGCTCGGGCCGTCCGGCGAGCCGCGCGCAGAAATCGGCATCCTCCCACCACGCGGGCACAAAGGCCGGATCGAGCCCGCCGAGCGCATCCCACACTCCGCGGCGCACCAGCCAGCAGGAGGCCGCCGGCTGCTCGACGGGCCGTGGCTGCTCCGGCGGATGGCCACAGGCCGGCGAGCCAGGCATGCCGAGCGCCAGACTGAGGCACCCGGGGAGCTTCCTGAGCTGCCACCGGTGCTGCGGCGCACCGTCCGGCCCGATGAGCAGCGGCACGACGCCCGCAGCACCGGATCGCGCGTCGAGAAAGGCACCGAGCCGGCCGAGGCTGCCGGGCTCAACCTCGGCGTCTGGATTGAGGAGCAACACGTACGGCGCCTTGGTCCGCGCCACACCGGCGCCAGCAGCCCAGGCGAACGAACGGTTTACATCGAGGGAAACGGCCTCGACCGCCGGAAACCTCCGCGCCAGCTCCTGCACGCCTCCGTCGCCCGAGCCGGAGTCGACGAGCACGATCTGCTCCAGACGCGGACCGCCGTTGGCCTGGAGCGAGGCGAGACAGCGCGCCGTTTCTTCACCGCCCCGGTACCGCACGACGACGGCAGCGATCGTGTTCACGCCGTCCCTCCCGGCCGGAGCGCCCAGGCGGCCCGCAACCCGGCGCCACTCAGCGAGCGGCGTGCCGTCACCGGGAGCTGTGGTAACGCCGTCAGGAGCGGCTCGGCCACCCGCTCCCAGCGCCAGGCGTCCCGGGCGGCGCCGAGCGCCAGACGGCAGCGGCGCTGTTCTGTCTCACCCAGCAACAGATCGATCGCAGCGGCCGTGATCTTCGGGCGATGCGGTTCGACAATGGCGCCCCACCCGTGCGCATGGGCCAGACTGGCCACCGCACCACCCTGGGTCAGCAACAGCGGGATCCCGGCCCACAGCGCGTCGAGCGCCCGTGTCCGGAAGCTCAGCTCCGCCTCCTCGCCGGGGTGATGGAGCACGGCGACGATGCTGGCGCGCCGGAGCACGCGGGACCGTTCGGCGTAGGGGACCCACCGTTCGAGCGGCACGATCTGCGGTGGCGTCAGACCGTGCGCCGCCGCACGCTCGAGCAGCTCCGCTGCACTCAGCCCAGGCGCCGGCCCGCCCGGCCGCGCCGCGACCGGAACGACCACGGAAACGGGCGCGCCTTCGAGCCGCGCCCGGGCGGCCAGCAGGGTATCGAGGTCGAGCCATGGCCACACGCCGCCCCACCACAGCACGACGTGCCAGCGCACGGGCACGCCGGGAATCTCCCCGGGCTCCTCCGGCGGATCGTCTTCCGGGATGCCGAATGGCACCTGCAATACCGGCACGTCCGGCCGCCCCGCGCGCTCGAGCCGCGCCCGCCACCACCCCTCCTGCGCCTCTCCGGCGGCGAGCACCGCATCGGCGCGGGCAAGGACAAGAGGCAGCCGCGCCCGCGCCGTCCGCCGCCTCCGCCGGATGGCCGGCGTTCCCTCCATGGCGGCCAGCTCGGCGAGAAGGGGTGTCGTTCCATCGGCGATCATCAGGTGCCGTCCGAGCATGCTCCGCGGCGGAAGGATCCACGGCGGCGCGACGATGGCATCGGCCCAGCGCCACGGCGGGCGGGCAACCAGCTCGACCGGTGCTTCCTCCGGCGGTCCGGAATCCGGGGCGGCATGGATCCGGACGTCATGGCCTGCGCCTGCGAGCACCCGTGCAAGCTCCCACGCCCGCAACGCCGAGCCGGCCATTGCCGGACCGACCCGGTCATCGGTCATGACGAGCACCCTCATGGCGTCCCCCTCGGCACCGCCGTCAGACGCGGACCCGGGGAACGGCGGGCAAGACCGCGAGCGATCACGAGCGGAACGGCGAGCCACGCGGCCGGTGCGACGGCCCACGTCCTCGCATTGGCACGCCCGAGCGTCCGGACGGCGCGAAGCTCCCCTCTCGCGAGCCGCGGCAAGGCAGCGACGAGAGCACCAGCCGTCAGATTCCCGGCCAGGGCACGCCACCGGTTGGCCAGCAGCCACCACGGATGCCGCCAGCGAAGCCGACGGCCCGTTGCCGAACCCACGTGCCGGACCGGCGCTCCCGGAATCCACGAGCATCTCCATCCGAAACGCCCCAGACGCAACCCGAGATCGAGGTCCTCGTAATAACTGCCGAACGAGGGATCGAACACCGCGCCGTTCCCGAGCCGGACCGCATCGAGCGCGTCACCGCGCAGGAGCGCCGCTGTGCCAGACACCGCGATCCGGGCCGCAGCCTCAGATGGCTCGGGACCGGCCGGGCGCCCACGGTCCACCTGCACCGGCAAGCCGTACCGGTCGAGCGTGATCCCCCGGCCGTCGACCCGCTCGCCGGTGGCGTCGAGGACCGTGCCTTGAACCGCTGCGAGCGATGGATCTTCCGCCAGCGCCCCGGCGAGTCCCGCCAGCCACGTTGGACCGGGAACCGCATCGTCGTTGAGAATGGCGGCGTCCACCGGCGGTCCAGGCAACGCCTCAAGACCGGCATCGATCGCCGCTGAAAAGCCAAGACGGCGCGCCGACCGGACAGCGCTCACCCACCCCGGAACGCCGATGTCAGCCCCGGGTCCTGACAGGACCACGACGGTCTGCGAGGGAGCGAGCTCCTGACCGGCGATCGCGTCCAGACACGTGGCAAGACCGGCCCCACCGAGGCTCGGGATGACAACCGCCGGAGCGCTCATCTGAGGACCTCGACGCGATCGAGATCGGCCATCGAGCCGGGCGGGCCTTCCCAGGTCAGCCGGAGCTCCCCCCGCCCTGACGCCGGCGGAGGGGGCAATGCCGTCATCGTCCACCGGCGCGTAGACAGTCCGGCAACCGCTGGAATGCCGCCACTCCACCGGATCGACAACGTCCCAGGCCTCCCGCCCGCAAGCCGGGCACGGAGGACGAGCGGAGCGTTTCGCGGCGGATCCCACGGGATGACGACCGACTGCCCCCGTCCCAGCCGCCAGGAAATCCCGTGCGCGGAACGGAAGAACGTCCCCGGCGGCGGTTGCGCATGACCGCCGTGGTGGATCACCTGTGGATCCTCGACGTCGACGCGGGCCGCTGGGACGGCGACCGCCCAGGCAACGCCCGCGGAAAACACCAGGATCGCCACCGCAGCGGCCGCAGCCCGGCGCCTGCGGACCCACCAGAGCGCCAGGATGATGAGCCCGAGCGGAACGGTCAGGGCGGCCATATCCGGCCGGATCATCGAGGGGAAGATCCGGCGCGCTGCGGCGTGCAGGTTGCGGGCCAGGGCGTCGGCCAGCCAGAACCCGCCATCGGTCGGGTTGAACCACCACAGCGGATGCGTGACGGCGATCCACGCGGCAAGCGCCGCCCACGGCAGGGCGAGCGCAAGCACGCGGCGGCCCCGGCTCCGGCTAGCGATCGCGGCCAGCGCCAGCACCACGAGCGGGAGCAGCGGAACGAGGTAGCGTGCCGGAGGCGAGCCACCGCCCCACCACTCCCCCCTCGGCAGGAGCGCCAGCACGGTCAGCCCCCCACCAACGATCAGCGCCCGCTCGCCCGGCCCGCCACGCCGCCAGACCGCTGGCAGGCCGGTGAGCGCTACCAGCCACAGAGGAGCCGCCACGAGCAGCCCACCCGCAGCGTCCCACGCGAGCCCCCACAACGCCCGGAGAGGGGCGAGCAGGCTCACCGGCTCAAGC
>WGCW01000057.1 GCA_015493585.1 Acidobacteriota bacterium
CAGAACGCGTTGAGCGTACGATGCGGACTGAAGTCCGCGCTCCCTCGGGCGCTCTCCCCGCGACCGGTTGCCTTGGCGTTGGGGTGAGCGTGCTTCGATCGTGGTCGTATCCGCTGGGATCACACGGGTTCCGCACAGCGCAACAACCTCACTTGTAGGGTGGACAGATCTATCGGCTCAGATGTGGCACCCTGCCGGAGAAATGCACTGCGTTCTTCGACCGGCCATGGATTCCCCCGTACACGGGTCGAGCTCAAACTGGCGAGTGTATCCACCGTAAAATCGATGATGGGCGCTGCCAGGAATGATCCTTGGGCATCAGGAGTATGATGGCCCGCGCACATGGGACGAGCAGGATGATGCGGATTTTATTCTTGACCGGGCGCTACCCGTTTCCTCCGCTGAAGGGGGATCAGCTAAGGGCGTTCCATCAGATCGAGCGGCTGGCAAAGCGGCACCGGGTGACGCTCCTGAGCTTGGCCGGGGGAAAGGGAGCGGCAGAGTCGGATCCTCTGCCGGACCTATGTGAGCATGTTGTGACGGTGAAGGCACCTGGCGTCGCCTCACGGGGGTACGGCGTTGTTCTGAACCTGGTGACGGGGAGCCCGCTCCAGAATGGGCTCTTCAGGAGCACAGCGGTGCAGAAGGCGTATGCAAACCTGGTACGCGGCCAAGGCTTCGATGTGGTGATGGTTCAGTTGATGCGGATGGTCCAGTACGTTGAGGGAGATGTCTCCGCGCCGGTTGTTGTCGATCTCGTCGATTCGATGGGCCTGAACATGTCGATTCGCGTTTCCCGTGCGCGGACGGCGTGGGAACGGTGGTTTTGGCGGCTCGAACAGCGGCGATCGGCTTCCTATGAGCGGCGTGTGTGCAGCGAGCATGCGGCATCGATTGTCGTGTCGGAAAGGGACCGGGAGTTCATCGGGGCGGAAGGCGTCGTCGTCATCCCGAACGGTGTTGCGATGGATGTCTTTCAGTACCGCCGGGAGGGACGGGAGACGAACCGCATCGCCTTTTGGGGAAACCTCAGGTACTTTTCCAACCGGGATGCCGTGGAGACGCTGGTGAGGAGGGTCATGCCAAGAATTTGGGAGAGCCGGCCGGACACGATCGTCGATGTCATTGGGCCATCGCCGCCCCAGTGGGTTGCCGGTTCTGCGGATGCCCGCGTTCATGCGCCGGGATTCGTCGACGATCTTCCCTCGCGCATTCGGATTGCAACGATCGGGTTATTCCCAATCTGGGAAGCGTCGGGTATGCAAAACAAGGTGCTCGAGGCCCTTGCGAGCGGTTTGCCGGTGGTGACAACCCCCGGGGTTGTTGCAGGGATCGGCGCCCGTCCGGAGGAGGAGATCTTCGTCGGCCACACGGCTGAAGAGCTGGCAGACCAGGCGCTTCGCCTCCTTGGCGATCAGGAGCTTCAGGAAAAGCTTGCTCAAAATGGCCGCCGGCTCATCGAGGAGCGGTACACCTGGGAGCGTTCGACGGGCCACTTGGAGGAGCTGTTGATCCGTTCTACCAGGGGGCAGCAACGGGGTCCCGCCCACCAGCAGATGGATGGTGGATGATGCGGGCGAAACCTCACGAGCTGCACCTTCTGGCCTCGGAGCGCAAGCTGTTGCTCGCGGTTGGAGACCTTTTTGTTCTCAATGCCGCCTTTTTTGCCGGCCTGCTCGTCCGCCCCGGCTGGGTGCCTGGGTTGAAGAACCTCTGGGCCCATGCGTACTGGTTTGCGGTGCTCAGCGCTGTCTGGATCATCGTGATTCAGCTTCTCGACGGGTACGACCTGGCGAAGGCCACGAACGCGGTCCGTTCGGTCGTCACGGCGGTGAGTGCCGTCCTGCTGACCGACGCCGTCTACCTTCTCATCCCGTTCGTCACCCCGACGCTTCCACAACGGCGGCTGGCGCTGTTCCTTTTTCCTGTGGCGGCGGTGGCTGGTGTCGCAATCTGGCGAGGCATCTATGCGACGGTTCTGGTTCAGCCGGCCTTTCACAGACGGGCGTTGATCGTTGGGGCGGGATGGTCCGGACGTACCCTCGTCCAAGCGATTGCCGAGACCGATGAGGCTGGCAGCGGCGTCTACCGTGGTACGGGCTACCAGATTGTTGGCTTTATCGACGACGATCCGGCCAAGGCCGGTTCCGAGGTCGCAGGTATTCCGGTGTTGGGAGATCGCCACGATCTCGTGAGGCTGGTCCGGGAGTACGCCGTCGACCTTGTCATCGTGGCGATTACGCACAGTCAATCAATTCACGCAGGTTTGTTCGAGGCCATTCTCGATTGTAGGGAGATGGGTGTTCCCGTGACGACGATGGCCAATTTGTACGAGCAGCTGACGGGCCAAGTCCCGGTGGAGCACGCCGGAAAGGACCTCCACGTTGTCATGCCGCTGACCCAGTCCGCCGGGTATCGCACCTACCTGGGCTTGAGAAGGCTCACCGATATCGTGCTTGGGCTCGCAGGGTGTACCGTGACCGTCAGCATGGTTCCAGTGGTGTGGCTGATCAACCGGCTGACGTCACCGGGGGACGTTCTGTACCGGCAGACCCGCGTCGGACGTGGCGGGAGGCTGTTCACGCTGCTCAAGTTTCGCTCGATGGTGATGGGGGCCGAGGAGGATATCGGCGTCGTCTGGGCAAAGAAAAACGATCCTCGCATTACGCCGCTTGGGCGCCTGTTCCGGCGGGCGAGGCTGGACGAGCTGCCACAGTTTTACAACGTGCTCAAGGGGGAGATGAGTCTCATCGGGCCGAGGCCAGAACGTCCAGAGCTTGTCGAGAAACTGGCCCGGGAGATCCCGTTCTACCGCGTTCGCCATGCCATCCGGCCCGGTATCACGGGGTGGGCGCAGGTCAAGTACGACTACGGTGCCTCGGTCGAGGATGCACTGATCAAACTGAGATTTGACTTGTACTACATCAAGCATCAGGGACCGTACCTCGATCTGCTCATCGTGCTCAAAACCATCCAGGTCATTCTTGGGATGGGGGGGCGATGAGCTGAGCATTGCTCACCCAAGGTGAAACTTACCGGAGTGTCTCATTGATCGATGGTTGCAGAAGATCTCCAGTTACGGGGAGACCGCGAGAGTTCGTGCGGGTGCCGGGAGGCGGGATATGCGGACCGTTTTCGACGTGATCTGGCCGTTGGGCCAGTGAATCGTAAGCTCGTGCTCGCCGGAAGGTACCTTGACCTTGATGAGGGGGAGCTTTCCGAGCTTGTGGCCGTCGAGAAAGGCCGTCGCACTAGGCGGAGCACCGATGTCATAGACGACCGTCAGCTCTCCGACCTTGAGAAGCAGCGAGATCGTCTTCGTACGCCATGTGATCGTGCGCTCAAACGGCTTTGCCGTAAAACCGGGGAGGGACAGTGTGAAACGGTGCCGGCCCTGGGAGAGCCGGAGCACCTTGGTCTGGATCCTCCGTCTGCCAATCCGCTTCCCATCAACCCGGAGCATGGCCGGCGGATCGATGAGGATCCGCACCCGGACGGGCCCGCTGGGAGTTGGAGTTGCTGTTGGTGTGGGCGTCATCGTCGGTGTTGGCGATGGTGTCGGTGTCGCCGTTGGGAGTGGGGTTGGTGTCGCCGTTGGAGTGGGCGTTGGAACCCACGGAGCGCCCGAGGGTCCAAAAACGAGGCTCTGCGCTTTCGGAGAGAAGTACAGCACGCCAGCCGCTCCTCCCAACACGACAAGCATCACGATGAACAGGATCAGGGCGGGGCTGCGGGAGCTCTCGAGGTCGTCAATAGCGGGTTCAAGGTGTTTGAGGGGGACTGCATCGGGGGTCTTGATGGTGGGTTCAAGCGGCTTGGCCGGTGGCAGATTGGTGGTGGTGCGTTTCTGCTTCATCTCCGCAATGGAATCCCGGAGAATCGCGGTTGGCTCGTGTTCCTCCGAATCGAACGGCTCGACGTGGCGAAGCGCCTCGGCGAGCTCGCTCGCAGAAGCGAACCGGTCGCCGGGATCCTTGGCGAGGCACTTCAGGATGATGTCTTCTAACGCCTGAGGGCACCATGGCGCGATCGTGCGTGGCCGCTGGGGATGCTCATTGACAATTTTGTAGAGGATGTTGCTCAGCGATGATCCCTGGAATGGCGAGGACCCAGTCACAAGCTCGTAGGCGACGGCACCAACGGAGAAAAGGTCAGAACGCCGGTCAAGGCCTGTTCCCTGAATTTGTTCCGGCGAGAGGTATCCGGCCGTACCGAGCGCGACTCCGGTTTGCGTCAGGCGGTTGACGTCTCCGATCGATTTGGCAATCCCAAAGTCCATGAGCTTGACCAAACCGTCTTCGAGGACATGGATGTTCGATGGCTTGATATCCCGGTGAATGACTCCTCGGGAATGGGCGAACTCGAGCCCTTCGGAGACCTGAAGCAGCAGCGCGATGATCGCCAGAGGATTTTGCTCGAACAGATGTTCGCGAAGCAGATCGTCGACGTCGTACCCATTGAGGAGCTCCTGCACGAGGTATGGAACCTCATCCTCAACGCCGAAATCGAAAATCAACGTGATATTGGGATGAACGAGATTTCCAACGAATTGGGCTTCTTTGAAGAACCTCTTCCGGATCTCCGGATCGGGCGTCGCACAGGTCTTGATGGCGACGTATCGCTTGATGAAGGGGTCCCATGCCTTGTAGATGATGCCGAAGCCGCCTACAGCGATCTTGTCCCGGATCTCGTATTTTCCGATGTGCTTCAACATCTGTGCATGTCCTCTCCGCCCCGCCATTATTCACGACCCGGCCCAAAAGATAAAGGTTCTGGGCGCCTTGAGAGAGGGTGATTTCCGCTGTATTGTAGAAAACTGTGCACGGCCGGGTGCGGAGGAGATGGGAGGCAATCGATGGTTGAGCGCCTACGCATTTTTATCGATTATTGGAATTTTCAGCTCAACTGGAACGAGAGGGCGGGGGAGGCTCGCTGTGATTGGCTGGCCCTTCCGGAGGTGTTGACGGCGGCGACAAAACATGTGCTCGGTACGAATCCCGTCCGTTTTGATGGGGCTCATATCTATGCGTCGGTCGACCATCATAACGAGAACCTGCTCAACTGGCTGGAGACGTTCCTCGAGAGGCAGCCCGGTTTCATCGTCAAGACAGCCAGGCTGATCAAAAGGCAGCGGAGCGTGCGGTGCACGGCGTGCGGCTTGGAACTCGACGCGTGTCCCGAGTGCGGAGAGCCATATACAGTCAGCTCGACGAAGGGGCTGACGACGAGTATGGTCTGCGACATCATGTCTTTGGCCTATGAGGGTGCCGTCGATGTTCCGGTTATCGTGAGCTCGGACACGGAGCTGGTCCCGCTGATGCGGCGGCTCTCCGATCGCGGGCTCAAGGTCATTCATGCTGGCTGGAGGGATGGGGGGAGCGACCTCAGCCGCGAAGCGTGGGCATCGATTGATCTCGATGCGATGATGTCACATCTAGTACGAACGTGAGGTTGGTGATGAACAATGACACGATAAACAATGACACGATAGAAGTTCTGTACCGCGGAAAGCCCATTAAGGTTCCATCGGGCACGCGGGTCGATGAGGTGCTGCGGCAGGTCGATGGTGAGATTCCCGATACTGTGCTGTCGGCCTTGGTCAACCGCCGCCAAGTGATGCTCGATTTCCCGCTTCGCGGCCGCTCGGAGATCGAGCTCGTCGTGTATGGAAGCCGGAGCGGTGAGCTGGTCTACAAGCGTTCTGTCAGCCTCATGCTCTACGAGGCGTGCCGGGAGCTGTACCCGAACGTTCGTCTGATCATTGGCCAATCCCTTGGGAACAGCTATCACTACCAGGTCGAGGGTGACGGACACGATCTGGAGGGTATGGCGGTGCGCTTGGAAAAACGGATGCGCGAGATCCACAGAGAGAAGCGTCCCTTCATTCGCCAGACCGTGACGATTGAGGAGATCGAAGACTACTTCAAGAAACGCGGGTGTACCGACAAGCTGGCGCTCCTCTCGACGCGCCGCAGCTCGACGGTCCACACCATCAGCTGTGGAGAATTTATCGACCTCGCCCATTCGCCCTACGCTCCGCACACTGGGTGTCTTCCGACGTTCGGCGTGATGGCGTATGGGGATGGGCTCCTGCTGCGGTTCCCGCGCCGGGGGAACCGGGACCGGCTGGCCGCGTGGACTCCAAAACCGAAGCTGTATGCAACCTACGTTGAGACGCGGGACTGGCAGGAGCTGCTCAAGATTCATCACGTCGGGCAGCTCAACCGGTTGTGCCTCAACGGCGGCATCAAGGAGATGATCCGAATCGCTGAGTCGCTTCACGAGAAGAAGATCGCTCAAATTGCCGACGAGATTGCTGCAAAGGCGGATCGGGTCAAACTTGTCACGATCGCCGGGCCATCCTCGTCCGGGAAGACGACCTTCGCCAAGCGGCTCGGCATTCAATTGCGGGTCAACGGGATCGAACCGGTGTCCCTTTCGTTGGACGACTACTACGTCCCGCGAGCCCAGACTCCGATCGGCGATGACGGTAAGCCGGATTACGAGGCGCTCGAAGCGATTGATCTTGGGCTCTTCCATCAGCAGCTCAAGGATCTGCTGCACGGGCGCGAGGTTCTGACACCGCGGTATGACTTTGTAACAGGGGAGCGGAAGCCTCAAGAAAAATGGGTGCCGATGAAGCTCGGACCGCGGCAGGTGATCGTCGTCGAGGGGATCCATGGTCTCGATCACCGGTTGACGGCCAGCGTGCCGCCGGACGAGAAGTACCGGATCTACATCTCCGCGCTGACCCAGCTCGCCATCGACGATCACAACCGGATCTTTACAGCGGACGCCCGGCTGATCCGGCGCATCGTCCGGGATTACTTCTTTCGCGGCTTTACCGCTGAACGGACGCTCGAGCTGTGGGAACGGGTCCGGAAGGGTGAGGGAAAGTGGATCTTTCCCTTCCAGGAAGAGGCGGACGTTATGTTCAACTCGGCCCTCGTGTACGAACCCGCGGTGCTCAAGACGTTTGCAATCCGCTTTCTGCTGCAGGTGCCACGGACAAGTCCAAGCTATCCAGAAGCATATCGCCTCTTGAAGTTTCTCTCACTGTTTGTGCCGATCTTCCCCGACGAGGTGCCAAACACGTCGATCCTCCGCGAGTTCATTGGAGGGAGTACGTTCGATTACTGAGCTGCATGATGCGTTGTTCGTCTCGTGGGCGCAGCGATGAACCGTCTTCGCCACGTTGCATCGCTCGGGCGTGCGAAACCGCCTCACGGCGGGGCGACGGCTGGTGTGCATGATGGGTGATCCAGGGGATGTGCCGCTGATTGCCAAGGTCGAGTGCCGAAGTGATACAAAGGGTGAGGAGCGCCCGGTAGCTGTTTGGATCGCAGGGGAACGGTTCCGTGTGACCCGTCTGAGGCGTCAGCATCTGCGGGGGGCTGCGGAGGCGGGCGCTCCGGCCTTCTACGTCGCCGACGCAACCTTGCGGGACGGCCGCGAGGTCAGACTTGAGCGAAAGCTTCCGGATGGGGTCTGGCGCGTTTTTTCCCTTTGAGAGGTTGTTGCGCTGTGCGCCGCTTCTTTGCGAGACCGGTGCGAAGAGCACTGGAACGCAGAGGCGCAAGGGAGCGAAGGCGGGAGCGGGACGGTGGACCAACAGCGATTTGGGCACGGTTTCTTCGGTTTCTCGAAGTTTGGCGTTGTCAGTAGGTTATGCTACCTGCTTCCACGTGATGTGATTGCTGTTAGTTGAGAGGAGGCGAAGCCTTCCCTCCCACTGTCATTCTGAGCACCCACATGCCCCGGGGGCGGCACCGGGACGGTGGACGAACAGGAACTCGGGTACGATTTTTTTTGGTTTCTCGAAGTGGCAATGTGTCAGTATGTTACGTAACCTTCTCCCGGATGATCCAAGTGCTGTTAGTTGAGAGGAGGCGAAGC
>WGCW01000058.1 GCA_015493585.1 Acidobacteriota bacterium
CGGCCCGGTGCGGATCGGCCAGGGGATCGAGTTCGATACCTGTTGCGTCGAGGCGGTGGCTGGCCTCAACGCCGAAGCTTTCGAGGCCGTCATGGTCAACTGCA
This sequence comes from Acidobacteriota bacterium, assembly GCA_015493585.1. Taxonomy (GTDB): domain Bacteria; phylum Acidobacteriota; class Thermoanaerobaculia; order Thermoanaerobaculales; family Sulfomarinibacteraceae; genus JAADFN01. The sequence continues at coordinate 105 of WGCW01000058.1, forward strand.
ACCCGGAGACGGTGTCCACCGACTACGACGCCGCGGACCGCCTTCACTTCGACCCGCTGCACAGGGAGGACGTGCTCGACATCTGCGACGCTGAAAGGCCCGTCGGCGTCATCGTCCAGCTCGGCGGGCAGACGCCGCTGAGCCTGGCGGCCGACCTGGAAGACGCCGGCGTGGCCATCATGGGGACGAGCCGTGAGGCGATCGACCGGGCCGAGGATCGCGGACGGTTCAGCAGCCTCCTTGAACAGTTGCACCTGACGCAGCCGCCCGGACGGGTCGTGACGTCGGCGGAGGACGCGCTCGAGGTGGCGGCCGGGCTGGGCTATCCGGTCCTCGTCCGGCCCTCCTACGTCCTCGGTGGACGGGCCATGGAGATCGTCTATACCGATGATGATCTAAAAGACTACCTCGAACGTGCGGCGGCCGTTGATCCAAACCGTCCGGTCCTGGTCGATCGTTATCTCGAGCGCGCCGTCGAGGTCGATGTGGACGCCGTGGCCGACGGCACCCGTGTGGCGATCTGCGGGATCTTGGAGCACATCGAAGAGGCCGGCGTGCACTCCGGCGATTCGGCGGCCGTCACACCGCCGGTCAGCCTGCCGCTGGAGATCCAGGCCGAGCTCCGCCGCCAGGTCAGGCTCCTGGCGCTCGCCCTCGACGTCCGCGGCCTGATCAACGTTCAGTTCGCGATCCAGGAGGGACACGTCTTCATCATCGAGGCGAACCCCCGAGCGTCGAGAACGGTTCCGTTCCTTTCCCGGGCCACGGGGACACCGTGGGCTGAGGTGGCCGCCCGTGTGTGTGCCGGCGCGACCCTGGATACCCTCGACATCCACGACGGAGTCCCGGGCGACGTGGCGGTCAAGCTGCCGGTTTTCCCGTTCGAACGGTTCCCCGGGGTCGATCCGCTGCCGGGTCCCGAGATGCGATCGACCGGCGAGGTCATGGGCAGGGGCCGGACCTTCGGGACCGCCTTTGCCAAGGCGTCGCTGGCCGCTGGATGGCGCCTGCCGCTCGAGGGGGGCGTCCTGCTCTCCCTGGCCGACCGGGACAAGGTGCGGTTGCCGGCCCTGGCCTCACGGTGGCGGGAGCTGGGTTTTTCGCTCCTGGCGACCAAGGGAACAGCCGCAGCAATGACCAACGCTGGAATTTCCGATGTGCGCACCGTCGCCAAAGTTGGCCGGGAGGCAGCCGATATCCCCTCCCTGCTGAAGGCGGGCGAGATCGCGCTGGTGATCAACACGACGGCTGGGCACATCGCGCGCCGGGACGCCGGATCGATCCGCCGCGCGGCCCTCGAGGCCGGGGTGCCGTACCTGACAACGATCCCCGGTGCGCACGCAGCGGCCGAGGCGGTTGCAGCCCTGCGCCGCGGCCATCTCAGTGTGCGCGCACTCCAGGACGCATCCTGATTGGCACACGCGCCCGGCCAGCGCCTCCGGACGAACACACATTCCGCGACACGAGAGAAAATTGCCTCACATACCGCTCCGTCTGGCTTTTCGAAAGCGCACGGATGCGTGTTCCCCACCGTTCCGGTGTCCACCACCGTGGGTTGCACCTATCATGAATTGAACCCGCCCGGCATCCGCCCGGCATCACGAGATAGGGACAGTGTTGAGTAACTGGTGGCCGCCGCCCTCCAAGCCATTCTTGCGTCAAGCTCGCCAAGAACTCCACGATCTCAGACACAAGGATATTCAACACTGTCCCCTACTCTCCTTGATTCAACATCACCGCGGAGGTTCCAGAGGTGCACAGGGGAAGGCTCAGATGAATGCTACACCGTCCCTTGCTCTGAGCTTATGGCGAGCTCAGGAGGGGTTTGGGCCGGAGGACCCGAGGGGGAGCCGGATCTCGACGAGCAGGCCGCCGTCCGGCGCATTCGATGCACGAACGGTCCCGTCGTGTGCCTCTACCGCCCGGCGAGTGATCGCGAGGCCGAGACCGGTGCCCCCCGAGCCACGTTCTCGTGCGGGATCGACCCGGAAAAACGGATCGAAGAGCCGCTCAAGGAGCTCTGCCGGCACACCGGGGCCGTGATCTCGGACGGTGACGACGGCCTCGGCTCCCTCCCGCCTGAGGGACACGTGAACGGCCGATCCGGCCGGCGCGTGTGCGACCGCGTTACGGACGACGTTCTCGACGGCGCTCTCAATGAGGGACGGCGAGCCGTGCATCGTCACCGGACCAGTGCTCTCGAAATCGACCCGCACCCGCTTGGCCTGAGCCTCGAAACCAGCATCGGACGCGATCCGCTCGACAAGGTCATCGAATGCAATCTCCTCACGGCCGCCCCCATCCCCCGCTTCGAGCCGGCTGAGATCGAGGAGCTGCCCGATCAGAGCGTTGAGCCGGTCCGCCTCAACGCCGATCCGGTCGAGCATCTCTCCGCTTGCTCCGGCCGGTTTACGGCGCGCCAGGTCGAGCGCCACGTTGAGCCGAGCCAGCGGCGATCTCAGCTCGTGTGAGACATCCCGCAACAGGCGCGTTTGGGAGCGCACCATCTCCTCGAGCCGCTCGGCCATCCGGTCGAAATCCTGCGCCAGTTGGCCAAGCTCGTCCCGCCTGGTCCCAACGGCGTCCCCGACGCGGACCGTAAGGTTCCCGGCTGCAAGCTCCTTCGCCGCGGTCCGAAGCTTCCGGATCGGTGCCGTCAGGTAACGGGCCAGCCCGTAGCACAGCAATGTGCCAATCACCAGGATCAGAAGCAGCCGGAGCACGAGCACCCGGGTACGTACCAGCCGGTAGAGACGGGGATGCCGTGGCAAGGCGAAGACCGCGATGAGGCCGGCCCCTCCTGGGCCGCGGAGGTGATGGGCGATCAGCACCTTCCCCCGCCACCTGCGAAACGCCGGACCGCGCCTCATCCCGGTGCGCCTCGCCAGCCGCATGATCAGCTCCGGTGGGGCGGCGCCTGGATGAGCGAGGTCGTGACCGGATGGATCGATGACGTAGAGCGTGATCTTCTCGTCGTGCTCGAGGCGCGCTGCGAGCTGAGTAATGGCCGCCCGACCCCTGGCGTTGATCTCATCGGTCAGCGTCCGGCTGTAGAGGTGCATTGCGCCGCCCATGCGCCGCCGCCAGCCCTCCTCCAGCCGGTGTGACGTCGTCCAGACGGATGAGAGGACGAGCGCGGCGCCGACGAGCATCAGGCCGATCCAAAACCAGAGGAAGATCTTGAGAAAGAGGTTACGCATGGTGAACCGTGTAGATGTAGCCGCGCCCGCGGACCGTCTTGATCCGCTCGCCGCCGCCCGGACGGGGCCCAAGCTTCCGGCGGAGGTTACTGATGTGCACGTCCAGACTCCGGTCGAAGGTGCTGGGCCGCCGGTCGAAAACGTCTCGGGCGAGATCGGCACGGGTAACGACCTGGCCCGCATCGCGAACCAGCCGTTCGAGGAGGGCGAACTCGCTCCCGGTCAGTCGAACCTCCTGCCCGCCACAGATGACCGTCCGGGCGCCTGGATCGATGACGAGATCGTCGATCTCCAACGGAGCCGCCGTTGCCAGTGCCGCTGGATCTCCCGGTTCGACCCGGCGGCGGATCGCGCGGAGGCGGGCGGCCAGCTCGCGTGTGCTGAACGGTTTCGGAAGGTAGTCATCGGCCCCGAGCTCGAGGCCGACGATCCTGTCCACCTCGTCGCCGCGCGCCGTCAGGAGGAGCACTGGAATCGTTGAAGCTGCCCGGACCCGCCGGAGCACCTCGAAGCCATCGAGTTGTGGCAGCATGACATCGAGGATCACGGCGTCGACCTCATCGCTGAGGGCGCGTTGGACACCGCTGGCTCCGTCGAAGACGGTCTCGGTGGCGAAGCCGTCCGCTTGGAGATATTCCGACAAGAGCTCGCACAGCTCGCGATCGTCATCGACGATCAACACGCGCCACGCGGTTTCTGCGCCTGCCATCACACTTCGATCCTATCAGCTTCAGCCCCCGAAATTGACCGGATACACCCTCGATCAGGGCCACGGAATCCGATCTTGAGCTTTCTTGAGGAAAGTATGGGAAACCTTGACGCGAGCCTGTCATCTCTGAAGGCGGATGGCTCGTACTATGGGGCGAGACACACGATTCCGCCCGAGGGAATCACAACAATGGGAGGTCGATATGAAGAAGACATGGATCGCAATCGTACTCATCACGGTCATGAGCCTTGGCGCTGGCGTGGCACTCGCCGGTGGACCTGGTTTTGGCCATCACGGCCGGGGGATGTTCGGCGGTCACGGCTTCGCCATGATGGCGATGGGCCGGGCCCTCTGCCGCCTCAACCTGACCGAGGAGCAACAACAGAAGGTCCACTCGATCATCGAGGCTGCCAGGCCGCAGGTCCAGGCCCACGTGCAGGCACTGCGCGAAGGACGTCAGCAGCTTCAGGCGATGGCGCCGGGAAGCTTCGACGAAGCCGCCGTTGAGGCGATCGCGCAGAAGCAGGCCAAGGAGATGGCGGCCCTCATCGTGCTCAAGCAGCAGGTCCGGAGCCAGATCTACAACGTGCTGACACCTGAGCAGCAGAAACAGGCCGACGAAATGCGTCAGGAGCGGCAGCAGGAACGCGACTGCATGCGAGGCATGTTTGGAACGGGCACCGGCCAAGGGATGCGGATGGGAGGCGGCGGGCGTTGGGCCAAGTAGCCACTGTTCGAACCGGAAGGTGTACGGTGCCTTCTGTCGAGAGCCGGCGATCCTTTGGGACCGCCGGTTTTCGTTTACTCGCGGAAGGTCCAGCGGAGCTTGACGACGAGCTGGTTCGACACCGGCTGAAAGCTCAGGCGGTCCGGGCTCCCGGGGATGTGCTCCCAGCCGTGGTTCCAGACGACGAACAGATCGTTTCCAGGCCGGAATGTCCAGCGAAGACGAGTGTTAGTTCCCAGATTGCCCGATTCGGAATCGTACTGGGTGTAGGAGGACAGGATGATGTCCGGTGTGAACGCCCACGCGACCTTGGCCTGCCAGAGGCGCTGGATGAAGTCACCCTGGGGCAGGTGGCCGTAATCGTTCTCTGCCGTCAGGCGAATGCGCAGATGGCCAGACGGCGTTGTGTAGGTGGCGTACGTCTCCCACTGCGTCAAACTGCCGGTGTAGAAATCTCCCAGCCAGACGGTGTTCCCAATACTCCAGGACCTGTGAGGGGCGGATTCCAATTGGATGCGATACCGGGTGAAGTGGTACTCGCCGGGAGGAATGACCACGCCCGGGGCGACTTCGAACGGTGCGTCGAGCCGCTCGAACTGTGGGGCGAGGTTCGTCTCGGCATGATCGCCCGATTGCGTGACGATGTTAAACGGCGTCAGGAAAACCCGCCACGATTCGGCGTGCCCGCTCAAATCTTCGACATAGGTCGCAAACGCCTCGAAGAAGAACTGGCGGACCCATCCGAACATTCCGCCGTGCGGCCGCGGCTGGTACGCCCCACCCCCCTGGTACCAGCGGGTCCCTGGCCGCGGCAGGAACCCGAGCGCGGGGTCAAGACCGTCCCCAAAATCCTTGAACGTAAAGTACAGGTCCCAGAGATCGTTGGGGTAGTCGACCTTGAGCCCCCAGCCGCTGTGCCGGCCCGCGGGGTTATCGCCGGCGCTCCGGGCCGCCCAGCCTCCAACGGAGAAGTTCTTGTTGCCGCGAAACGTTGAGGTTTGCCACAGAGCATCAATGCCGTACAGGGCATTGCTGTGGATGCCATCCGGATCCCCATCCGTGACGATGGTGCCCACCGTCAAATGGTCGCTGACATCGTACGTCACCCGCCCTGCGAAGAGGTTCGTGCCATCGGCCACAGAGCTCGATCCCGTCACGGTGTCCAGCGCGCCGATGTTCCAGCGCCCCGCACGGCCCAGGACCTTGACACCACCGACGATTGGGACCTGGTGCCCCTCATACAGGCCGATCCGCCTGGAGAAGAACGGGATGAAGTCATGATGCAGGCCGCTTCCGAAGGTGAAAAGGCTCGATCCTTCCAGGAAGAACGAGCGTTTCTCCGGGAAGAAGAGCGGAAAGCGGGTGAGGTTGACCTGGCGGGTATCGACCTCGGTTTCTGCAAAGTCGGTATTGAGGGTCAGCACACCGGTCAGGTCAGGCGTCAGGTTGTAGGTGACGTCTAAGCCCCCATCTCCCTGCACCGTGCTGTGGCCGGTCGTGAGATCAGCGTCGCTGCGGACGAGCCCCCACGGGCTGATGGAGAGCCCCTTGCCCTGCTTGAGCCCCCCGACGCCCGTCAAGAGCCCGTCGCGCTTGAAATCGTAGAACATGGAATCCAACGTCGTGCCCTGCCAATGCAGGACGGTCCGGTCCCGCGCGACGGTACGTTCGATGTTGAGCCCCCACTGGTCCTGACCGGGGTGAAATCGCAGCGTCTCCGCCGGGATCACGATCTCAGCGGTCCACCCGTGAGCATTGCGCGAGGTGCGGGCGTCCCAAATGCCATCCCAATCCAGCGAAACATCCTCAGGACCGGAGATCAGGCCATCCTGGCGCGCGCCCGCGGCATTGATGCGAAACACGTAGCCCGTCCGGTGATCGTCAAAGGTGTCGAGCGCAACGGCGACGGTATCGTCGCCCCTAAGATTTCCGTCCCGTTCCATCGTATGGATGGCAATCTTCGATGGATCAGGGTCGGAGCAGATGATGCCGATGTAGAGATGTTTCTGATCGACGAGCACCTTGACCTCGGTCCGGTACGGATTTGGCGCGCCCGGATCGGGGCTCTGTTCCGTCAGGTTGGGGATCGTGCCAGCCTGCCGCCACACCGGTTCGTCGAGGAGCCCGTCAAGATGGATTGGAACCCTCGTGAGGGTGGCATGGACACGTGCCCGCCGGCCGCCAGCCAGCGCGGCAACCGGCATCAACAGTGCCATCAGGACGAGACGGGCCGTGCGACGCATATCCGGAAGATTGTAACGCACCGTGGATGGGAATCTTCTCACTCGTTGTGCTGTTACATGGCTCGCACCGCAATAGAGAATGCCGGTGAGGGGAGATTCCGATGATAACGATGACCAGGTTGGCTCAAGAAAAGGTCCTCGAATACATCGAGCAGGCCAATGGCCCGTGCCACGGCTTGCGCATCAGTGCACGGAGGCTGGGGCGAACAACGTTCGACTACGGACTTTCACTGGTGTTGGAGGACGAGGCGCGGGACGATGACGTGATCGTGGAGCTGGAACGTGTGCAGGTCTACATGGATCCCCAGTCCTCAGCTCTCCTGGAAGGTGCCTCGATCGATTTCGTCTCGGACGCTGACGGCGCTGGATTTAAGATCGACAACCCCCAGGCGAAGGTTCATTGGGACGATCCCGTGGCCCAGAAAGTCCAGGATGTGCTCGACGCCAAGGTGGCGCCGGCGCTCGCGGCCCACGGCGGATGGGTCGAGCTCGTTGAAGTCCGGGGCGACACCGCGGTCGTCCAGCTCGGTGGCGGCTGTCAGGGGTGTGGCCTGGCGCACATCACGCTCTCCGACGGCATTCAGCGCGCGATCATCGATGCTGTCCCCGAGATTCAGCATGTCGTCGATGGTACCGATCACGACATGGGCGAGCACCCCTACGTTCCACGCTGAGCGCGGATAGAACCTTAGCCCCCCTGCTGCGCAACGCGCGCATAAATCGTGTACCGCGGGCCTTGGAAAACCAGCCGGAGGTGCCGGTGCATCCAGGCGTGCAAGATTTGCCGGTCCGCGGCGGTCATCTTCCAGCGGATTGCCTCCACGCGCGCCGTCGCCCAATTTGCCGGGCAGTGATCCCGGCGGATGGCGATGAAGCCGACATCCTCAACCGCCCGGGTCAGGGCCGCCGCACCGCCCCGTCTCAGGTCTGACAAGAAGACCGGCGGCTGAAACGGCCCGTCCGGCCGCACCCACCTGTCAAAGTAGAGCACCCGGTCGTCGCACCATACCCAGATCCTCGCGTCCGCCGGCGTCTGCTCCGCGACCCATTTCATGGCAGGGGTCAACACGCCCCTTTCCGAGAGATACCTTTGGGGGCCGGTCAATCCCAGCAGATACCGTGGGGTGGCCGGACCTCCGGCGGCAAGCAGAAAGTAGACGGAAAGCGGGATCGAAACAACGGCGATGATGACCGTGATTCCTACGGCCAGAGCACGTGCCATCCGGGAGCGTAAGGCCGGCGCGAGGAGAGCCGGGATGAAGAGCGTCGCGAGCACCAGCAACGGCAGCTCCACCCGCGGGGACGGGCTGAACGGCACGAGCAGGACAAAGCTCGCCGTCACGGTCACCCACGGAAGCTCCCTCCTCCAGCGCCAGCCAAGCACCATCACCGCCAGGAAGAGCAGCGGCCACACCGGATGAAGACGGTTGTCCACCACAGAATCCGCCGTCGCGTGGTACACCGCCGGCATCCAACGCCATAGACCAGTGAGCTGCACGTAGTCCGCCAGATGGGCTGCGTTCCCGGATGGGCTCTGCCCGAGGCCGATCGCCGATCCCAGCGGCACGACCGGATCACCGGTGGCAAGCACGTTTCGGACGAGCCAGGGGCCACCGAAGACCGAGGCGGAAACGGCGAGCGCGATCAGCGCCGTCAGCGCCTCCCGCCGGTTCCGCCGCCACAGGCCGGCTAGCCACTCGAGCCCGAGGAGCCCGGCGAACAGGATCGCCGTGTACTTCATCCCGGCGCTGACGCCCCACATGAGGGCCGGCGCCCAGAGGAGGCCATTGGCCCGGGACAGAACGTCGAACCTGCTGAGCCCCCACCCGAGCAGAAGGAAGAACATCAGGGGCCATTCGACGTAGCAGATCGACGCCGAGGTTAGCGCGACCGGCGCTGCGAGCAGCAGCACCAGTGCGAGATTCCGGCTCCAGCGTCCTCCCGGCTGTGTATCGAGCCACTCCCAGAGCAGGGCAACGGTCAGTGTGGCGAAGACCAGCGTGAGAAAACGGGCGGCAAGCAATCCGCCGGTGGCCATCGACCAGCTCCACAGGATTTCGGTGTTGGCAGGAAAGAGGAGTGTGAAGTTCGCCGGTGGGACCCACCAGTTGCCCTGGAACGCCCACAACTTCGGCAAAACGAGATGGTAGGCAAGCTCGTCCCGGGTATCCGGTGGCAGGAACGCCGCGAGCGTCGAGATGGCGCCCAACGAGAGGAGCAGTGATTCCCACGAGACCAGCGCCGGCATGGCCGGCCGGTGTTCCTTGACGTGCTTCCAGGCATCGAGCACCGGCTGCCATCGCCTGGCCACGAGCCACACGAGCACCCCCGCCCAGCCGGCCAACGCCAGCAACTGCCAGATCATCGGCGTGTACCAGCCGGCAGCGAGCATCACGAGGCCAATGGCGATGACCGCAGCCGAACCCATCGCCCATCGTAGCGCCAGCGCCATGACCGGTGGAAGTTTCGGTGCGCAACGCATCGTCAGGCGAACGATGGCTGTTCCGGCCGCAAGGATGGGCACCGAAATATAGATCCCTCGCAGGACCCACGCGAGAAAGCGGAGGAGCCCCGTCACGGGAAGTGCCAGCGTCCAGCGCGCGTCAAGGCCCACACCGATCAGGGAGAGCACAAGGACCAGCACCCCAGCGAGGGCGATTGGCCAGGCGCGGTCGGCGTTCGAACGTCTCATCTGTTCCAGAGGTCAGTGTACCGTGGCGGGTTCGTTGGCCACTGCGTGACTGTCGTCAACGTATCGGCGGACCACATCCGGTCCGGCCGGCATCCGGGCAAGCACGCCTCCGAGGAGCTCCCAAGCGGCGTGCTGCACGGCCGAGAACCCGTCGCCTTGCGGGATGACATTTCTGATGCCATTGTGCGGCAGCGGGCCCCGGAAATCGGCTGGGAGCGGCTCAACCTCGAGCCCAGCACGCCGGCAGAAGGCGAGCGCACGCCGCATGTGCCACGCGGAGGTGATCAGGCCGAGCCGCCTCCATCGACGTTGCCGGGCCAGCGCTGCCATCGCGGCCACCTCCTCTTCGGTGGTCCGCGGCCCTGGAACCGGTATGAGCTGCCGGCTGGGAACACCGAGACGCATGAGGAGATGAGCTGCGGCGGCCGCGTCATTGACCGTGCGGCCATTCCGGACACGCTCGACCGGGCCGGTCACGACCAGGTAATCCGTCCGGCCGCTCCGCGCCATCTCCGCCGCGAGCACGACCCGGTCGCCGGCATCCGTTGCCTCGGCCCGCCCTGCAGGACCTGGTGCCACCCCACCGCCAAGCACGGCTATGGCATCGAAGGGGCCAGCCGAAAGTGGCTGGATGCTGATGAACGGCCGTTCGAGCCAGCCGAGCAGGGCACACCCCAGCGGCAGGTTCCCGGCTGCGCCGATCCCTAGCCAAAAGATGAGGGCCACCAAACCCTGACGTCTCCTGCCCCGGCACAGCAGCACGGCCGCCCACGCTCCGAGCGCGAGCCAGAGCAGGCCGGGCGGCATCAAGGCCAACCCAACGGTCTTGCGCAGCTCGTAGGAGCCGGCGGTCGTCCAGAGCACCCCGGTCGAGACCACAGCCCAGACGAGCCACCTCAGAGCGCTCCTCCGCGAGCCCGGTGCGCAGGACCAGCGTCCCAACACGATCCCACTGAGCACAACGCACGCAAGCCCAATCCATCCCGCCATGTGATCAGTCTATCGTTTCCGGTGCCATGGCCGGATGACCGGCACCGGGCTGGATGCGAACTTGGGAAGGGGCCGTTGTGCCCGGATGATCCCGGGATCAACCAGCAACCAAGCCCGACTGTGAAAAGTGGCGGGGCGTCGCAAACCCGAGGAGACGGAAGAAACGCATTGCCCCTGGAACGGCAACGGCGTCCCGAGCGGTGTACGCCTGCCGGCGGCAGCATCGTCTGATGTCCCGGGCTACGCGAGACCGGCCATGGGGGTGATCTGAACGTCCCTCTTCCGTGCCGCTCGTGCGCGTTGCACCGCTCATTCCCTTGGCCCGATCTCATCGACACGGTTGCTCAGCCTGCCCCGCATTGGCCCAGCGCATATTCGACACTGTTGGAAACATGGCATGCTGGATGGCCGGTGCACGCTTGGCCGGCCGAGGATCGCACATGATCCAGCAACCGGAACACCCAGCGTGTTTGGAGCGGAAACGAGATGTACTACAATGACGGCTCGAGGAGAGAGCATGCTGTTTGTGTCCTTGTGAATCTCCTCACGATCCAAACGCACGGAAGGAGGCTGCAATGCCAAAGATTGAAACCACACCGGAAATGGTGCGCACGGTTTATGAAACGACCCGCAAACGACTCGACGTGATCCGCGGACGGCTCAACCGTCCGCTGACACTGGCCGAGAAGGTCCTCTTCGGGCACCTCGACGATCCTGAGCACGAGAAGCTCGAACGGGGCAAAGCCTACATCATGCTCCGTCCCGACCGGGTCGCCATGCAGGATGCCACCGCCCAGATGGCCATGCTGCAGTTCATGCTTTCGGGCCGTGACGAGACGGCGGTTCCGTCCACGATTCACTGTGACCACCTGATCCGCGCCCGTAGCGGCGCCAAGGACGATGTCGCACGTGCAATCGAGGAGAACCGTGAGGTCTACGACTTCCTCGAGTCCTCGGCCGCCCGGTATGGCCTCGGCTTCTGGAAGCCGGGCGCCGGGATCATTCACCAGGTCGTGCTCGAAAACTACGCCTTCCCCGGCGGCATGATGATCGGCACCGATTCACACACTCCCAACGCTGGCGGCCTCGGCATGGTCGCCGTTGGCGTCGGCGGGGCGGACGCCGTCGACGTGATGGCCGGCTTCCCGTGGGAGGTGCTGCAGCCGAAGCTCATCGGGGTCAAGCTGACCGGAAAGCTCCACGGCTGGACAGCGCCAAAGGATGTCATCCTCAAGCTCCTCGACATTTTGACCGTCAAGGGCGGCACGAATGCGATCGTCGAATACTTTGGGCCTGGCACGGCGTCCATCTCCGCCACGGGCAAGGCCACAATGACGAACATGGGAGCCGAGCTCGGCGCGACATGCTCAATCTTCCCCTATGACAACCGGATGAAGGCGTATCTCGAGGGGACCCGCCGGGGTGAGATCGCAACGCTCGCCGACGCCAACGCCGATTTACTGACAGCGGATCCCGAGGTTTTTGAAAATCCCGAGAAGTTCTACGATCAAGTCATCGAGATCAATCTCGACGAATTGGAACCGCACCTTGTTGGGCCGCACACGCCAGATCTCGCCCATCCGGTCTCGCGCATGGCGGCCGATGTCAAGGCCAACGACTACCCGGACAACGTGACGGCGGCCCTGATCGGGTCCTGCACAAACTCCTCCTACGAGGACATCACACGTGCCGCGGACGTCGCCCGCCAGGCCATCGAGCACGGCGCCAAACCGAAGGCCACCTTCTGGGTCACTCCAGGGTCCGAGCAGATCGAGGCCACCATCGAGCGTGACGGTCAGATGAAGACCCTGCAGGAGCTCGGTGCCATCGTGCTCGGCAACGCCTGCGGTCCGTGCATTGGCCAGTGGGAGCGGCACGACATCGAGCCGGGCACGCCCAATTCGATCGTCACCTCGTTCAACCGGAATTTCCGCAAGCGCAACGATGGAAGCCCCGAAACCCGCGCCTTCATCGGCAGCCCAGAAATCGTCGTTGCCTACGCCCTGGCCGGCCGTCTTTCCTTCAACCCGCTGACCGACGAGCTTGAGGCCGCCAACGGCACGACGTTCAAGCTCCAGCCGCCCAAACCGGCACCAGAGCTTCCACCGTCCGGGTTTGTCTTCAAGGCTGAAGGGTACGTTGCGCCGCCCACCGACCGGTCGGGCGTCGAAATCAAGGTCGCTCCAAACTCCGAGCGGTTGCAGCTCCTGACGCCGTTTCCGGCCTGGGACGGCAAAGATCTCGAGAAGCTGCCGGTGCTCGTCAAGGCCAAAGGCAAGTGCACCACTGACCATATCTCCCAGGCTGGACCGTGGCTGCGCTACCGTGGTCACCTGGACAATATCTCCGACAACCTGCTGCTCGGCGCCGTGAACGCCTGGACGGCCGAGCCAGGCACCGGCATCGACGTCGAAACGGGCGAGACGCTGCCGATCCCAAAGCTCGCACGCTCGTACAAGGAACGTGGCATCCGTTGGGTGGTCATCGGTGATGAAAACTACGGTGAGGGCTCGTCCCGTGAGCACGCCGCCATGGAGCCGAGGCATCTCGGTGGTGCCGCCGTCATCGCGCGCTCCTTCGCACGTATTCACGAGACCAACCTCAAGAAGCAGGGCGTCCTGCCGCTGACCTTTGCAAACCCGGCTGACTACGACAAGATCAAGGCCGACGACCGGATCTCCATCGTTGGACTCGCCGGGATGGCGCCGGGCAAGCCGCTTGAAGTCATCATTCATCACGCTGATGGCACCGAGGAGAAGATCACCGTCAATCATTCTCTCAACGCCGAGCAGATCGAATGGTTCAAGGCCGGCTCCGCGCTCAACGTCCTGCGCAAACAGAACCACGGCTGATTTGTATCCGCACCTGTCATCAAGCGGCTCGGGGTAACCCGGGCCGCTTCTTTGTAGCGCCAATGTCGTATCCGGTGTGAACCGGGCATGTTCGGGGACGATAACGGCCTCAAGAAGGAAGATGATTGCTGCCGGATTGTGGGGCTGCCACAAACGCGGAACGGACCCTGTTTTGAAACGAACCGGGGTCAGAGAGAAAATCGGCGAGGAGCATTGCCGCCACGGGGCGGCATCGGATCGCCGGGATCGCCAGACCCAGATTGGGACTGACGAGCGAGCGTGCCCCTGTCGTGGTGCGTTGCAACGGGGCTTCGAGCCGGGAAGGCCGCGCGGCCGATAGGCTGGCCTTAAGAGACCACCTGAGCAGGCGCGTCAACCGTGTCCGGGGAGGGAACACGAACGGCGGGCCTGATGGCCCGCCGTGTCATGATGCCAGGATTATACCGAATTAGCCTTTGTTGACCTTCGGTTTGACGGCGTTCCAGCGCTTGGAATACGCCTTGTGATGCTTGTTGAAATAGATGGCTGCAGCGCCCCCGTCCCGGCGGGGATAGAGCCAGAAATCGACGCCCTTTTCATGTTTTTTATTGAGGTAGTACGGGTATCCAGCGACCTGACATACCTCATCTTCCGTCATACCCTTCTTGATCTGATCGAACCGGTCTTTCGTGATGTACTGCATCTGATCGTAGAGCTTCATCTTGTCCTTGAGCGGCTGATACGGAGTCAGCCCGGCGCTCTCGTAATATCCGACCGCGGTCTGCAGGGTATCAATCGCCTTCTTGTAATCCCCGGCCTCACGGATGGCCGTCTCCGCGTTGTTGATCGCCTCATCTGAATAGATCTTCAAAGCGGCAGCCGTTTCCGGAGCGTTCGGCGCATTGTTCAACGCGAAGTTGAGGAAGTTGGCAAGCTTGGTCTGCACGTCGTCGTACTTCTTCGCCACTTCCTGCTGATCGGCCTTGATCTGGCCGGGGAGCTGGCTGAGCTGCTGCTTCTGCTCCTCGGTGAGCTTCCGCTTGCGGATCTTCTTGAGCTCCTCGAGCGTGGCCTCCTCAGCGGCCACCTTCTTTCGAGCCGCAAGCAGGGCCTCATAGCTCTTGGTGATCTCGAGCGATTGTTGTTGCAGCTTCGATTGCTGCTGTTCCTGTTTTTTCTTGGCCTGTCCGCACCCAAGGCTCAGGCCGAACATGACAGGGATCATCACTGCCCACACCAGGATTCGACGTCGCATCGGTCTTCCTCCTTTCACCCCGATCAACGTATCAAATCGAGGCGCGTAAAACAACGGTTGCAGCTCATCCCGTGGTTGATGCCTCACAACGCACAGGGGGATAATGAACGCGCTGAACAGGTCGTGCCGCCCCACGCGTGATACCGTGATTCGGTGCGAAGGAGGTCGAAATGCAACCCATCGAATCGATTGCCGGTTTCATTGATCATACGTTGTTGAAACCTGAGGCCGGACCCGATGCCATCGGCCGCCTGTGTCAAGAGGCTCGCCGTTACCGTTTCGCAGCCGTGTGCGTCAACCCAATCTGGGTCCCACTGGCAGCCGACCAGCTTGCTGATACACCGGTACGTGTGGCGTCCGTATGTGGCTTCCCGTTGGGTGCAACTCCAACATCAGTCAAGGCCTTCGAGGCCGAGCAGGCCATGCGGGACGGAGCTCGCGAGATCGACATGGTGATCTCAATCGGCGACGCCAAAACGGGGCGTTGGGGGCGGGTTCAGGAGGACATCGCCAGTGTCGCGGCGCGGGTTCATGATGGAAACGGGCTGCTCAAGGTCATCCTGGAGTGCGGACTCCTCACAGATCTGGAAAAGGAAGAGGCGGCGCGCAGAGCGGTGGCCGGCGGTGCCGATTTCGTCAAGACTTCCACCGGATTCCTCGCGGGAGGTGCGACGGTCGAGGACGTCGCGCTCCTCAAACGGGTCGTAGGAGCTCATACCGGTGTCAAGGCTGCTGGAGGGATCCGGACCCTCGGCCAGGCGAGGGCCATGCTGGCCGCCGGTGCGTCACGGATCGGCACTTCCTCGGGGGTGCGCATCATGGAGGAAGCTGAGGCACGCCACCAGAGTCAGAAGCCATGACACGCTGTCTTGGGATGGCCACTTTCTGTGCGGGAAGCCGCCCGCCCGCGGTGGGATGAGCGTATGGAGGCAGCTCAAAACCCGTGGCCAGAATCCGGGAGCGGTGGGGCACGGCCCGCCGCACAACCCACGGGTACGAAAGGGCTTCTTCGCAGGATCGCCTTTATCCTGGTGACGGCGTTTGCCCTCGTCGTCGCGGCGATCTCGATGGTGCGAACCATCCGATCGTTTCATGTCCTCGATTTTCAGGTGACCTGGACCACGGACACCCTGCACATCGACGTGGTTCCTGACGGCTCTTCCGCACAGGGCGCTGGGCTCCGCAGTGGAGACCGGATCGCCGCGATCGATGGAACGCCCATTTCACAGATGAGTGATCCCGGCCGGGTCCTGACCTGGGGTGATGTCCACCGGCTCGAGGTGTTCCGCCCTGGACATGGCGAGCTGGCCGTCTCCTTCCACCCTCCGCCGCCCCAGATTGATCCCGTCTACCTGGCTCGCTCGGTTGTCGCCATTGCAGGCATTATCTGCGCCTTGCTTGCCGTGCTCGGCACGGCCCGTGAAGAGGCGGCGACCATGCTCCTTCTGGCGTTAGCAGCGCTGATCCTTGCGACGGTTCCCCACAGGATTGCGGCCTCCAATGCCCTCTTTGCGATGCTACACCGGGCCTCGGGAGCAGCGCTCTCCTTTCTGCTCGTCCGGTTTTTCGCGGTGTTCCCCGATCAACGTCAGATCAGCTGGCTGTGGGATGCTGTGACCGGTATCGCCATGGCCGTGGCGGCGGCAACCGCCGTGGTGCCGGGCGCGGCGGTTCTCTGGCCACCGGTTGCGGTCGGCCTCCGCATCGCATTCGTGCTTGCATTGATTGCCGGGTCCGTGCTCCAAGTCCGGAAGTGGCGCGCCTCCGCACGACTCGCCTCGATCAGGCGGCAGATCGAGTGGTCGGCACTTGGGATGTTCACTGGGCTCTTCCCGTACGCCGCACTCGTCCTCGTGCCACGATGGATCGGGATCGGCTTCGACCCTTTTTCCTGGCTCGCCGTTATCCCAATCGTAGCGGTTCCAGTTGGCTTCTTAGCCGCCTTGAGGGAGTACCGCCTGTGGGACCTTGAACCAATCACGCGAGATACTCTGTCGGCGGTCCTCGTCGTCACGATCGGTGGGCTCGTTTTTGCTGCACTCAATCGGCTTCTCTTTACATCGGTGGCCCAGGTTGGCCCTTTGCGAAGCCTGCTCGCATTCGTCACAGGCGTCATCCTCGTGATGATTCTCCACCCGGTCCGGCTACGGGTGGGAACGTTCCTCGATCAGTGGCTCTACCATGGGCGCCCTGCACCCCGCCGCCTCATTACGAACGCCACCCGGGAGCTCGCCCAAACGACTGATCCGGCCGCTCTCCTCGACCGTCTTTCACACGTATTGCACGACGATCTCGAGCTTGAGCTGGTCGCAACGTACCAGCGGTTCCGCGGTCAAGACTTCAGGCGCGTGACACCCACAACGGAGCAGCTCCCCACCTGGATTCCTAGCTCCGTGCTCCAAACGCCGTACCCGGCCTCTGCCGAACAACCGCTCCGGGACGCCGGATTCGCGCTGCGCATCCCGTTGGAGCGTGGCGGTGACATCCATGGAGTGCTCTATCTCGGACTGCGGCGTGGCATCTTCCCGCTGGGCCGCGAGGTACGCGAGGTGGTCGCCGCTCTGGCTGCTCAGGCGGCCCTCGGACTCGAGAGCGCAGGACTGATGGAGAACCTGCGCCAGAAGGCCGAAGAATACCGGATTCTTCACGCCAACACGCAGCGGATCATCGAGTCGTCGGCGGCGGGAATTTTGGTCTGTGACGCAGGCGGACGGATCCTCTCCGCGAACACCCAGGCCTCGGGCATCTTCTCCACTTCCGCGAGCGGCCTTGTCGGCCGAGAGCTGGCGGCTCTGGTCGAGCTTCCCAGGGAGTGGACGCCTCGACTCCCCATCCATGTCTTGAACGCCGGGGCACAAACGTTGACGACACCCGTGAGATGGGTTGTTCTGGCCGTGTCGGCCCTGGAACTGGAGAGCGGAAAGTTCGACGGGCGGGTCGTCGTGCTCCAGGACGTGACCGAGCTGAGAGAGCTGGAAAACCGCATGCGGGAGCAGGAACGCCTAGCCTCCCTTGGGCGTCTTGCCTCAGGCTTGGCCCACGAGATCAACACCCCGTTGACGGGTATCGCCTCCTTTGCGCAACTCCTCGGTGAGATGACCACGCCGGACGATCCACGCGCCGAAATCGTCACCAAGCTGGTCGACCAGAGCTTCAGAGTCTCGCGCATCGTGGCCAACCTCCACGAGGCGATGCGCGGAAGTGGAGGACACCCGGCCCTCCTCGATCTCGGCGAGGCTGTGCGGCACACAGCCGAAGATGCGGAACGCTCGGCCGGTACGGAAGGCCGGATTCGCATCACTGCTCCCCCAGACCCCGTGCTCGTCCACGTGTTCCCCGGCGCCGTCGAATTGGCGGTCAGTAATCTCGTGCGCAACGCGCTCGAAGCGTCGCCCCCGTCTGCACCGGTTGAGATCACGATCGGGTCTGAGGCCCAGTGGGTCTGGATCGAGGTGCGTGACTATGGTCCTGGCATCCCGGATGAGCTGCGTGAGAAGATCTTTGAGCCGTTTTTCACGACGCGGTCCGAACAGGGCGGGACCGGCCTGGGGCTGGCCATCACGCGTGATATGATCAGCCGTCAGGGAGGTGAAGTACGGCTCGAGCCAGCTCCACCACAAGGAAGCCGGGCGGTGATCCGGCTCCCCCGGCCGAGGGATCCGCACGCATCCTGATCATCGACGATGAGCCGGTCCTTCAGGATGTGCTCTCCAATCTCCTGACGCGTGCCGGCATGCGGACGGCCAGCGCGATGACGGCTGCCGAAGGGCTCCGGGTACTTCAGGAGGGGAACTTCGATGCCGTGCTCCTCGACCTGATGCTTCCCGATGAGCCGGGGCTCGATCTGTTGCCGAGGCTGCGTCTTTTTGACCCCAACCTGCCCGTTGTTGTGATCACCGCCTATTCGTCGATCGAGTCGGCGATCGAAGCGATGCGCCGCGGCGCCTTCCACTACGTCCCCAAGCCGTTTAAGAACGAGGAAGTGCTGCACATTGTCCATCAGGCTGTGGAGAAGCGGCGGCTGCTCGAGGAAAACCTGCGGCTCAAGAACCAGCTGAGGGGCTTGGGAAACCTGGTCGGTGCCAGCCGCCCCATGCAAGAGGTCCTTGACCTGATTCATCGCGCCGCCCCGGCCCGTGCGAACATCCTCGTGACCGGCGAGCCCGGCACCGGAAAGGAGCTTGTCGCCCGGACAATCCACCGCCTCAGCCAACGGCATTCCGGACCGTTCCTCTCGGCTCATACTGCCATCGCTTCCCCCGAGCTCGTCGACGCCACCCTGTTTGGCTACGGGCCCGCCCAGGGAGGTGCTGCTGAGCCCGCTGGCCCCGGCCTGTTCGAGTCCGCTGCTGGCGGCACCCTGTTTCTCGATGAGGTGGGAACGCTCGCACCATTGACGCAAGCCAAGTTGCTGCGCGTGATTCAGGAGCACGTGATTGAGCCTCCTGGAGGACGCGAACCGGTCCCGGTCGACGTCCGGGTGATTGCGGCTACCCGTTTCGATTTGCTTCAGGAAGTGCGAGAGGGACGGTTCCGGGAAGACCTCTTCTACCGTCTTGGCGTCATTGTCATCCAGCTGCCTCCCTTGCGGCAGCGACGGGAGGACATCCCGATGCTCGCACACCACTTCCTGCGACGCTTCGCGCGCGAAAATGGCCGGCACGTCGAGGCGTTCACACCGAGAGCGCTCAACGCGATCATCCAGTATCCCTGGCCCGGAAATGTTCGGGAGCTTGAGAATGCCGTCGAGCGGTGCGTCGTTCTTAGCCGGACGGACGTGATCGATCTCCCGTTGCTCCCTGAGGCCGTGCGCACGGGTGGCAGGTGGACAGAGGAGGACGCGGAGCTCCCTGCTGAGGGGATTGATTTCAAGGAAGTCGTTACGGAGTTCAAGAAGAGCTTGATTCGTAAGGCGTTGCACACATCGAACGGGGTACAGCGCCGTGCCGCGAGGTTACTCACGCTTAAACCGACGACGCTCAATGAGATGATTCGCCGTCTTGAGATCACCCCAGAGCCGGACGACGACGCTCCCTGAGGACTGGCCGGACATGCATGGGAGACAGCGGGTCCACCTGCGACGGGAAGCGCCCCGGAGTTTCCGCCACGCTGCCATCATCGAGGTGGCCGCCTTCACAGGCCTGCTCCTCTCCTACATCTGGGTGTGGAAGGGGACCTTCCGGGGCAACGTACCGCTCGTCCTTGCGCTCTACTTCGGGATCGGGTTGGAAGCTCACCTCCGTCGCAGGGAAGGTCTCCGGCACATCGGGCTGTCGCTTGCCAACTTTGGATCGGCCGCCAGGCTTGCCCTGATCTGGGTCGGCCCGATCGTTGCCGTGATCGCCATGGCGGGCCTGATCCTCGGAACGTGGCATCTGCCATCTCGTCCCTTGATGTCCGCCGTATGGCACCTGAGCTGGGGGACGATCCAGCAGTACGGCCTCCTCGCCGTGCTCTTCAGGCGTCTTGAGGAGATCTTTCCCGCCGAGGGCGCCGCCGAGCTTACCACCGGCCTCGTGTTCGGTGTCTTCCATTTCCCCAACCCGTTCCTCGCGCCGGCGGCCGTCAGCTTCGGCATCCTCGCCGCCTGGCTCTACCGGCGTGAGCCCAACCTGTACGTCATGGGCCTCTGTCACGCCGCGGTCGGTTTTGCGCTGACCCACGCCCTTCCCGTCAGCCTGACCTGGGGGATGCGGGTCGGGCCCGCTGTCTTCCGGATGTGACACGCTTCGAAGCGCTACAATGCCGCATCAGATTGGAGGCGGTATGAGCGGGGAAACCATCCGGCTTTTTTCGTGGAACGTCAACGGCTTGAGGGCATGCGTCCGGAAGGGATTTCTCGATTGGCTGGCGGATGCAGAGCCGGACATCCTCAGTCTGAACGAAGTTCGAGCTTTCCCCGAGCAGCTCCCGGCCGAAGCGCGTGAGCCCGAGGGCTATCATGTGTTCTGGAACCCGGCAAAGACCAAGAAGGGGTATTCGGGCACCGGCCTACTCACCCGCATTCCACCTGCCTCAGTGACCTTTGGTGGTCTCGGCGATCCCGCGTTCGACGACGAGGGCCGGCTGATCATCGCCGACTTCGATGATTTCGTACTCTACACCGTCTACTTCCCAAACGGCGGCGCGGATCTCTCGCGGGTGCCGTACAAGCTGGCGTTCTCCGAAGCCGTGCTGCAACACGCCGAGGGCCAGCGCAGCCAGGGCCGCAGCGTGATCATCTGCGGCGACATCAACATCGCCCACGAAGAGATCGACCTCGCCAATCCAAAGGCCAATGAGAAGAACACCGGCTTTCTGCCCGAGGAACGCGCCTGGCTCAGCCGCTTTCTCGCCCACGGCTACCTCGACATTTTCCGCGAGCTGCATCCGGGAGAGCCGGGGTGTTACACCTGGTGGAGCAACCGCCGGGGCGTTCGCGAACGCAACATCGGCTGGCGGATCGACGGTTTCTACATCACACCGGATCTCGCCGAACGTGTCGTCGCCGCACGCCACCATCCGCAGGTCATGGGTTCAGACCATTGCCCGATCGAGCTCGAGCTGAGGCGGAAATAACCCAGCGCCAGCCGTTCGCAGGACTTCCACAACGGCCAGAGTCTTGTTCTCGTTGACAGACATATGGCACGCACGAAAAAACCGCTTCGGGTGAAGCGGTTTCTGTTCCTGGAAAAATGGTGCGCCCGGCGGGATTCGAACCCACGGCCTTCAGATCCGGAGTCTGACGCTCTATCCAGCTGAGCTACGGGCGCACATTGGGGTGGGCGATGGGACTCGAACCCACGGCCACAGGAGCCACAATCCTGTGCTCTACCAGCTGAGCTACGCCCACCGTATGATTGATCTGGTCCGCCTGAGAGGACTCGAACCTCTGACCCACGGATTAGAAGTCCGTTGCTCTATCCTGCTGAGCTACAGGCGGGTCGTGCGGCTCTGTGCGGGATGGTCGGGGCGAGAGGATTTGAACCTCCGACCCCCTGCGCCCAAGGCAGGTGCGCTACCAGGCTGCGCTACACCCCGATCTCAGGTTCCCTGATGTGCCTTTACCAAAGATCAAACGCCCAAACGGCGAAGGCTGAGTATAAGGACCCGTCCCGTGGGGTGTCAAGGAAGCGAGACCCCGGCGGAGGCCAGCGTTTCGGCGACGGCCTCGCGCTGCTTTGCCATGATCGCCCGCGCTCCGACCGAGCCAGCAGCGATCATCCCCATCAGTTGCTCGGGCCGGAAGACTTCTCCTTCGGCTGTTCCCTGAACCTCGACCAGCTCTCCCTTCCCGGTGAACACGAGGTTCAGATCGACGTCGCAGTCGAGGTCCTCTCCGTAGTCTAGGTCGACCATCGCGCGGTCGTGCATGAGACCGACCGAGACGGCCGCGATCTGCCGGACCAGCGGCCAATCGTGCAGCAGACCCTGTCCGGCCATGCGTGCGAGGGCCAGCGTCACCGCCACCCACCCACCCGAGATGGCAGCGGTGCGCGTCGAGCCATCGGCTTGAAGAACATCACAATCAACCTGCAACGTACGCTCTCCCAGGAGATCTCTCCGGATGGCCGCACGCAACGACCGCCCGATCAGGCGCTGGATTTCTTGACTCCGCCCGGAGGGTCTCCCGCGGTTGACCTCGCGTTCCGTCCGCTCTTCGGTGGCACGCGGCAGCATGGCGTACTCGGCCGTCAGCCAGCCCTCTCCCGTGCCCCTCAAGAATCCGGCCGTCCGGTCCAGCAC
Source organism: Acidobacteriota bacterium (assembly GCA_015493585.1). Lineage (GTDB taxonomy): Bacteria > Acidobacteriota > Thermoanaerobaculia > Thermoanaerobaculales > Sulfomarinibacteraceae > JAADFN01. The sequence continues at coordinate 22,477 of WGCW01000058.1, forward strand.
CGACACATTGCACAGGACGATCGTGTCGCCGGCCCGGTAGAGCACGCTGCCCTCCGGGTACCGGATGAAACCCGTCTCAATCGTGATCGGACGGGTGTCGCCCGCCTCCCTGCCGTCAGCCCGCATCGTTCCTCCAACCCGCACCGCACTCCTGGCGTTGCGATAGTTTGTCAGTATATCGCACCTAAGGTAAACGATTCTCAGCGGCGATCTGCGCCGATCTCTTGCGCTCTTGGCACATCTCATCCGCCAGAATCACTCACCCTAGGTTCCAGTTGGACCTCCCCCGGTTTGATGGACACTAGAATGGTTTCGTCGTCGTCGAGGCTGTGGGGGCTGTGGGAAAGGGGGTAGGGGCCCCATTTTCCACAACCCCACAGGCCGGTCGGCGAAAGCGAAAGGAGCTTGCGATGACACGTTCACGACCACCCTATCCTGCTGAATTTCGGCTCCAGATGGTGGAGCTGGTCCGATCGGGGCGGACCGCGGAAGAACTCTCCCGGGAGTTCGAGCCGTCTGCCCAGGCGATCCGCAACTGGGTTCGCCAGGCGGACCGGGACGAAGGCCGGCGGAAGGACGGCCTTACATCCTCGGAAAAGGCCGAGCTGAGGAAGCTTCGCCGGGAGAACCGGCGCTTGAAAGAAGAACGGGAGATCTTGGCAAAAGCCGCGGCCTGGTTCGCTCGGGAGACCGGCTCAGTACCACCAGAATCTTCGAGTTCGTGAGAGCGAATCAGGCCATATACGCTGTCAGGACTATGTGCCGTGTGCTGGACGTCTCCACCAGCGGTTACTATGCCTGGCTGAAGAGGAAGCGCTCTGCGAGGGCGGAGGCCAACGCTTCCCTGCTTGAGCGGATCTCCCAGATCCATGCCTGGTCGCGTGGGACCTACGGCGCTCCACGGATACATGCCCACTTGCAGGCGGAGGGCGTTCGTGTGAGCCGCGACAGGGTTGCGCGACTGATGAAAGAGGCGGGCTTGCAAGACGTTAGCCGCCGCAAGCGAGCCTTTACCACTCGAAGGGACGACTCCGCTCGACCTGCACCTGACCTCGTTGAGCGCCAATTCAAGGCCGAAGTGCCCGACCAATTGTGGGTCGCCGATATCACCTACATTCCGACCTCGGAGGGCTTCCTCTACCTTGCCGTCGTCATCGATGTTTGGAGCCGGAAGGTCGTCGGGTGGAGCATGAAGAACCATCTGCGCACCGAGCTCGTGCTCCATGCTCTCGGGATGGCTCTCGAACAACGAAAACCATCCAACGTCATCCATCACTCCGATCATGGCTGCCAATACACCTCCTTCGCCTTCGGCAAACGCTGCCTCGAAGAAGGGGTGCGACCTTCCATGGGATCGGTCGGTGACTGCTATGACAACGCCCTCTGTGAGAGCTTCTTCGCAACCCTCGAGTGCGAGCTCATCGACAGGACGACATTCAAATCCCGTGCCCAGGCACGCAACGCCGTCTTCGACTTCATCGAAGGCTGGTACAACCCTCATCGCCTCCACTCTGCCATCGGCTATCTTTCACCCAACAACTTTGAAAGGAGGTTCCTCTTTATTCCGTCCACCCCAACTGCTAACATGTCCACTCAACCGGGGTAACTCCACCACCTCAAAACCTTAGCGGTATGGCGTGACGTGGTGGGTGCATGCTCCGGGGTGGTGCGGGTATCCTGTCGGGTATGAAGCGTCGAGGGCTTGCGCTCCACTGGCAGATTCTGATTGCGCTGGCGCTGGCGGTGATTGCGGGGCGGCTGAGCGGGACGTCGGGCGCGACGCTCGGGGTTCGCTGGTATGCCGTGTACGATTTCCTCGGCACGCTGTTTCTCAACGGCCTGAAGATGCTGATCGTGCCGCTGATCGCTTCGTCGATCATCGTCGGCGTGTCGGGGATCGGGGGCGAAGGCGGGCTCGGGCGCCTTGGGCTGCGCACGCTGGTGTACTACATCGTGACCAGCCTGCTGGCAGTTCTGACCGGTCTTGGGCTGGTGAATCTGGTGCGGCCGGGGATCATCGGTGGTCAGCCGGCCCGGAACGTGATCGGGTTGACCGGCTCGGTGCAGGCGGTGGCCGCTCACGTTCACGGCAGGGGAATGGCGGACGTCGTCGGGATTTTTCTCCGCATGGTGCCAACCAACGTCGTCAAGGCGGCATCGGACAACCGTGCGATGCTTGCAGCCATCTTTTTCAGCCTGCTCTTTGGCTCGTTCATGGCGACCATTGCCGAACCGGGGCGGAGCACGTTGCAGGCGTTCTGGCAGGGTGTACTCGACGTGATGATGCGGATCACGGATCTCGTCATGCGGTTCGCCCCGATCGGTGTGTTTGGGCTGGTCGCGAAGGTGATGGCCTCGACCGGATTTGGAGCGTTCGTTCCGCTGGCGAGCTTCTTCGCCGTTGTGCTGGCTGGGCTGACGATCCACATGTTCGTGACGCTGCCGGCGATTCTGTGGGCCGTCGCCAGGATTAAGCATCCGTGGAGGCAGCATCGCGCCATGGCGCCGGCGCTGCTGATGGCTTTTTCGACGAGCTCGTCGTCGGCAACACTCCCGGTCACGATGGAGTGCACGGAGAAACGGGCCGGGGTCTCACCGAGGGTGACGTCGTTCGTGTTGCCGCTCGGCGCCACGGTGAATATGGATGGTACGGCGCTGTACGAGTGTGTGGCGGCGATGTTCCTCGCCCAGGCGTACGGGTTGCACATGAGCTTCGGGACGCAGTTCAGCGTGGTGTTGATGGCGCTATTGACGTCGATCGGCGTAGCCGGGGTCCCATCGGCCAGTCTGGTCGCGATCGCGATCATCCTGTCCGCAGTTGGGCTTCCGCTCGAGGCGATCGGACTGATCCTGGTCGTGGACCGGCTCCTTGACATGGCGCGAACGGCGGTCAACGTTTTTTCCGATTCGTGTGGCGCAGTGACGGTGGCCCGGCTCGAGGGAGAGCAGGGGATCCTGGAGGAGGATCCACGGACGCGGGAGCTGTCATAATCGGACGTGACAGGACGGAGGACGAGATGTTGAAACGCACGGCCGTGATTGCGGTGTTGTTGCTGTTCGCAGGCGGGTGCACGAGCATGAAGGTTTCGACCGACTGGGACCGGACCGTCAACTTTGCTCAGTACCAGACGTTTGATTTTCTGGCCACGCCGGCACACCTCGACCAGTTGACGTTGCGGCGGATCCGGCGTGCAGTTGCGGTAGAGCTCCGGGAGCGGGGCATGCATCGGCCGATCTCCTCGCAGGCCGACGTGCTGGTCGAGATTCGGGTGACGACCCATCTCGAACCACGGTCGAGTGCGATCTCGGTTGGGTATGGCGG
>WGCW01000059.1 GCA_015493585.1 Acidobacteriota bacterium
CGGCCCGAGCAAATGGGTGGTTGCGGCGCTCGTGTCGATGGGGATCTTCATCGCCCTGCTGGATACGACCATTGTCGATATCGTTCTGCCCCACATGATGGCCTCGCTCGATACCGATATTTATGGGGTCCAGTGGGTCGTCATCATCTACTTCCTCGGTTCGGCGATTGCCATGACGGCCGTTGGCTGGGTGGCCGAGGTCCTTGGGCACCGGGACACGTTTCTCATTGGGGTCGCTCTGTTCATTACGATGTCGGCGATCGCCGGGAGCGCGCCGTCGCTCGCGGTCATGCTGGCAGCGAGGTTCTTCCAGGGGATGGGGGAGGGCATCATTATCCCAATTGGGCTCGTGATCCTCTACGAGAGTTTTCCCCAGGAGGAACAGGGGCTCGCCATGGGGCTCTACGGGCTCTCGGCGTCGTTCGCGCCGGCCCTGGGGCCGACGATCGGAGGCTTGATCACGGAGCACCTCAAATGGCGCTGGGTGTTCTTCGTCAACGTACCGATCGGGGTCTTGACGATCGTTGCCGTGTGGTGGCTCTTCCGCAACACCCGCTCGGGTACGGAGAGGAAGGCGTTCGATTTCATCGGATTTGCGTTGCTCGCGACGGCGTTTTCCGCATTGATCGTGTTTACGGGGAAGGGGCAGGAGAAAGGGTGGCTGAGCTCCGACTTCATCTTCCACATGCTGCTGCTCTTCATCGCCGCGGCGGTGGCGGCGGTCCTCTGGTTCGCCTTGGCACGCAATCCGCTGTTTCCCAGGCGTGTTCTGGGCTCCCGCCCGTTTCGTCTCGGGCTCCTGTCGATGGTCCTGCTCTCGATCAATGCCTACGGCTTCTTTCTCTTGCTTCCCGTCTTCTTGGAGAAGATTCACGGGTACACGACGCTGCAAGCTGGCTTGATCATGTTCCCCGGAGCGCTGCTCTCCGGGTTCGTGACGCTCGGCGCCGGCGCCCTGGCCGACCGGATCAGCCCGAAGTGGATCGCAACCTTCTTCCTCGTGGCTACAGCGGCGGCATCGTGGTACTTCCACACCGACATCGATACTTCACGGACGACGTTGATCCTGGACAATATTTTCTTTGGTCTGGGTATGGGTGGCGTGTTCGCTCCGGTCACGCTGATCTCGCTTGGAACGTTGGAAGAACGGGACATCCCGGATGGATCCACCTTGCTCAACGTGGTGCGTTTGATCGCGGGGTCGATTGGATCCGCGCTTGCGACGGCGATCCTGTCGATGCGGGAAGACGCCTTTTACGAGGGGCTCGCGTCCAACCTGACCCAGGGAGGGGCGCGCAGCTTGGAGCTGATGGCCCGGATGAAGGAGCTGGCCGGAGGCGCTGGACGGATCTTTGACCCCGATGCATGGCACGTGTTTCTGGCGACTGGGCACGGTCTGATGCTGCGGCGGGCGGCGAGCTACGCCTTCCACGCCGCCTACGGTTACCTGGGGCTCTTCTCAATCGCCGCAGCTGTCGCCATCCTCCTCGTTCGGGCCAAAGTCCGGAAGATCGCCGGACCCGTTGCCTGAGATCTTCTTCCCATTTCCTGTGCGCGACGGCGCCCGCCAGCATGTGCTATCCTAGCGGCCCTCACGCGGGGACCGCGTGGAGCTCAATCAGCGAGGCCGGAACCATGGATCAAGACAACCAGCAACAGATCAGTGAATTTGAGATGGCTCTGCAACAGGATCTCGATGCAAAGATTCTGAAGGCGGGCGCCGTCATCGACGGGACGATCGTGGCAATCCACGGCGATGTCGCCCTGGTCGATGTTGGGGGCAAGTCGGAAGCGGTTCTGCCGCGCGAGGAGCTCGATGAGCTCGGGACGGGCGATCCGGTCGAGGTTGTCGTCGTCGAGTCAGGTGAGGAGATCCGGGTTTCGAGGCGCTTGGCTCTTGAAAGAAAGCTCAAGGAAGAGTTGGCCCATGCCGTCGAAGCAGGTTTGCCTGTGGAAGGGAAGGTTGTCGGACGGCGCAAGGGCGGCTTTGACGTGACCATCGCCGGCGTCCGGGGCTTCTGCCCGGTGTCGCAAATCTCCGATCAGCGAACCGAGGATCTCGATCAGTTCCTCGGCCAGAGTTATCAGTTCAAGGTCCTCGAGTACAGCCCAGATGACCGGAAACTGGTCGTATCACGGGCGGCGTTGCTGCGTGAAGAGAAGACGCGGAAACGCGAGGAGACCTTGGCACGGCTTGAGGAAGGGACGGTTACCGAAGGGGTCGTCCGGTCAATCACGGATTTTGGCGCGTTCGTCGATCTCGGTGGGGTCGATGGCCTCGTCCATGTGACGGAAATCTCCCACCGCCGGATCCGGAATCCTCGCGAAGTGCTCGAGGTGGGCCAGCAGGTTCGTGTCAAGGTGCTGGAAATCGACTCCGGGCGGGACCGGATTTCGCTCAGCATGAAGCAGCTTGAGGCCGACCCGTGGGAGGGCGCCGAAGAGCGGTACGCACCTGGAGCAGCGTTTGAGGGCACCATTGTGCGGAAGGCCCCGTTCGGGCTCTTCGTCGAGCTGGAGCCTGGAATCGACGGCCTGCTTCACGTCAGTCAACTGCCTCCCGGAATGGAAGCTGCTGATGAGGAGCTCGAGGTCGGCAAGACCGTGAAGGGATGGGTTCGTGACTTCGATGGTGAAAACCGGCGGATCGGACTGTCGTTGCGCCAGGTTCCGGTGAGCGATCCGTGGCAGCGGATCGAAATGCACTACCAGCCGGGCCAGGTCGTCGAAGGCGTGGTGGAGAATGGTGCGCCCTTTGGCGTTTTTGTCGAGCTAGAGCCCGGCCTTAGCGGGTTGATCCCAGTTTCCGAGCTTGGGATGGGCCGTGACGTCGATCCAAAGACGGCGCTCAAGCCGGGGACCGTCGTCAATGCAAAAGTCATGACCGTCGATCCAGAGCGCAAGAGAATCAGTCTCTCGATTCGGGCGTACAAACAGGATCAGGAGCGCAAGGATTACCAGGGGCACATGAGCTCGCAGGCCGCTGAGGCTCCGGCTACGACCGTCTTCGGTGAACGTCTCCTCAAAGCACTGGGGAAGAAACCGGACTGAGGGGTTTTCCAGATCGCGATGCCAACACCCGCCGGGGCCGGTCTCCAGCGGGTGTTTTGATATGCCAGCACACCACGTGGGCACGTCACGTGGCGGCACGGTTCTCCAGGCGCAATGTGGGGTGGAAAAAATAATGGAGGCGACGGGCGGATTCGAACCGCCGAATGAGGGCTTTGCAGGCCCCTGCCTTACCACTTGGCCACGTCGCCAGGGAGAGTGATTCTAGGGGAGGTTGACTGTGGCGTCAAGGCGCAGGAGCATCAAGCATCTTCCTTATGGTTCGCAACAGCGTATCGAGGCCGAACGGCTTGGACAGGAACTGGAGCCGCATGTCACGAGGAGCCTCGTCGAAGGCCGCCTCTTCAGTGTACCCACTGAGCAGCAGGAACGGTTGGCCGGGGCTGCGTTCAGCAATCTTCGCGGCCAGTTCGAGGCCACCCATGACGGGCATGACGAGATCGGAGATCACGAGGTCTACGCCTCCGGCGAGTGACTCGAACGCGCGCAGAGCGGCTGCGCCGTCTTCGGCGGCAGTCACTGTGTAACCCATGGCGCCAAGGGTGGTTGCTAGGGCATCTCGCACGTCCCGGTCGTCCTCGGCGAGCAGGAGAACCTCGTGCCCGCCAACCACCGGCCCTTCGATCCCGTTAGAGATTTCGACGGCGCGACGGTCGACTGCAGGAAGATAAAGCTTGAAGCTCGTTCCGAGGCCAGGCTCCGAGTAGGCGTGGATGAGGCCGTTGTGCTGCTTCACGATTCCGTAGACCGAAGCCAAACCGAGGCCGGTTCCCCGCTCCTTGGATTTGGTGGTAAAAAACGGCTCAAACACCCTGTTGAGCGTGGCCTCGTCCATGCCACAGCCGGTATCAGCTACGGTTAGCATGACGTACCGGCCGGGAACGGCCCACGGGTGGGCCGCAACGAACTCGCCGTTGACCAGCACATTCTGAGTCTCGATCGTGATGGTGCCACCGTTGGGCATAGCATCTCTCGCGTTTGCGCAGAGGTTCATCAGTACCTGGGAAAGCTGGCCCGGATCGGCGTGCACGGTTGCCAGTCGCCGCCCTTCGATAAAGTCGATGGAGATGTTCTCACCGATCAGCCGGCGGAGGATCGGCAGGTCTCGCCTGATGGTTTGGTTCAGATCGAGATCTACCGGTTGAATGAGCTGCTTGCGTGAGAAGGCTAACAGCTGCCGTGTCAGCTGGGCGGCATGGTCGCCAGCGTCGTGGATGACCCGGAGCGAACGATCGAGGCTGGCGCGATCGCCCGAAGCTTGCAGCAGCTCTACCGTGGACAGAATGGCGGTCAGTGCGTTGTTGAAGTCGTGGGCGATCCCACCGGCAAGCTGGCCGACCGTCTCCATTTTCTCGATCTGCCGCACGCGGTGCTCGAGTCGACGCCGCTCGGTGATGTCCCGATCGAAAGCGGCGTAGCCGGTGATGCCTCCATCGACCGGATCACCGATCGGAGTGATCAGCGAGTCCACCTCATAGCTCGTCCCATCCTTCTTGCTGTGGATGAATGTGCCCGTCCACGTCCTGCCGGACTGGAGGCTCTTCCACATCTCCTCAAAAGCCGCTGGGCCGGTGTCACTGGTGAAGAGGTCCTTCAAGGCGCGTTGCAGCAACTCTTCCCGTGTGTATCCGGTCAGGTCGCAGGCAGCATGGTTGACGTACATGAGCTTCCCGTCAACACCCGCGATGTAGATTGCCTCGGGCGAGCGCTCAACGAGAGAGGCCAGGCGGCGCGCCTCCTCCTCCGCCGAGCGGGCCTTTGTCAGGTCCACCACAAAACCGAGCCCTCCGGATGACCCCGGCTCGGGGAGGGTCACGATCGTGGCGAATATCTCGCGGCCGGACAGGGTGGAACGGTAGATGCCTGTAGCCTCCCTGCTCTCTCCAGCGAGTGTGTCTTGGAGGATGGAGACAAGGCGGTCATCGGGAAGAGTGGCCAGATCGAGGCCGATGATGCTCGCGGAGGGTACGCCAACGATCTTTTCCAACAGCGGGTTGCAAAATGTTAGCGTGAGTTCCCGGTCAAAGGTGAAGACTCCAATGGGAAGCCTGTCGAGGATGGCCTGGATCCGTCTTGTGCTCCGGAGGGCTGCTTCCTCGCTCTCCTGGGTTTCGCGGAAGAGCCCACCGATGAGCCACACTCCGGCGAACAGCAGGGCCGATACGGCGAGCATCAACGGCTCCCGAACCGTATGGAGAAAAGCGGCGTGGGGTGTTATCCAGTGCCTCGTTATGAGCGTCCACACCCGTTCGCCGGCCAGCACGAGGAACCCCGCCGCAATCAACCCCCATGCCAGCCGTTTACCGCTTCGCCTGATTTGCCAGACAGCGGCCACGGCGGCCGCGATCTGGAAGGCCGCTGAAATCTCGGTGAGCAGTGTACTGCTCACAAGACCCCGCGCACGGCTTTAAGCATGGTGCTGGCCGTACTGTGGAGAAACAGGTCACGTTCACGTGCCCTTTCTCCCAAGCGAAGACGATAGGGCCACGGTGTAGCCGAATACAATGCTTTCTGATCTCCTTCTCGATATGTCGTGATGGCTCGCCACCTCTCGAAACAAGTCTTATTTAGTTTATGCATATGAGCACACGGTGTCAACAACCGTGGTTTCTCATACCTGATATCGAGACCCACACGGTTCCTGAGTGACACGATCCAGACGCGAAAAGGCTGGTTGGAACGAATTAAATCATTGGGGAATGGAGCGGGAGACGGGATTTGAACCCGCGACTTCGACCTTGGCAAGGTCGCACTCTACCACTGAGTTACTCCCGCTCACGGGGCCGGCGTTGCGCCGGGGAGCGTCAATCTAGCAAGACATCGTCGAGCTGTCAATACCGGCTGCGGCGTGAGGGCGTTGCGCTGTGCGCCGCTTCTTTGCGGGATCGGTGGGAAGAGGAATGAAGCGCAGAGACGCAGCCACTCTGTCCCTTGTCATTCTGAGCACCCGCATGCCCCAGTGTGGGGCACCGAGACGGTGGATGAACAGGCATTCGGGTACCGTTTCTCTGGTTTCTCGAAGTTTGGATTTGTCAGTAGCTTACTTTGCTTTCTCCCACGTGACGCAAGTGCTGTTAGTTGAGAGGAGGCGCAGGTTTTCCCATTTTGTCATTCTAAGGAGGCGAAGCCGACGAAGAATCTGGGCGGGGGAGGAGAACTCTCTTTCCTTTCCATATCGACTGTTTCCAGCATGAAACCTTCCGGCCCCCCCGCCCAGATCCTTCGCCTTCGGCTCAGGATGACAGTGGGAGGGTATGGCGGCTCAGGATGACATTGAGGGGGGCGTCATTC
>WGCW01000060.1 GCA_015493585.1 Acidobacteriota bacterium
CCCAGATTCTTCGTCGGCTCCGCCTCCTCAGAATGACAAAATGGGGAAACCTACGCCTCCTCAGAATGACGGTGGAGCGATGGCTTCGCATCCTCTCAACGAACAGCAATCGCATCACGTGGGAGAAAGTAGCGTAACCTACTGATAACGCCTAACTTCGAGAAACCTGAGGAACGGTCGCTGAATGCCTGTTAGCCCACCGTCCCGGTGCCCCGCACCGGGGCATGTGGGTGCTCAGAATGACACCCTCCCCTGTTATCCTGAGCGTTCTGCCAAAAGCGCGCCACGAAGGATCTCGCCTCCTCGGAATGACAACTGCTCGTGCCATCCTAAGTCGAGGGCGAACGCGCTCGCCATCCCGAAACGCCCCCCACAATGTCATCCTGAACCGCTCAACCCTCTCCCTGTCATCCTGAGCCGAAGGCGAAGGATCCGGGTGGGGGGGGCTCGGATGCACCAGTCATGCTTCGTCGCCCGTCTCAGCCAAAACGTGCTCGCGGACCTCGCCAAAACCACGGAGTTGGGGACAGTGTTGTACTCATCACAGCCTCCCTCTGCGAACCTCTGCGACCTCCGCGGTTGCGTTTTCCACATGCATCGGTGCCCGGCTTCCATAGGAAATCTCTCGGGTGGTGCGCCCGCGAGACGGCTGGCCTGCCAACATTCGCTGGATCTCTAGAAGCCGGCCGGCCTTGGTCAGGGAGTCGGCGAAGACCATGATGGCACTTCCACGATCAGTGTATCGCGGAACGGAGGCCGCTCCTTCAGATCACCGATCGTGGAGAGCAGTTCGGGGCACGGTGACCGGGTTCTCTCCCCGGTTCCCGTATTCGTGTAACCTGGGAAGCGGTGTTTCGTACAACTGTCGGAGGAGGTTTCATGAAACAGATTCGTACAGTCGTCGCTGGCGTGTTGATGGTGGTCATGGCGGGCATGGCCTGGGCCAGTCCGCCCAGGGACAGTGAGACGGCGCGCTACGTGCGCTCCCATTACACGAAGTTCGAATACCGCATCCCCATGCGGGACGGCGTTCGTCTGTTCACGGCGGTCTACGTGCCCAACGATCTCTCGAAGACCTACCCGATCCTGATGACGCGGACCCCCTACTCGGTGGCGCCCTACGGTGCCGACCGCTACAAGGATTCCCTCGGACCCTCCGAAGCGTTCGCCAGGGAGGGATACATCTTCGTCTACCAGGATGTGCGGGGCCGGTTCATGTCCGAGGGCACCTTCGTCAATATGAGACCCGAGGATGCGTGGGAGAAGGGCGGCACGGCGGTGGACGAGAGCACGGACACCTGGGACACCATCGAGTGGCTCATCCACCACGTCAAGGGCAACAACGGCAAGGTGGGGATGTGGGGGATCTCCTACCCAGGCTTCTACGCCTCCTGCGGGATGATCCACTCGCACCCGGCCCTCAAAGCGGTATCTCCCCAGGCGCCCATCGCCGACTGGTTCTGGGACGACATGCATCGCAACGGGGCATTCAACCTCGTGCTGACCTTCGATTTCTTCTCGGTGTTCGGGCGTCCGCGGAAAGGCCCGACCACCGAGTGGCCCGAGCACCTGGAGATGGGTACCGCCGATGCGTACGACTTCTTCCTCGGACTGGGGCCGCTGTCCAACGCCGACGAGCGTTTCTTCCACCACGAGATCCCCTTCTGGGACGAGGTCTCGCAGCATCCCAACTACGACAGCTTCTGGCAGTCCCGCAACATCCTCCCGCACCTCAAAAACATCAAGGCGGCGGTGATGGTCGTGGGCGGGCTCTTCGACACGGAGGACCTCTACGGACCGCTGGCCACCTACCGGACCGTGGAGAAACAGAACCCCGGCATCCACAACGTGCTGGTCATGGGACCGTGGCGCCACGGTGGCTGGGCTTCGAGCAGCGGCGAGGAGCTCGGAGCGGAGAAGTTTGGCTTCGCCACCGCCAAGTGGTTCCGGGACAACGTGGAGCAGCCCTTCTTCCGGCACTACCTCAAGGATGGCCCGCCGGTTCATCAGCCCGAGGCCCTGGTCTTTGAGACGGGGGCCAACCGGTGGCGTGAGTTCGACCGGTGGCCGCCGCCGGCCACGACCAGGAAGCTCTACCTTGCCGGCGACCACGGGCTCTCCTGGAACCGGCCGTCCTCTCGGGAGGAGGCGTGGGACCAGTACGTCAGTGATCCGTCCAAGCCCATTCCCTACACGGAAGAGATCACCACCGGATGGTCGGCACGCTACATGACCGAGGACCAGCGCTTCGCCGCCCGCCGGCCCGACGTCCTCGTCTACACCAGCAAGCCCCTGAAGGAGGACCTGACCGTGGCGGGACCGGTGATGGCCGATCTCTGGGTCAGCACCTCGGGCAGAGATTCCGACTGGATCGTCAAGGTCATCGACGTCCAGCCCACCGAGGAGCCCAAGTGGTCCACCTGTGGTCACGGGTGGGGAGGCAATGAGAAAGACAAGAACGCCGGGATACAGCGGCTCGTCCGGGCCGAGGCCTTCCGGGGCAGGTTCCGGAACAGCTTTGAGCATCCCGAGCCCTTCCCGCCCAACGAGCCGCAGCACCTTCGCTACGAGCTCCACGACATCTGCCACACCTTCCTCAAGGGGCACCGGATCATGGTGCAGATCCAGAGCACCTGGTTCCCCTTCATCGACCGGAACCCGGGCACATGGGTGGACAACATCTTCACGGCCAAGGCCTCAGACTTCATCGCGGTGACGAACCGCATCTACCGCTCGGCGGCCCATCCCAGCGCCGTGGAGTTGCGTGTCATGAAATGAGGGCCGGCAGCCGGAGGGAATGCTTCGGCGGCCGTAGAGTTTCGGCGGAGATCCGTACTCATGCCGCCCAAGAGGACTTGGGGACAGTGTTGAATATGTGGCGTGCGTGTCGCGTCTTCCTCCCCCACCCGCCCGTGAGATCTCGGGTAAGGAACGCAGCTCACGGGAAAACAGGAATGCTCGGTCCCCCCGCCCAGATTCTTCGTCGGCTCCGCCTCCTCAGAATGACAAAATGGGGAAACCTACGCCTCCTCAGAATGACAACTGCTCGTGCCATCCCAAGTCGAGGGCGAACGCGCTCGCCATCCCGGAGCGCCCCCCACAATGTCATCCTGAACCGCTCAACCCTCTCCCTGTCATCCTGAGCCGAAGGCGAAGGATCTGGACGGGGGGCTCGGATGCTCCGGCCATTCCTTGTCGCATCTCTCACCCAAGGCAGGCTCGCGGAACTTGTCAAAACCGCAGAGTAGAGGACGCTGTTGAATATCCCAGCGTGCGGCTGCGGCATCTTCCTTTCCGTACCCGCCATGAGGCCTCACGCACAGCTCGCCGCGACGCTTCCTCAGAGGATGGTGACAACCGGTTACTCAATGCCGTTCCCTTTTCAGCCCGCCACCTCCGTTCGCGTAGGACGGGAGCTCATCATGGCCTACGGATGGAACAGCCTTCCGTTGTGAGCTTTCTCCTGATCCCACCGCTCAATCAGGTAGAACTTCTCCGCCTCGAAAACCCGGCTAATGTCTTCGAGGTATTCTTCGGTGTCTTTCAGTGATGCTTGACGCGTCTTGTTGACGAAGGAGAGCACCCTCGAGTGGTACAGCGGAATCAGAGCCTTCATCACCTCCGCACGCATCTCTTCGGAGGCCTGCTTCTTGTACGCAACCGCAAAGTTGAAAAGGATTCTCGCCCAAAGACGCGAAGGGTAATAGAAGCTCTCCTCGTCGGCGTTGGCAACCGCTCGCTCAAGCTCCGTGAGCTCAGGAAGGGGAATGACATCACGCCACAGGTCTTTGTACGTGCCAAACCCCTTCTTGAAGCTCTCGAGGAGCCGGGCCGTGTTGACATCAACTGCCGGTGGCTGCTCTTCGACACCAAGGCCAAATCCGTAGATCGAGCTCGGCCGGCTGGATCCCGTATCCTTCCACAGGTACTCAAAGTCGATCATCAGCTCAAACAAGGTCGAAACCACCTGCGTAAACATCACTTCGAGGTCGGCAGATGGATCTTTCGGACGATGGATCTTCGGCGAGCCGAGGAACGCTTGACACACGTTGAAGCGCCGAGCAATCGCGATTGTTGTCATCCAGATGTCGATTCCAAAATGGGCGATTCTGTCGTTCCAGACCTTCTCAGCTAAAAACGCCCTGGCCAGCCGTCCGGAGAATCCGAAATCTCCGCCAATGGGCTGGCGCACCCTGAGCTCAAACAAGGTCCTCAGCAGTGGATAGGCAATATGATTGGTGATTGTGCCGTCGTACTTGTGGCGCAGGTAGATTGGTGTCACGTAGTCGTACCTCCCGAGCAGCGGCTCAGCGAGGTACCGGATCCACGCGGGTGTGATGCTTTTGAGATCGGCGTCGACCACGACGACCGCCCGGGCTCCGAGCTCGACGGCGGCCTTGAATAGATTCCTGAAGTTATTTCCCTTCCCCCGCACACCTGGAGGGGTGGAGATATACACTTTCGGAACCTTGGTCGGTGTGCCCAGAAACGCCTCGCGTGTTCCATCTTCCGAGTGGTTATCAACGTTGATGAGCACGCATTTCAAACCGGGATAATATTCAACCAGCCCCCGGCTTGCTGCATCGGCTGGCAACGCAATCGAGTCGGCTTCGTTGAAGGAGGGAATGCCGACGATGATGTCAGCCGATGTGACGTGATCCGGATTCTCAACAATGGTTCCATTCTGCATCGCTCGTGTGCCTCCCCTACTCATTCCGGTTGACGCTTCTTACATCCATTCTTGCACAAATGCAACCATTCATCTCGGGCGGTGGAAGCTACCCCTTCAGCTCGGCGCGGAGCGTCGCGAGGCGGGTCTCGAGCGCTTCCAGGTCTTCAGCCGTTTCCGCCCAGCGTTCCTCCTGCTCGTCCAGACCGTCCCGTGCGGCATCGAGCTCGATCCGGAGGACGTTCAACCGTTCTGGCTCGGACCAGATCATGCGATCGGCCATCGCTTCCTGCGTCTCGGCGATGATCCGGTGCCTCCGCTCGATTTCCTCTTCGAGCCGGGCGAGTTTTCGGCGTAGCTGATCAACGTCCCGGCGCAGCCGGCGTTCCTCCTCCGCAAGAGGGCTGCGCCTCGAACTAGAAACGGGGACCGCCTCTCTTGGTTTTGGCGAACGGATCACGCCGACGCGACGCAGCGCCTCGGCCACATCGGGGACCTCGACCGCCGTGCCTCCATCTACAAGGAGAACGCGAGTAGCGAGATGCTCGAGAAGGCGCCGATCATGGCTTACGACGAGGAGCGCGCCAGGATAGGAGAGCAGCGCCTCTTCCAAAGCCTCGCATGTCGGCAGGTCGAGATGGTTCGTCGGCTCATCGAGAAAGAGCAGATTGGGCGTTGATGCCAAAATCCGGGCCAAGGCGAGGCGGCCCTTCTCTCCCCCGGACAACGAGCTCACCGGGACATCGACATCATCCTGGCTGAATCCGAACCTCGCCGCCCAGCCGTGGACCTCAGTTGGGCTCCAACGGGGATGGACGGCCCACAGTGCGTCGAGCACCGAACCAGATTCAGGAAGATCGGCAAGCTCCTGATCGTACCAGCCGGCCACGACGCCCGTTCCCGTCACGATCCGGCCGGCGAGGGGGGCCATCCGGCCGGCGAGCACACGCAGCAAGGTGGTCTTCCCAGCCCCATTGGATCCGATCACGGCGATCCGCTCGCCACGCCGGATCGCGAGATCCACGCCGGTAAGAACGGGCCTGCCGTAACCAGCGCTGACGCCCTGAGCGGTCAGAACCAGATCCCCCGATCGCGGAAGGTTCCCCCAGACGAACACCGGGGGCGGTTCGGCCGACGAGGGTCGCTCCAGCCGTTTGATCTTCTCTAGCTCCTTGCGCCGGGCCTGCGCCTGCTTTGTTTTCTGACCTGCGAGGTTCTTGCGAATGAACTCCTCTGTCTTGCGGATGTACTCCTGTTGCCGCTGCCAGGCACGGAGAGCGGTTTCCTCCGCCTCCTCCTTGGCCTTCCGGTAGGCCTGATACCCGCCGGGCCAGCGGTGGAGGCGTCCGTTGGCCACCTCCACGACGCCATCCGCCGCACGGTCGATCAACTGACGGTCGTGTGTCGCGATGAGGAAGGCGCCATGCCGCTGCCTGAGCAGCTCGATCAGAGCCTCCACGCCAAAGAGATCCAGGTGATTGGTTGGCTCGTCGAGAAGAAGAAGATCGGCCGGCTCTAGGAGCACACGCGCGAGCGCTAGCCGAATCCGCTGGCCTCCGGAAAGAGCCTCAACGGGGCGTTCGGCCAGCTCGCCCCCGATCCCGAACGAGGAGAGCGCCGTCAGCGCTCTCGCTTCTGCACGGTACGGATCATGCGCCTCAATCGCCGCCTGAAGGTACGTCATGCGTTCGAGCAGCTCCTCATCGTCAGGATGCTCGGCCAGCTCGGCGCTGACGCCGTCAAGTTCACGTTCGAGCTCGGCCAGCCTCGCATACGCGCCCATCGCGTACCCGAGCGCAGTCGAGCCAGCCGGTGCTGCGAAGTGTTGGGGCAGGTGCGCCATGCTGAGGGAGCGAACGCGCTGAAGGGATCCAGCCTCCGGCTCGAACTCTCCACGCACGAGACGAATCAAGGTGGTCTTGCCGGAACCGTTGCGGCCAACGAGCGCGAGGTGTTCTCCGGGGTTGTGTTGAAAGTCGGCACCATCAAGAATGACCTCGGTGCCAAGACGGACTCGAATCCCGGACAAACGGTAGAGCATCAGAGCGTCTCACCCATATCAAGGACCGGCGGACCGGGGCTCAGGGTTTCCCGCCAAGATGTGCCGCTACCTCATCAACCGTGCCAAGAATGAGCTTCGGAGCCTCGACACGTTGCGGCACAATCGTAAAAGCCGACCGGATCCGGTTTGTCAGATCGGACTCGTCAACCGTTCTCTTGCCGATCAGTAAGCGTGCCAACGGCTGGCCGGCCTCGATGCGGTCACCGATGCGCGGCTCGACCACCAGCCCCGCCCCGAAGGCCAAGACATCGTCGACCTTTCTGCGTCCGGCACCGGCGTCCACCGCGATCCACCCCAACGCTCTCCCGTCAACGGCTCCGATCCATCCCGCCTCGGATGCGGGCACAGTCACTTCACGTAACGGCTGAGCCAGAATTTTCGGATTTGGATCACCACCGTGCGCTTCCACGATCCGGTCCCACGCCGTCCGCGCCTTGCCCCCGTCCAGAGCATTGAGGAGCCTTCGTTTGGCCGGCTCACGTGTTTCCCCCCGAAGAACGAGGAGCTCCTCTGCCAGGCGAAGCGTCAGCTCGCGTAACGCCGCGCTCCCCCGCCCTTCGAGCACTTCAAGAGCCTCGCGGACCTCGATCGCCGTTCCGAGCGCCGGGCCAAGCGGCTGATTCATATCGGTGATGAGTACTTCGCAGGCCACTCCCATGTCGCGTGCCACGCTCTTGAGCGCCGAGCCAAGCTCCACGGCATCTGGAACGGTCGTCCTGAACGCCCCGCTCCCCCACTTGACATCGAGTACCAGTGTCGCAGCACCAAGTGCTAGCTTCTTCGACATGATTGAGCTGACGATCAGCGGAAGTGATTCGACCGTGCCCGTCACATCACGCAACGCATAGAGGATGCGGTCGGCCGGTGCGACCTTTTCCGACTGGGCGGTGATCGCTGCTCCGCAGCGGTCCAGAAGAGCGATCACACCGTCCCGGTCCCAATTCGTCCGAAAGCCAGGGATGGCCGCCAGCTTATCGAGCGTCCCCTGAGAATGACCCAGACCCCGCCCAGCCATCATTGCGATCGGGGTGCCAACCGATGCCATCAACGGCGCCAGAATCAGTGAAACGGTATCACCGATACCCCCGGTCGAGTGCTTGTCGACGGCCCCCGGCCGATCCGTTGCCAGCTGCCATACCTCGCCGGAGTGGAGCATCTCTTCGGTCAGCCATCGCGTCTCTTCACCGTCCATCCCGCGCCAGCACACCGCCATCAGAAAAGCCGCGATCTGCTCCCGCGGCAGACTGCCATCCACAGTTCCGGTGACGAACGCTTCGACCTCGCCACGCGTCAGCTTGGCGCCGTCACGCTTGCGCTCGATCACCTCGACGAAGTTCACGGGCTAGCCCAGTTTCCGGATCTGTTCCTGGGCGAGACGGCCGTACGGCGAGTTTGGAAAGTCCTTGACGAGCTTTTGGAAATAGCCTTTAGCCTCACTTGCTTTCTTCTCGCTCAACAGCGCGCGCCCGAGCTCGTACATGGCAGTATCCCTCGGCAAACGATCATCACGGCCGGATGCCATCGCCTCCAGATCTTTGGCGACCTCCGCCGCTTCACCCGCATTGATCCTCACATCAATGAGATCGAGCATCGCCACCCGCCCAAGCGCATCACCGCGGTGGTGCTCAACGATCCGGTTCAACAGTTTCCTGGCTTTTGTGACGTCTTTTGTTTCCAGGGCAATGCGAGCCAAGTACAGCCGCGCGACATCGCCTTGATCCGTGCCGCCGTACCGTTTCACGATCTCTTCGAATTTTTTCTCAACCGCCTTGAGATCTGCCGCCTTGGGAGTGCCGGAGGCTTCATCGGCCTGATAAATGGCCACCGCTTCATTGACGGCGTACGAAGCCGCCGCTTCCCGGTGGGCCTTCCACGACGAGATCCCCCACCATCCCAGAAAGACGACACACACGCCAGCCAATGCGATGACGAGCGGCTTCCAGTTCTCTTGCGCCCAATCCATCATCTGGTCGACAACCGTTACGAACTCATCCTGCTTCAACTTCTTCCGGGTCAATCGCCGCATCTGTCAATCCTCCTCATCGCCACGGTTCGAACACGGACCGTGCCACACGAACGCCCAACTTTAGCCCGGATTCTCCATGATGGCAACGCCCTCAAACGTGGCTGCCTCTTCGTTTTTGGCATGCACGTTTGCCACACCGGGCTCATGACCCCATATTGGCATTAAGAGATCGCGTCATGGGAAGGCCGATGATGTTGAGCATTCTTCCTCAAAAGATCCTGATTCCCCTGGATGCCGGGGAAGTCCGGCGCCGGGCTTTCCGTCTTGGGGCTCGTCTTGCCCAAATCAATCATGCCGAGCTCTTGCTCCTCAGCGTGATTCACGACACCTTTCCCTATCCGGATATCTTTTCGTTTCACGCTCCCAACGAGGATTACTACCTCACCATTCGCGACAGCGCGCGCGAGATCTTGAAAAAGACGGCGGCGGAAGCGCCGCCAGGGGTGGTCATCGATGTCATGATCTCCCGTGGTAGCCCCGCAAAAGTGATCGTCGAGGTCGCAGAAGAAGAGCACGCCGACCTCATCATCATGACGACTCATAATACCCGGGGTCTCGAGCACGCGATCCTCGGGAGCGTCACGGACAAAGTCCTCCGTACGGCTACATGTCCGGTCCTCGTGATTCCGATGCGGGGGCGTAGGGAATCAACATAGCTCGTACCGTTCGTCCATCCGTCATGTCGGCCTGGCGCCAAAGTTCACCGGAACGGAACAGTTGCTTCCACCGTCGCGGGGGCTGTGATATTCCTATTTCATGGACCTACGCCAACGGCTCGCCGATCACGTCGTCGTCGCCGATGGGGCCATGGGCTCAGAGCTGCTTGCCCGCATCCCCGCTGCGCCGCGCATCGATCTTGCCGCTCTGGAGCACCCTCAGGAGGTGCTTCAAATCCATCTGGACTACCTCGCCTCCGGCGCGGAGATCTTGCAAACGGCGACGTTTGCGACGTCCCGGCCACGGCTCCGCAGGCTCCACGCCGACACGGAAACCGAGGTCCTCAACGCTGCCGCTGTCAAGCTCGCCCGGGAGGCGCGGGACATTGCTGGCGTGGATTGTCTGGTGGCGGGCTCGATCGGCCCGATTGCAGGTTTGTTGGATCCGGCTGAACCCAAAAATCGGGCCACCATCGCAGCGGCGTTTTCCGAACAGGCAGCCATCCTCGCCGGACGTGGCGCCGACCTGATCGTGCTCGAGAGCTTCTTCCGGCTCGACGAGCTCCGCATCGCGCTTGCAGCCGTCCGGGAAATCACGCAACTCCCACTCATTGCACTCCTCACCTTTCCCGCCGAGCGCGCGCCGCATCCGTGGGGCAGTTACGCAGCACACGTTGCCGAGCTTGACGCCGAAGATGTCGCTGCGGTGGGGCTGAGCTGCGCTCCTGGACCGCTCGGTACACTCGAGATCCTGCACCGGCTTCCCCGTCTCACGCATCCGCTCGCCGTTGAGCCCAACGCCGGCATGGTCGTTCAGCGTCCCGGCCACGCACTGCTCTCGCCGGCCACACCGTCCTACCTGGCAAGCTTCGCCCGGCAGGCGGTCGCTCTTGGCGCTCGCCTCGTTGGAAGCTGCTGTGGCACCGGGCCTGAGCACACACGTGCCATTGCCGCTGCTGTCAAGGATGCACGAGCCGAGGCGCGTCCAGGCTCGCCGGTGGTTTCGATCCAGGCACGACACCCAGCCCCACAGAGGAAGCCGGAATCCGGCCTCGCAACGAAGCTGGCGTCCGGCCGCTTTGTCCGGGTCGTTCAGATTGACCCGCCCAAGGGTGCTAACGCCGATCGCGTCTTGGATGCCGCCCGGCTCATGGCGGCCGATGGACGTGTCGATGCCGTCGATATCAACTCCAATCCCCTCGCCCGCTTGAGGATGGACGCGTTGTGGCTCGCCGCTGAAATCCAACGTGAAACGGGACTCGAGACGATTCCACACATCACGCCACGTGACGCCTCCTTGATGGGCCTCCAGTCACAACTCCTCGGTGCCTGGCGTGCCGGTATTCGCAACCTCCTCGCCATCACGGGCGATCCGTCACTCTTGGGCGACTATCCAGGTCAGCTCGACGTCAATCAGGTCGATATCTTCGAGCTCGTCCGTGCCGTCAGCCGGATGGCGGAAGGAGCCGACTGGACCGGCAATCCGATTGGTGACCCGCCGGCCTTTCACGTAGGGGTCGCCGTCAATCCGAACGCCGAAAATCTCGATGAAGAGATCAGCCGCTTTGAGCGTAAGATCGCTGGCGGCGCACGCTTCGGCATGAGCCAGGTGTTCTTCGAATGGGCCCCATGGGAGCGGTTCCTCGAAAGGTTTGGGGGGACACCACCGGTGCCGTGCCTCATCCCAATCTGGCCGTTGACATCGGCAAAGCTCGCCTTGCGTCTGCACTACGAAGTTCCCGGCATCGTCGTTCCGCGTGAGCTTCGTCAGCGTCTCGAGAGTGCCGGGTCACATGCGGCGGAGATCGGCCGGCAGCACGCGATCGAAATGCTCGCCGGCGCCCCCGCCCGAGCCCAGGGCGCGTACTTCATCGCCCCCTTCAAGAACCCTGAAGCCGTGCTCAACCTCCTCTGAACGAGGCTCACTCCAGGGGAATTATCGAAGCTTCTTCAGGTACCGGTACAGATCCGAATCGGTACTGAGGACCAGCACACCACGGTTGTCAAGCGTGCCCCGGTACGTCCGTAACGTCCCCCAGAACTTGTAGAACTCGGGATCCTGCTGGTACGCCCGAGCGTAAATGCGTGCGGCTTCTGCCTCGCCCTGCCCCTTGAGCTGCTGAGCCTTTTCGTATGCCGCTGACTCAATACGTTTCGTCTCCTCGGTGAGCTTTCCGGCAACCTCGGCCTTCTTGCCCTGCCCCAGCGCGCGGTATTTTTCCGCAATCCTGTACTGCTGCGAGATCATCCTTGCGTACACCTTCGGCAACACCTTCTTCGTATATTCGAGCCGCTTGATCTCGAGATCGACGAGCGAGATACCGAGGTTGAGCTCCTTGAGCTTTCTCTGCGCTGCTTCCATGATCTGATGTGTCAGCTTTCCCTGAAGCCCGGGAACTCCCTGGACCTGGCTGGCGATGGTACCGGCACCCAAGCCTGCCGTCACGTTCCCTTGGATCGCCTCGTCCCCGAGATCCATGACACGGTTGGACGACCGGACGATCTCCGGGAGCGTGTGCGCCGACAATGTATCTCTGACGAGACCGTCGAGAATATCGTCCAGACGGGTTTGAGCTCCTGCCTCGTTGACCACTTTCTCGTACATGGTCAACGCATTCGAAATCCGCCACCTGGCAAACGTGTCGACGTAGATGAACTTTGAGTCATTCGTGGGTACGACCTCGGGCTGACCGTCCCATTCGAGAATTCGCTTTTCGAAGAGATGAACCGTTTGGATGAACGGCAGTTTGAAATGGAGGCCAGGACTGGTGACCGGCTGCCCGACCGGAGAGCCGAGCTCAACCACAACTGCCTGTTGCCACTCCGGGACCGTGTACGTCGAGGAAGCAAGCAGAGCCACTACGATGACGACTCCAACCAGGATGACGAGCCAGCGTCTCATTTTCCACCTCCCGTCTTCGTGCCACGAAGATCGAGCAGTGGCACCATTCCCTTCATGTTGCTGTCCACCACGTACACCTGGCGGAGCTTGGGAAGCACGCGCCGCATCGTCTCCAGGAAGAGCCTCCGTCTCGTCACCTGCGGAGCTTTACGATATTCAACAAGCAGCTTCGAGAAGTACGCCGCATCGCCCTTCGCCCGGTTGATACGCTCAATCTTGGTTCCCTCGGCCGCCTTGACCGTTTGCAGGGCTTCGCCTTTGACCCTATAGATCACCTTGTTGTACTGCTGGTAGGCCTCATTGATCGACTGGTCCATCTCCTGCCGCGCGCGGTTGACCTCGTCGAATGAATCCTCAACTGGAACGGGCGGATGGACATCCTGAATCTGCACGAGGAACAACGAGACACCACACCCATACATGTCCAGGATGTGCTGCATCTTTTTCTTGACAGCGATCTCGATCTGATGCCGTTTGAGCTTGATCACCTCGTTGAACGACATGTCGCCAACAACGGTCCGCATGGCAGCCTCGGAAACATCCCGGAGCGTCCCCCGGACGTTCCGTACGTTGAACAGGTACGCCCTCGGATCTGTGATCCTGTACTGGACCACCCAGGTAACGACCGCAATGTTGAGATCCCCCGTCAGGATGTTGGACTCGCGGCTGAAGTCTCCTTTGGCGTACTGCGACCGGATGCCGGCTTTCTTGGTCCGAAATCCGAACTCCTCTTTGAACTGATACGCTGTCCGAACCTTGTAAACACGATCCACGCCGAACGGGATTTTGAAATGCGGACCAGGATGAGTCTCAGTGAGAAATTTGCCAAACCGGAGGACGACGCCGGTTTCGTTGGGTGCAACCTGATAGTATCCGGTCACCACTATCG
Source organism: Acidobacteriota bacterium (assembly GCA_015493585.1). Taxonomy (GTDB): domain Bacteria; phylum Acidobacteriota; class Thermoanaerobaculia; order Thermoanaerobaculales; family Sulfomarinibacteraceae; genus JAADFN01. The sequence goes on from WGCW01000060.1 coordinate 13,205, forward strand.
CAACGAGGACAACCGCCACGGCCACGGCATAGAGCCCCGAGCGGCCCGGTAGCCCGAGAAAGCCCCTGTTTCGTTTCCTCTGCATCTCTTCGATGAGCTCGTCAAGATCTTCCGGCATTCATCTCTCCTTCCCGAACTCTTCGCAGCCAGGTCATAGTGGCATTGTACCCGGGACGAGGCGGCTCTCGTGGCCCATCGATATCACTGCCCCTTGCCAAAGCCACCCGCCATGATGTTTGTGATCTTCCGCTGCAGATCGTAGTGCTCAACCAGAGCGCTGACCTCCATCTCGTGGCGTGCCGCCTCGTCTTCCGCCCGGCACGCTGCAACGGGGAGCCTTGCCAGGGTGCGGAAATCATAACAGGCGCCATTCGCCCAACCGGGGCCGTGGTTGGCGTAGATGTGCCTGTCCGACACCCAGCTCCCGTACCGCCGCGGCATCGGACCATGCCCCGGATGGCCGAGGAGGTTCCGCCCAACCCACGCGACATTTGCTGCATCGACACCGAGCAGCGCGGCTACCGTCGGCGCGACGTCGGTGTGCCCGGCGGCCATGCGAAATGTTCCTCTCGGTGCATGAGCACCGGGAACGTGGATGATCAGGGGCACCCGCCCGGCGATGTACCATCCGGCCTCGTTGTGCGGCCTTCCGATGGCCTGCGCCAGCTTCGGGGTCCAGGCGAACCCGGCATCGTGATCGCCCCAGATGACAATCACCGTATGGTCAAGGAGACCATCCGCCGCGAGGCGGTCCACCATCGCCTTCAGAGCCTTGTCGAAGAAGTGCATGGTATGCATGTAGTTGCCGAAGGGCGTTCCCTCCCATGAACCGACATCGAGCTCCTTGAGATGATCGGGAAAACCCTCGAAGGGATGGTGCAACGACAGCGTGATCAACCATGCGCAGAACGGCTGCGGCGTCCGCGCGAGGCGTGCCTCCATCTGCAAGAGGAAATCCCGGTCGTTCAGCCCCCAGCCGATCCGCTCACCAGGTTTGAAATCAGATGCGAAGAGGTTTTCGGTATACCCAAACGCCGGATGAGTCAACCGCCGGTTCCAGAAATTCGGCTGGAATGCAACGGCAGAAAGTGTGTGGTAACCGTGAGCTTTCAAGAGGCCCGCAAGGCCAACGACATGGTTATGCGGGTACGCGAAAACGTAGGCCCCCTTGGCGCGCGGCAAGAGCGAGATCTGTGTGGTGATCTCTCCGTCGGAGGTACGCCCCTGTGCCGTCTGATCGGTACAGTGAGGAAACCACAGACATCCGGGAAGCCAGTGATCGATGTTCGGTGTGACCTCCTGGCCCTTGACCTTGAGGCCAACAACGAATCCTTGCATCGACTCGACCTGAATCATCAAGAGGTTCATCCCCTTCGCAGCACCGAAGAATCGCCCCTCGCCCCGCCGTAGGGGACGTCTCTGTTCAAACCAGGAAATGGCGTCGGCGCGTTCCTCGCGGCTCAGCGGGGCACGGAACACGTGCTCTCTCAGATTCGACCAGATATCTGCCAGATGTTCATTGAGCACCCCAACGCGCTGGACGATGAACATGTTCTGAAACACCTGCACGAACGCCCCATGCGCGGCATGCTCCGCCTGCCACACGGTTCGAATACCTGGAATGAGCGCGATGCCGAGGCAGATGGCAGCCACGCCCCGGACGCCACGCCAATGCGGTTTCGGCAGCTTGCGAACCGCCAAGATCAGGACGATCCCAGGAATGAGATCAGCACCGAGCCACACGTCCCGCCGGTGCAGCAGCGATGCGATACTCGCATGCACGGCACTCACCTGACGCCCCGCGGCAACGGCGGCCAACGAGAGCACCTCTCCGAAATACCGCACATAGACGACGTCAGCCAGGATCACAAAGCTCAGCGCCGCCACACCTGCCAACGTCACCCACGGCCGGATCCTGTGTGGGAGTACGATCAGCAGCAAGGCGCATGTGGCCATTCCAGAAAGGGTAATCCACATCGACCCCGGCAATGGAGCCATGTGGGCCGCATCAAGGACCGCCCGTTGCTTGGAAGTCAACGAGATCAAGAGCCAGGCAAGATCGGATAAGGCAAGGAGTTGCACAATCCAGGCGGGCACTTTCTGTTGTCTCTTGACAACCATCAACACCAAGACCATGAGCAACAAGGCCCACGCTGTTGGTGCTGCCGGCGTTCCGATCAGGGATGGGATGACCAACACCGGGACCGGATGAGCAGGAGTTGGGTCTTCCTTCGCAAACCAGCAGACCCCCTCCTGCACCATGTCGATTTGCAGGCGCTTTCTCCCGCCTCTCCGGGGCGCTCGAATCGCTGCCGTGATCGCAACCGTCTGGCCCGGCGCAACAGCTGCGGGAATTGCGCTACGCTCACCGTCGAAAACGATGACCTTCCCCTTGTGACCGAGCCAGTGATACGAGACATGAATCCTCTCCCCCGGCTTCCAGGTCATTCGGCCATCGTTCCGAAGCACAAGGCGGATCTTTTTCTCCGTTCCCGACAACCATACTTTCGGAAACGTGGCCGAAAGCAACGAGAATGCGTGCATCGGCTGAGCCGGCTCCACGGTCACCGCCATGGCTGGCGGAGCGCGGTTGAGCTTCCCGGAGATCCAGCACACGTGCTCCTGAACAACATCCCACTGGAGAAGCATCCTCCCGGAAGCTTCCGGGGCCTTGAGCTGAGCGTGAACCGTCACCGTTGCACCAGGGGGCACCGGCTGCGGGAACGGTGTCCTGAGGCCATCCCATACAAGCCGTGTTCCATCCGGCCGCAGCCAGTGGTACGAAAGGGCAAATCCTCGTCCCGAATCCCACACGACGGTGCCGGTGTTCCGAATCGTCACCGCCACCGGAGTTGTCTCGCCGGGCTCCATGCTTTCGGGGGTGTGTGCCGTTTCGATCGTAAAGCCGTACTTCCCGGACCGTGCTGGCACGGCTGCGGTCAAAAAGCCCCCGCCCGCGATGACCAAAACAGTCAGCAGAACAACATGAGCCAACGTGCTTCGTTTCATGGCCGAGAGTATATGGCGGATGACCGAAGGATGTGTCATTCCGCCCGCACCTGATCTCTGGTCACCAATCCGCGGCGATGGTTTCTCAAGGCCCGCTTCTCCGGTACAGTATCTCCATGAATGGTATCGCTCCCTCACCGCTCGCCTGGGATCTGTTCGATGAACGGCCCATCCTCGTCTTGATTCACGCTTTCCCGTTTGACCGGCGGATGTGGCGCCGGCAGGCCGAAGAACTCTCCGAATCGATGCGGATCCTCACACTGGATCTCCCGGGCTTCGGCGAATCATCCGACGTCACGGCCCAGTCGAGCCTGGATGCGTGGGCAGACCTGGTGGAAACCGCGCTCGGCCGGTTGATCGGTGATGAGCCAGCCGTGCTCTGTGGACTCTCCATGGGCGGATACGTTGCGCTTCGCCTTGCCGCCCGTCACCCCGAGCGTCTGGAAGCACTGATCCTGGCAGACACGCGCGCCGGCAGTGACTCCCCGGAAGGGACCGAGGCCCGCAACCGGGCTATCACGGAGGTCCGTTTCAACGGTGTGGCGCCTCTGGCAGAGCAGTTGCTCCCCGTGCTCCTCTCCCCGGACGCTGATCCCGAAGCGGTCGCCTTCGCCCGTGAGCTCATCCTGGATCAGGAGCCAGCGGCTGTCATCAACGCACTCGAAGCAATGCGTGATCGTCCCGACTCGACCCCTGTGTTGGAAGAGATCCATGTTCCGGCGCTGGTCATCGTTGGCGGCGATGATGAGCTGACGCCACCGGCTGAGGCCGAGGCCATGGCGCGCCGGCTCGCCGATGCCTGGCTTGTCAAGATCCCGGGTACCGGGCACCTCAGCAACATCGAGGCACCAGTTCCGTTCAATATGGCGATCAAGGGCTTTCTGGAGACGTTGTAACGTCAGCCCGCACGTCTCCCCTTCAGCTCGGAGAGCACCTCGTCAACATGGTCCTTGACACGCACCTGCTTCCAAACCTTGGCAATGCGCCCCTCGGGATCGATGAGAAACGTCGTGCGCTTGATCCCCATGTACTCCCGGCCCATGAACTTCTTCAACCCATAGACGCCATAGGCTGTTGTTGCCTCGTGTTCCACGTCTGAGAGCAGGGGGAACGTCAGACCGTTTTTCTCCCGGAATTTCTGCAACTTTGGAATGGGATCGTGACTGAGGCCGAGAACCTCGGCGCCAAGGTCCTGAAGTTCCGCATAAGCGTCCCGGAATCCGCATGCCTCGGTCGTGCAGCCGGGGGTCAGCGCCTTGGGATAAAAGAAGAGCACAACCCACTTTCCCTTAAGGGAGCTCAAACGGATCTGCTGGCCGTCATCGGACGGCAGCTCGAAATCGGGAGCGGCGCTCCCCTCTCCCGGCAGTTCTGCCGTCATTGTGGTTTCCTTTCCTGAAGACCTGGAAGCGTGTTCGTTGTTGGGTGAACAACGGGGAATCGTTCGTCGTACAGCTTGATGACGGTGTCCGTCAGGTCCGAGGTTTTCGAAAGATAAATGATGGTCATCGGCTTGAACACGAGAACAGCATCGTACCCATGCGCTTTGGCGTATTCGTTGATGATCGTACGCATCCGCGTCGCCACTGTATTCAGCAGTTGGTTCCTCTTGGCATTCGCCTCCCGGTTGAACTCCCTCGCGGCATCCTCGAACGCCCGCTTGGCCTTGACCGCCTTGTCCTGCAACTTCTCAAGCACCGCGTCGCTCGCGATCCCCTGTTCCTTGGCATACTGCTGCGCTGCCTTGACAGCGGCAGCCTTGAGCGCATCGAGGTGTTTGCGCTTTGGAGCAGCCCACCGTTCAAATTCCTGAATGGCCTGCCGACCCTGCTGCACGGTCGCAGCCGCCTTCTCAACATCGACAAAGCCAACCTTCCCCGCCAGTGCGGGCATGGCTGCCAGCAGCATCAGACCGATGAGCGCATACACGGTTTTTCGAAACATCATAACCTCCACATCGCCTCGTTCGAGCGGGAGATTGTAGCACGGGTTAGGCCCTCATCGGCTATCATGGGGCTGGAGAAATGAGGTGGAGTAACGGTGAACGAACCGCATCAGCAGCCAAGGCTCCTGCTCGTCGAGGATGATGAGCTTCTCGCAGAAGGGCTGCGGCGCAACCTTGAGCTTGAGGGGTTCAACGTGATTCGCACCGCCCTCGGCGAAGAAGCGCTCAACCTCTTGGCCGATTCTCCCCAAGCCGTCCACATGGTGATCCTCGATATCATGCTTCCCGGCCTCGATGGGCTCGAAGTCTGCCGTCGCCTGCGGGCTGCTGGCAACGACATTCCGATCCTGTTTCTGACGGCCAAGGGAAGCGATGCCGACCGGGTCCTTGGGCTCCGCGTCGGCGGCGACGATTATCTGACCAAGCCTTTTCTCGTCGAAGAGCTCGTGCTCCGGATCAAAGGTATCCTACGACGGACATCCTGGTCCCACTCGGCTTCCACAACCGGCCCGGTCATCCGTTTTGGTGGAAACGAAATCAACTTGGAGACCATGACCGCCCATACTCTACGCGGTGATATTGTGCTGACGGAGCGCGAGCTCCTGTTGATCCGGTACCTCGCCGAGCATGCCGGCACGCCCGTCGCACGTGGTGAATTGCTGGAGAACGTCTGGGGCTATACCTTCGATACGGCCACCAGAACGCTCGACACCTTCATTCACCGGCTTCGAGGCTACTTCGAAGCAGATCCCCACAATCCCAAACACATTCACACCGCGCGCGGTATCGGCTACCGTTTGACCATTGATCCGGAAGATTGAGAGACGCCGAGGGTGTAGCGCCGCCGGAAGGGCCAACGAGGATCGGGAGATCCGAGGCGGCACCTTCAGCTTCACCCCACGAAATGGCAGAAATCGCAAGTTTTCCCCCAGAAGAGGTTGTTGCGCTGTGCCCCGTCGGGCGCTCTCCCCGCGACCGGTTGCCTTGGCGTTGTGGTGAGCGTGCTGCGATCGTAGCCGTATCCGCTGGAATCACAGGGGCTCCGCACAGCGCAACAACCCCTAGAAGGGGGGCGAAATGGCGACTTTCACCCCACGCGCAGCGACCCGCACGACCGGGCAAACCGTCTCTATCCCCTTGTGCCTCTGTCCTCCTCTTCTCTCTGCGCTGCCGCGATCTCCCCGGTTCCATTCTCTTCGCGGTCGCTCCCCCGCCCAGATCATTCGCGGCGCGCCTTTGGCGCACCACTCAGGATGACATAAGGAGAAAAGGCTTCGCCTCCGCACATGAGATGGGGATAGTGTTGAATATCAGCGTGTGGCTGCCGTGTCTTTTTGCCTCGCCCACCGAGGAGAACGCGGGGAGCGCGGAGGGAATGTTCGTGCGTGAGCGGTCGTGACGGTCTTGGGGGGGCAGATCGCGTGAAAGGCGTAGGACTGGCCCGCCCTCACCCAGATCCTTCGCCTTTGGCTCAGGATGACACGGGAAGGATAGCTGCGCCTGCGGCATGCGACTCAGGATGACAAGGAAGGGAAGGCTTCGCCTGCGGCCCAGGATGACAAGAGAGGGATGGCTGCGCCTCCGCCCCCTTGCGCCACTGCGTTTTATTCCTCTTCCCACCTGTCCCGCAAAGAAGCGGCGCACAGCTCAACAACCTCACGCCCTAATCCATTGACAACCGGGCCTTCGATTTTCTACGATACATATGTGTAGAGATTAGAGAATAATTTCAGACCGCGAACCGGAAAGCCAACGAATGTGTACCGTGTCATTTACTCTTCTCTTGGTTGTTGGGGGCGCCGGCATCTCGCTCGCATCCCGATATTGGCGGCTGCACGGTCTTTTTTGGGGGATTGTTCCCTTGGCTGCTGCTGCAGCTGCTCATTGCCGCATTGGCGTGGTTCTCGGACTCGCCGCCATTTTGCTTGGGATTGAAACGATTGGACGAAGGGAACGTTTCGTCGATGCGCTTGTCATCGTACTGATACCCTTCGCTTTATGGAGCTATCGTCCCGTCTCCCTTCCGGAGGCGCTCACACGCCTCTGTTTCATTTTCGTTTTTGCCCTTGGGGCTCTGGAGATGCTGCGGTTCGCTCAGCGAGTTCCCAGGCCACGTGCAGAGACACTCTGGGGCGACACAGCCGCTGCGCTGCTCTTTTTCGGTTGTGGAGCTCTCGTTGTGACGGGTATCATGCTTTCAGTTCCTCTCTTGCTGGTTCTCGGCCTAGCGGTACCTGCCACGATTCCCGCCGCCATCCGCGAAATCTTGTCCCTCCGCTCTGCCAAACTTCGCCTCAAAAATTTCGCAGACCTTGCCGAGTGGTCCACGCTATTCCGGGAGAAAGGCACGACACCATCGGTCGGGTCCATGGCCGCGGATCTGCACCAGATCGTCCAGCCAATCCTTGGACACGCCCTGACAGTGATCGGCCTCAACCCCGCCATTCGTTTTACCGATGAAAGTTTTGCAACGTCTCCGGAGCAGACGCCGGAAGATCATCAGAGAATTGGCGAACGCCTTCGTTATCTTTTCCGGTCCGGCCGCTGCGCATCAATTCCTGAGATACCGGAAACTTCATCGACCGACACTCCTCTGATCCAGCCAGGAATGAAGCAGGAAATCATTGTTCCTGTCCGGCAAGGGGAGCGATCCCTCGCGCTCGTGGCCTTCTCCGGCAACTCCATGGTTCTTTCAGACCGGGAGTTGGCCGGTTTCGCCGAGAGCGTTCGCACAATCGTCCTGCACGTGCTCACAACAATCGAAGCGCAACAGGATCTTGCCCTCCTCTCACATCGAAGTGAGCAGGAGGGCCGGCGGCTCCGGTCCTTATTGAAGCTCAATGAGCTCATTGCCGAATCGGCAGATCTTCCAACATTGACGAACAATCTCGTCAGAACCGTATGTGTCAGCTTCGGGTTTAGTTGGGTCGGCTTTATCCTGGCCAGGCACGAAGTCTCAGAGCTCAGGCTGGTCGCATGGTCCGGGGAAGATGACAGTTGGGCAAAGGATTCCCGTCCCCTCACAATCGCCTCTGACGCATTCCAAACGGCCCTTTCTCTCGGCTCCACGATCTCACGCTTCCATGTCATTCCTTTGCCCCAATGGCCGCTCCCGCTTCCCACAATTCCCAACGTCACGCATGTTCTCGCAACACCAGTGGCGCACGCTTCTCGTCCCGTTGGCTATCTGCTCGTCCTTCCAAGCACACTGAGCCCGATTCCGGACCTCAATGATCTTCGGGCGCTCGAAATTCTTGTGGAGCAGATCGGGCCAGTGGTCGCCTCAGGGCTTCACCTGGAACGCGTGAACCTTCGAACTCTTCAAGATCCCCTGACAGGTATCGCCAACCGGCGCGCACTCGATCAATTTTTCCAGCGGGCGTTTGCCCAGGCGAAGAAAGCCGGGAGCTACCTTTCGTTCGCCATGCTGGACGTCGATGATTTCAAACGCGTCAACGACCGTCATGGGCACCAGATCGGCGACCTCGTTCTCAAGGAACTCGCCGGGGTTCTTCACAACAATGTCCGGACGAAGGATTTCGTTGCCCGCTACGGTGGTGAAGAATTCTCAATCGTCCTGCCAGGGCTTTCGGCGGAGCACGCGCTTGACGTGCTCGAACGTCTCCGCGTCTCTCTGGCAACGACACCCTTCGCCGGCTCGGAGCTGACGCACCCGCTTTCTTTGACGATCAGCGTTGGGATTGCGACGTTCCCGGGCGACGGGAACACACCGCCCGCCCTGATTCAAATGGCCGATACGGCGCTCTACCGCGCAAAACGGCGCGGGAAGAACTGCGTTGTCGCAGCATGGGAGCCCACGTCAAGCGCTGGCTCGATCGAAGAGCCGTTTGCCCTGTGAGCCACAAGAACTCGTTCTCAGCCGTTTTCTGAATAGAGGATCGGCTCTTTGAGCTCCTTGAGTGCAAAGTTTCTAAAGATATGGTGACCGTTGAAGTCCAGCACGCGCATGTCCTGATCAGCCCGGAGGTCGGAGGCGATGACTTCGAACGGCACACCGTAGATCTCGCGGACATGCTCGATCGGAACCTCATACGCGATGAACTTGACAATCCCCTTGTGCCGCAACCTCTTGACGAGTCCTTCGCTGGTTACGCTCTCGAACGTCGTCAACACGAGGATTGGCCCCGTGCCCGTAAAAATGACGTACGCTTTCATGGCGCAGCCCCCTTCGGCCCGCTGGTCGTCACCCAGAACCATCAATGACAATGTGGTGCAACATTCCGCGAATCGTCAAGGGGCATCCTCGCCCACGCTGCGATCATCGTCCGTCGAACGCAGTGGTCAAACCTTTAACCACAGCATCTGCAAAACGCTGCCTCCACGACTGACTGAGCACATCCTTACGATCTTGATCATTCGCAAGATTGGCACACTCGATCAAGATGGCGTTCTGCGCGAGCGAGTATCTCAAGACAGCCGGTACCCATCGCCGCCTCCCACGCAGGACCGATCCCCGCACCGGCTCGTAGCGGTGCACAGCAAGGCCGGACCTTCTCAAGGAACGGATGATCTCACCCGCTAGTCTTCTCGATGAGGCTTCCGCCCGTGCCTTGAAGTGCGAGCCCAGCACGACGCGGGGATGCTCACGATACTCCCGAAACCTCCTCATGATCCGCCGGTTGACGCCAAAAGACGCCGGCCGCAGGTAACGGGAAGGCACGTACACCATTGAGCCCCGCACCCCCTGGTAGAGCGAGTCGGCATGGATCGAGATGAAGACGACCTTCCCCGGCGGGACCCCATGCTTGCGCGCCCGCCAGACAATCGCGTTCGTCAGGTACCACCGCAGATGAACGCCCGTCGTCGAATTCCCCAGCAGGAATGGCGGATGGGTCAAGAGAAATTGATCCCGGTCCTGCCGGAGCACGTCGTGGTGAGGAATCCTGTACCCGCGGCTCCGGTCTTCGATCGTCGTCCACACAGTCGCACGAGTTCTTCGCTCGAGATCGGCCTTGATCCTGCACAAGAGATCATAGGCGTAGGTCGATTCCCATACACCATCAACAACCGCTCCCGTATCGCACCCTCCGTGACCGGCGTCCAGAATGACCCAAACCCCGTCGAGGCCTTTCGCGTGAACGATTTGCACGTATCTCTCAAGACCCTTTCGTCCCCTCTCCCACGCGACCCTTCTCGGATTTCCACGTGGCAAATATTCGGGAAGCAAGAGGGCGAGGGGGATCTTCACCGGATACCCTGCCGGAATTGAGGTCACGTCACGAATTCCCGATCTCCGTGCGATCTGGAAGGCGGTGGCGTTGACCTCCGCCGCGTGCAGCTGACCCGTAAATCTAACGACGACAGCTGAGTACAACGCCTCCCCCGCTTTCAGCCGGTACACGGCGTACGCGCCGTGACGGTCACGCCCATACGTCAGCGGGATCCGTCGCTGGGCTGTGGATCTCCCCGCCCGCCGCGGTGTGGGCGATGGTCCAGGAGGGGGCGACCGCCGGGCCGGTGGGGATCTGCGAAGAGGCGGTGAGGCCCGCGGCGTTGGTGACTCGGTTGGGGCCGTTTCATGCCAAACGGACTGCTCCTTGAAAATGTGCAGGAGATGAGCTTCAGGGATGAGCACGAGCTGGCCACGTCTCGGCCCCGGCCTGGGGAGATCTGGGTTGGCCCTTCGAAGCATACGGACCTGTTTCCGGCTCCCGGTAAAGAGCTCGGCGAGCCACGTCCACGTCTCCGTGCCCGGTCCGAAGGGACTCAAAACCTGATGCCGCCAGCCGTCTGGCACCCGCCGGTCCACCGGGAAAAGCCGCCGGACGACCGCAAGCCTCAACCGGCCATTCAGCACAGTCACGGGGATTCGGACCGGGAATCCTTTCAGCGGGTTCTTCAGTTTTGGGTTTGCAGCCCGCAACGGTGCAATGCTGTTTGGTTTCGAACAGTACCGCTTCGCCAGGGCATACCACCCGTCACCCCTCACCGGCTCAACGAGAAGAACCGGCTGCGATCCCGCAGTCCATGACACTGTTTCGTGACGGCTCACCCGGATGAGGAGGACCCTGGAAGCGGCCGCATTGGACCAACTGGCCACAAGAAGCAGTATGATCGTCACAAGGAACCGGTTCCCTGTGCGGACTGGATGGAGGCTCACAACGGTTCCCATGAACGCGACGATGGTACCACGCGACGACCCGTGTCCCGAATGTCAGCGCCTTCGCGCGAGCGTGGGCGCGGAAATATGGAGCAGCCTTCACCGGTGGTATGAGCCGCTAAGCTCAACCGGCGTATCGCCGGAAACCCTCACTCATGCCCTGACAACGCTCAAGACGCTCGTTCCTGCTGACCGCGTCTCGCTCCTCGTACCTGTGGCTGATGCCAAACTCCAGGTCCTCTCCTGTTCCAACCAGCGCCATGTTGGTGACCGGCTGATCTCCCTGGATCGCTATCCTGAGCTCCGATTCGTTCTCGATCACACGAGTCCCCTCTTGATTCAAGATGTCCGAACGGACGAGCTCCTCCGTCCGGTCGCCCATCTGATCGGGCAAACACCGATTCAGAGTATCGCCGCAGTTCCGGTCATCCTTGGCGGTGTCCCAGCCATCTTAAGGATCAGCACTGCCGCGACCAGTTTTCAGCCTCATGATCTCGAAACGATCCGGGCCGCCGCCCATCTCTTGGAACACCTCAGTTCCAGCTCGCACTCGGCAGAACATGATGCAGCTTCCTGGCACACACTCATCCGTGCAGCTACGGACATGACCGCGGACGTGCTCCCGGACGGAACGATCGTCAGGGTGTGGGGCAATACCGCGTCGATTCTTGGAATCTCCGCGGAAGAAGCTCCAGGAAAGAATCTGATGGGTCTGGGGCATCTCGTGCAGAACGATCTGGCCGCCCTGTTTCCATATCGCAACGTCCCGGCTGACGAAGCCCCCGAAACTCCTGTCCACATCACCACACGTAACGGGTTTTCCATATGGATGACCCACGTCAACGCGCTCATCCCGTTTTTCCGGCTGGCCATCAGGCACGGCGTGCCTACCCGGGCTCATGGAAGATCCGAAAACACACCGGATGACGCTCAATCAATACGTTATAAGCAGATTCAGGAGAATCTCACTCACACCATCCACGAGCTTGAACAGGCGCAGACGACGATTGCAAGGCTCCAGATCCAGCGCACCGAACTGATCGCGAGTGCTGCCCACGAGCTGAAGACCCCGCTGACCATCGCGCAGAGCTATCTCGAAACGCTCAAGCATGATCTGAGCGATGGAATGTCAGAAGAACAAGCGTCGTTCGTCTCAATTGCATACGACAACGTCCTGCGACTCAAGCGGCTCGTCAAGGATCTCATCGATCTCGCGGCAATCGAAGGGGGTGAGATTTCTCTTTCGATCGGACGGGTCGAAGTCGCTGCGATCATCGAGAATCTCGTTGCCGAGCTCGCGCCGATCGCAGACCGGAACGGCATCGATCTCTCGAACGACTGTCCTCCGGATCTGCCAGCCATCCGGGGTGATGGCGACCGTGTCGCTCAGATTCTCCGGAATCTGCTGGACAACGCCTTGAAGTACACGCCGGCGCCCGGAACCGTCGCCATTCGCGCCCATCACGAGGGTGACGCGATCGTCATCGATGTGGAAGACACAGGCATTGGTTTTCCTGGCTCGCTGGCCGACCGTGTTTTCGAACCGTTCTTTCGGGCTCCGAAACCCTCGGGTTTCCATCGTGAAGGATCTGGGCTTGGTCTGACCGTCTCCCGCCGCATCGTCAGCGCACTCGGAGGAAAATTGACCGCCTCCTCCAAGCCGACGGGAGGCAGCATCTTCCGGCTCAGCCTTCCCCGATGGCCGGAGCCGGTGGCCGGTCTGGATGCGTGATCCTCTCCTGGCTCGCCTCTGGCCCATCCTTCAACCGGGGCCGGTGTGGGTCGCGGGCGGTTACGTGCGGGATCGCCTCCTGGGCCGGACATCTCACGATGTCGATCTGATTATTCCTGGGCGTCTGCGGGAGATCAAACCGCTCGCGGAGCGGCTTGCCAGCTCCTTGGGTGTGCGCGCACACATCCTGGGCCGGGCGCCAAAGGCGGTTTGGCACATCGAATCGCCGAAGCTCAAGATCGACCTGTGGCCACTGGGGGACGGAACGTTGACTTCCGACGCCATGCGCCGGGACCTGACGATCAATGCCCTGATCATGCGGCTCCCAGAAGGCACAATCATCGATCCCACCGGAGGGATCCGCGATCTCCAGGAACGCCGGCTCCGAGCAGTTTCGTGTGAGAACTTACGTTCCGACCCCGTTCGTCTGTTGCGGATCGCACGGTTCGCAGCCCAGCTTCCGGAGTTCTCAGTCGACCCCAATTCCGTCGAATGGATCGCCGGCCTTGCATCCCACCTTGGAGCAAGCCCGCACGAACGGGTTGGAGCCGAGCTGCTCCTTCTCCTGCGTGGACCGGCGTCCCACCGGGGGCTTGATTTGATCTCTCGCACTGGGCTGGCACCGTACCTCTTCACGGAGGAAACCGGCGAACGAAACGTCACCCCCGCTGTGTACCTTCTCCCCGCGGCCCATCTCATGTCCTCTCCACAGACGCACCCCATCCCAGGCGCGCTGCGAGAAGCCGGGGATGCCGGCCGTCTCGGGCTCCTGCTCTTCCTCTTCGGCATGACGGCGCCGGCCTGCTGCCGCGACTACGGATGGCCGAAGGAGGTCCGGCGTCACGCCCTTTCGACAGCCCGGCTGTTACCCAAGGCGCTTCATCTCTCCAGAGAAGGTGCCGGGGACCGGCGCCTGTTCATCTCACGGTGCGGCACGGCTTTCCCAGCCGTCCTGAGCGGAGCCGCCGCGGTCGCCGTCACCTGTGGCCTACCGCTCCAGCCCTGGCAACGGTGGTGGCGGCAATGGCGCCGAAATGCCACTGTCTTGCTTCACCCGTCCCTTCTGCTACCCGCAAGCGAGGCCGCCGCCATTTGTGGCCTCCCTCCCGGCCCTGAGCTTGGCCGTGCGCTCCAAAGGCTCAGGGATGCGCGAATCCTCGGCCGGATCCGTTCCCGGACGGCGGCTCGAGCGTTCCTCCGCTCCCTTCGCAGTCAATCCATCTCAGGCCCAGAATCTGATCATTCTTGAGCCCCAAGGGACATCAGCCAGGATTCCATACGGCTGAAGACCCGTTCGTGCACAGGTTCATTGAACATTTCATGGTACAGCTCGTTCCACTCCACGTAGGTCACGAGCTCCTGCGGGGCGGTCGACGCCCACTGCCGCGTCGCCTCTGGATCCACCAGGTGATCGGCCCCCGACTGCATCACGAGCGCCGGAACATGGAGCCCTCGGGCCCCCGCCATCGTGGCCGCCTGAGCCTTGACGACCTCGGTGAACCATCGGGCCGACACCTTCCGGCTCACCAGTGGATCTTCGACATAGGCCCGGCACACCCCGGGGTCATGACTGAGAAAATCCGGGTCGGCACCGCTGGGGAACATCAGGCTCGGGGCGATCACAGAAAGAACCTGGGCAATGCATCGCAAGGCGAAGGAAGGCCGGGCATCGGGATGCACGGCGAGAAACGGTGACGACACAATGGCACCTGCCATCTGTTCCGGGTACGCGAGTGCAAGCTCGAGAACGATCAGGCCACCCTGCGAATGGCCAATGAAAACCAGATGCCGCCCAGGATCTTCTTCGTGTACGAGACCCGCCACAGCAAGCACATCATCAAGGTATGACTCGAAGCGGCTCACGTGAACGCGTTTCCCCGGACTCTTCCCGTGTCCCCGGTAGTCGAGCGCCCAGCAATCGTACCCACGGGCTGAAAAATGTCTCATCACGTGGAGATAGCGTCCCGAATGCTCGGCAAGCCCGTGGACGAAAAGGAGAGCAAGCCTCGCCTCGCGGGACTGCGGCTGCACTCGCCTCCAGAAGATCTGGGTTCCTCCGCTCCTTGTAACCCACCCTTCCACCTGTGTCATACCTCCTCCGAACCGCCGGTCAAGACCTTTGAGACAGCTGCCCGCCACCCTGCATAACGCCGTTCACGCTCCTCATGGCTCATCGCCGGAATGAAGGTCCGGCCGGTGTGCACGATGCCCTTGAGCTCCTCGACCCCGCTCCAGAACCCGGTGGCCAGACCCGCGAGAAATGCCGCACCAGTCGCTGTTGTCTCGACGATCCGTGGACGCGTCACAGGGATTCCGAGGATGTCGGCCTGAAACTGCATCAAGAAATCATTGGCCGACGCTCCTCCATCGGCTCTCAGCTCGAGAACCGGTACGGATGCGTCTTCGTCCATGGCATCGATCACGTCCCGGGTCTGGAAGGCAATGCTTTCCAAGACAGCCCGTACGATCTCGTCTCGCCCGCTTCCACGTGTCAAGCCGATGATGGCGCCGCGCGCGTGCATGTCCCAGTAAGGCGCTCCCAAACCCGTGAACGCCGGCACAACGTAGACACCGCCCGTACCAGCCGTACGTGCGGCGATCTGGCCGCTTTCCGCCGCGTCTTCGATCAGCCCAAGCTCATCCCGCAACCACCCGATGGCGGCTCCCGCAACGAAGACCGACCCTTCCATGGCGTAGGCTGGAGCTCCATCGGCATCGCACGCGAGCGTCGTTAAAAGCCCATGAGCGCTGCTCTCCGGGGTGGCACCCGTATTGAGCATGACAAAGCATCCGGTTCCATACGTGTTCTTGACCATGCCAGGCGCCCAGCACCCCTGGCCAAAAAGGGCGGCATGCTGGTCCCCCGCAACCCCTGCGATAGGAACACCGCCCGGCAAGCCCGCCTGAGGCGTGGTCAAACCAAAGATCCCCGAGCTCGGACGCACCTCTGGCAGCATCGCCGCCGGGACCCCAAAGATCTCGAGGAGCTCAGGGTCCCACCGGCGGGTATGGATGTTGAAAAGGAGTGTCCGGGATGCGTTCGTGGGATCGGTCGCATGGACTGTTCCACCGGTCAGACGGTAGAGAAGCCAGCTATCGACCGTGCCGAAGAGAAGCTCACCTGCCTGCGCGCGCTTTTCCAGTTCCGGATTCGTCTCGAAGAGCCATCGAAGCTTCGAGCCGGAAAAATACGGGTCGATCACCAACCCGGTGCGTTCCCGGATCATCGGCTCGACCCCTTCTGAACGCAGACGCTCACACACACCGGCCGACTGGCGGCTCTGCCAGACGATCGCGGGATATACCGGCTTCCCAGTCCGGCGGCCCCAGACGACAGTCGTCTCACGCTGATTTGTGATTCCAATACTCCGAAGCTGTCCCGGCCCGGCCAAAGCCCCTTCCAACGCTTGATGCATCGCTTCGAGGGAAGCCCGCCAGATCTCCTCAGGGTCCTGCTCGACCCATCCGGGTTTTGGGTACGACGATGCAATCTCCTGATAGCCCCGGCCCAGAATCGATCCATCCCGTCCGAGCACGACTGCCGTCGATCCTGTCGTTCCCTGATCGATGGCCAGAATCCCCTCAGTCATAGATTGTGACACCGTGTCTCATATTCTCCGCCACGCCTTTTCTCAAAGCTTCATCCGCTTATTGTACCGTAACTTGCTGCGGGGTTTCGCTGCTGGGAAGGCCCATGAGGCTTGAGAGATAGAAAGGGGTCAGGTGGGGCTTGCCCCCAAGACATGACCGGAATTGCATTTTCCTGCAACGCCCCCACAACCCACTTCCAGAACCACAATTCCCAACCAAAGGCGACACCGTTGCATCTGAGCCTTCCTCTGCGCACGTCCGCGTTCTCCGCGGTTTCGTTCTCCCTGCAGTCATTCCCCCGCCCAGATCCTTCGCCTTCGGCTCAGGATGACACGGGAGGGCTGAGCGATTCGCCTTCGGCTCAGGATGACAAGGGAGGGCTGAGCGATTCACCTTCGGCTCAGGATGACACGGGAGGGGGTAATTTCACCTCCGGCACGCGACTCATCACGAGGAGATGGGGACAGTGTTGAATATCGCCCCCGCCCAGCGCAACAACTTCTTTGCTTCTGCATGGCTGGAAATTGCGGGTGATTCCTGCTACACTCCCCGCTCAATTTTGAGGTAGTGTCCGGCTCGTCGAGTTGGCTTACCTTTCAAATCACGCATGGAGTGGTGGCATTGCGTCTGCTGATCGAACACTATTTCCCTAGCCTTCGTGCAGTACACCCGCCGATGAAACGTCTATCCTCCCCTTCCACCAGAATTGCGGCACTCACGATTCTCCTGCTTCTCGCCACCGGCATGGTTTTGGCACTGGACCCATCAGTTCCCTTCAGCCACTATACTTTCAGAAGGTGGACCCACGACGATGGGTTGCCTCAGAACACCGTTCAAGCCATTATCCAGGACGAAACCGGCTACTTGTGGGTCGCAACGCAGGAAGGTCTCGCGCGATTCGATGGCGTTCGCTTCGTTACCTTTGACAGACACTCCTCCCCCCCGCTCCCAGCCAATAACGTTCTCTGTCTTACCAAAGGCAACCGCAATGAACTCTGGATCGGTATGAGAAATGGAGGGCTGGCCAGGCTCGTCGACGGACAGCGGATGGACCACTTCGGAGTTGAGGCGGGGATTCCAAACCCCTTTGTACGAGCTCTCCTCATGGATCATCACGGCACCCTCTGGGTAGGGACTCGCAGCGGTGGTCTCGCCCGGTCATTACAACCCGCAGAGGCTTTACCCGTATTTCAACCGGTTCCGGCTCTCGCCGAAACACGGATCCTGGATCTCTTTGAAGATCGGTACGGATCCCTGTGGATCGCCACCGAAGGCAAGGGGCTCATTCGAATGCGGAATGGCCAGATCCACCGCTTCAGCGCTGCCGACGGCCTCCACTCAGACACGGTCTGGCGAGTTCTTCAGACACGCGACGGCACGATATGGGCCTCGACCTACGGCGGCGGCCTCGCCAGGCTTCATGGCGGCTCCTTCGTGACCATGACCGTGAAGGACGGCCTCCCCAGTAACCGGGTCACCTGTCTCCTCGAGGATCATAACGGGAATCTTTGGGTTGGATTTTCGGGAGCCGGTCTGGCCCGCATTCATGATGGACAAATCAACGGGCTGGCGACGAAAGAACCGCTTGCAACGGCAGTTGTCACGAGTCTCTTCGAGGATCGAGAACACAACTTGTGGATTGGCACCATGGGCCGCGGCCTCATTCGGTTGGGCGACAGTCTGTTCACGACGCTCGGATCGTCCGGCGGTCTTGCAAGCACAATGGCGCGTTGCATTCTCGAGGCTCATGACGGTTCTCTCTGGACTGGAACTAGCTCGGGCGGCTTGCAGCATTTCGTTCAAAAAGGTAAACGCATCGTTCCAGCGGCCGTGCAGCCGCGCCTTCCAGCCACCGATGTCTTTGCGCTCTACGAGGAACCGGGCGGTGCGCTCTGGGTTGGAACCTATCAGCAGGGGGTTTTCCGTGTGGATCATGGCAAGATACAGAGATGGACCAGACATGACGGACTCCCAACGAACTCTGTATGGGCGCTCGAGGGGGATGAACACGGAGGCGTTTGGGCCGGGACCTACGGCGGGGGGCTCGCCCACATCACTCAAAACGGCATCACAACGTATGGTCCAGCCCAGGGGCTGACCAGCAAACTGATTCGGGTCCTCCGGCACACGCGCAGTGGAGACCTCTGGATCGGCACGAGCGGCGGGGGTGCCTGCGTCTTTCGCAACGGAAAGATCATCGCCAACCCGGGAACTGCTCAGATCGCGCGGGAAACGGTGATGGACATCTACGAAGATCCCGACGGGGCACTTTGGTTCGGGACGAACGGAGCAGGACTCTGCCGCCTTCGGGGCGGTTCCTTTGGCTGCGTCACGATGGCCCAAGGCCTCCTCGACGACGTCGCTTTCCGTATTCTCGAAGATGCTCAGGGCTATCTTTGGATGAGCTGTAACCACGGCATCTACAGGGTTTCGAGAAAAGACCTCAACGACGTGCTCGATGGCCGCCGGGCATCGGTCCGTTGCCAGGTGTTCGGACGAACCGATGGAATGCCCACGAGTGAGTGCAACGGAGGCAGCCAGCCATCGGGCTGGCGATCTCACGATGGAAAACTATGGTTCCCGACGCCGGAGGGATTCGTCGCCGTCGACGCGGGTTCGGCACCTCGCGAAGGCCCACCCGCCACTGTCGTCGTGGAAGGTTTGCGAGCCGACGGCCAGGTCATCCCCATGAACGGCGCGTCTCACCTTCCCGCCGGTACACGCACCGTCGAAATCGACTACACGGCCCTGACCTTTCGCGCGCCGGAACAGGTGCGGTTCCAGTACCGGCTTTCCGGTCTTGACGAGAATTGGATCGATGTTGGCGCACGGCGAACCGTGAACTTCAACCATCTTGAACCTGGCAAATACTCATTCGTGGTCAGAGCCCGAAACAACCTCGGACGATGGAGCGCACCGTCTTCCCCTTTGGCCTTCAGTATTAAACCGTACTTCTATCAACGTCTTCCTGTCCAGCTCTCGGCGTTGTTGCTCCTTCTCTTGGGTATCACGGGTATCGCCGCGCTACGGATCCACGCGCATCGCCGGCGTGAGCAGGAGCTCGAGGAGAAGGTTAAAGTTGCCACATTACGTCTCTGGAAAGCCCACGAGGCCCTTGAAAACGCAAATGCTCAGCTGAGAGAACTTTCTCTCCACGACCCGCTGACCGGTGTTCCGAACCGCCGGAACTTTGATCAAACGATGGCCCTCCTATGGCATCAATCTGTGAGGACGGGCACACCGCTTGCGCTACTCATGATCGATATCGACAGGTTCAAGGACTACAACGATCATCTTGGCCATCTTGCCGGTGACGCCTGCCTCCGCCAAGTGGCCACGATCCTTCGGGATACCCTGCGCCGGGGCACCGACATTCTTGCCAGGTACGGAGGGGAAGAATTCACCGTCCTGCTTCCCGCCACCTCAACGGAAGTGGCCTGCCAGCTCGCCGAAGACTTGCGAGCCGCCGTCGAGGGTGCCGGCATCACGCATCCCGCTTCCAGCTATGGGGGGGTTGTCACGATCAGCATCGGTGTTGCGGCCACTGTGGCATCACAGGAAACACAACCTTCCGATCTCATCGCTGCCTCCGACGAGGCTCTCTACATCGCCAAGGCAAACGGGCGCAACCGGATTGAGTGCCCTCCGGAGGCCACGAGCTCATCCTCACCGGCATGACTTCTTCCGTGCATCGTTCGGGCTGGAGACGTATCATCAAGACATGACACACCGGATTCACCCGGTCGCGTGGCCTGGGCTCTCCATCACCGCTCCCCTCTGGGCCCCATGGCTCCTGCTCAAGAACGCGCGATTTGCGCGCTCCAAGGAGCAAGCCCACCGGCGCAACGAACAACGCCTCCGGGATGCCACACCTCTTGGGCTCCCACACGCAACGAGCCTCGAAATAACCGTGCTTGTCGATGAGCGCGCGCGGCCGGGATTTCTCGGTCAGGAAGGTGTGTCCTACATCCTCAAAACCGAGTTTGGCAAGCTCCTCATGGATGTCGGATTCGGCCCGGCAAGCGGCGTCCTTTCTCACAACGCCGCCCGTCTTGATTTCAGTTGGGAGGGCATTGCGGGGCTTGCGATTTCTCACCTCCATGGGGATCACATGGGCGGTCTTGCCGCTGCCCGAGCCCGGACCGTTGCGCTCCCGGGCGAACTGGCGCCTGACCGGCCCGGCATTCCCTGCTTCCTGCCAGAGGCCGCACACACGCCCCGCTTCGAGCCAGTGATCCTTGACAAGCCCCGCCCACTCGCTGCCGGTATCGGGTCAACGGGCCCCCTGTCACGCAGCCTCTTCTTCCTGGGGCCTGTCGAGGAACAGGCCTTGCTCGTACGGCTCAAAGACCGCGGACTCGTCGTCATCACAGGGTGCGGCCACCCCGGCCTGAAGCTGATTCTTGGCATGGCCCGTCGCCTGACCAATGATCCCATCTATGCCGTCGCCGGAGGGCTTCACTTCCCCATCACCACTGGGCGCGGCCATTACCCGGGCTTCGAGGCACAGATGCTCTTCGGAACCGGCCGGCCTCCCTGGCGCCGGATCACCAATGATGACCTCAGCGATGCAATCGATATCCTAAGGGAAGCTCACGTGCGCCGCCTCCTCCTCTCCGCCCACGACACCTGCGACCATGCGATTGCCCGCTTTACGAACGAGCTCGACGCCGATGTCGACGTCCTCAGCGCCGGGGCCACCTATCAGTTGCCATGAACTGCGCCGCCGGCGAGGTCAATCACCATCGCCGAAGTCGATGGTGTCGGGAAGCTCGTTGACGTCGTCGGGCTGATGAGGGAAGTGAACCCTGAGCCTTTTGCCAATCTCCTCGATTCCCTTGACCAGGCCACCGGTGAAATCGCGCCTCCGGAACGCCTCCGACATCGCACCAGCCACGGCTTCCCAGAAGGGCTGTCCAACCTTCTGATGAATCCCCTCGTCCCCAAGCACGACGAATCTCCGGCGTGCTGGAACCAAAAAGATGAGCACGCCGTTGCGCTCGGAGGTGTTGGTCATCCCCAGGCGCACGAAGGCCCGCCTGGCGGCCTTTTCCACGTTTCCCCAGAAGAACGGGGCAACCGATACCCGGATCTCTCCGGAGGTCTCGCTCTCCGCCTCCTCGATTGCCTTCATCACCCGTTCTTCATCCACGAGGCTCCGCAACTTTCGACGGCTCAACCTTCGCATTTGGGCCTCCTACCAGCCGCCGGAGGCGCCACCACCCCCGGAGC
>WGCW01000061.1 GCA_015493585.1 Acidobacteriota bacterium
CTCGTGGGGCTGAGCTTCGCACGGGATGACCAGCTCCCGACAACGAACACGCGTCCGGCGCCAGCTTGGCGCCGGACAACGGTGGTCATGCTCACGGCGCTCGTCGCCGGAGCGGCCATCCTCGTGGCCGGACGTGGGCTCGAAGGAGACACGTTCGCAGGACATGGACATCGGCTCCTGCGCGCCGGTCAGGCCGCTGCAGCCATCGGCAGCCTGCGTGCCGGGCTGCGGAAGGTGCCTTGTCTCGGTGCAGCCTATGCGGATCTTGCCGAGGCGCTCATCGAAACGGGGCAGGCCCGTCCGGCCCTCATCGTCATCAGGACCGGGCAACGGTGGACGGCGTCCGAACGGCTGTGGACGCTTCGGGCCCGTGCATGGGCGGATCTCGGCCGGCCGGCCCATGCCCTGCACGAAGTCGAGCGAGGGCTTGACGTCCTGCCTTCGTCCAAGATCCTGCTCGCGGAAAAGGCCCGGTTGAAGGAGGCGCGGCCATGAGAGGAAAGGCGATGTGGCTGGCTGTTGGCAGTGGCTGGGAAGGTCCGCCGCGTGCGCCGCTCGACGACCCGCACGCAGGCTTGACATCGAAAAATCACGGTTGTATCGTCGAAAAAGCAGTAATCGGAGGCATTCGGAAAGAGCGGCTACGCCTGAGCCTCCGGTTTTTAATGGTGTCGTTTTCATCGTGAAAGGAGGGGTTTGATGGGTGCGTTGTCGCTTGCACGGCTCCAGTTCGGCATTGTCACCGTGTACCACTTTCTCTTCGTCCCACTGACGCTGGGACTCTCGGTGCTCCTGGCGATCATGGAAAGTAAGTACGCCAAGAGCGGAGACGAGAAAGTCCGGACGATGGTGCGGTTCTGGGGCAAACTTTTCCTGATCAACTTTGCCATTGGCGTCGCGACGGGGATCGTTCAGGAGTTCCAGTTTGGCATGAACTGGTCCTCGTACTCACGGTTCATGGGCGATATCTTCGGGGCGCCGCTCGCTATCGAAGCGCTACTCGCGTTCTACATGGAGTCGACCTTCCTCGGCGTGTGGGTCTTCGGTTGGGACAAACTCTCTCCAAAAGTTCACGCGACGGTGATGTGGCTCGTGGCCATCGGCTCGAACGTCTCTGCCGTGTGGATTCTCGCCGCGAACTCGTTCATGCAGCACCCCGTCGGGTACGTCCTGCGGCACGGCCGCGCCGAGATGACCGACTTCTGGGCAATCATCGGCAACCCCCACCTCTGGCATCAGTGGCCTCACGTCTTTACGGCCGGGATGACGACCGCCGGCTTCTTCGTCGCCGGGATCTCCGCGTGGCACCTGCTCCGCAACAAGGACGACCGGGGTATTTTCCGGACCTCCTTCCGGTGGGGTGCGGTGTACGGGCTGATCGGGATCATCCTCGTCATCTTCGTCGGTCACTTCCAGGCTCAGGCGATGTGCCGGATGCAGCCGATGAAGATGGCCGCCGCCGAAGCGCTGTGGCACACGGAACAGCCAGCATCTCTCTCACTTTTTTCCGTCGGCGGACCTAACGGGATCGACATCCGAGTTCCGGGGCTCCTCAGTTTCCTGGTGTACGACAACTTCTCCGGCAAGGTACAGGGTATCTCGGAGCTTCAGACCCAGCTCGCGGCCAAGTATGGCCCCGGCAACTACGTCCCGCCGGTCGCGGCGACGTACTGGAGCTTCCGGATCATGGTCGGTGCTGGGTTCCTGATGCTGCTGCTCGGGCTATGGGCCGTTTGGGCGAGCCGCAGAGGGCAAACGCCCGCCAGCAGCGGCCTGCTCCGGGCCATGGTGTGGGCGATCGGCCTGCCGTTCATCGCGACCAGCACCGGCTGGCTGATGACCGAGTTTGGGCGGCAGCCGTGGATCGTCTACGGCCTCCAGAAAACGGCCGCGGGCGTCTCGCCAACGGTCGGCGCCGGATCGGTCGCCTTCTCGCTGGTCACGTTCACACTGCTCTACGCCGTTCTGATCGTCATCGACGTCAAGCTCCTGACGACCTATGCAAAGAAGGGCGTCACGGCGGCAGACGCGGGCGAGCCCGCGCCAGAGACGGTGTAGAAGGGAGGAAGCGATGGATCTCAACACACTCTGGTTCATCCTGATCTCGGTTCTCTTCGTTGGGTTCTTCTTCCTGGAGGGGTTCGACTACGGGGTCGGCATGCTGCTTCCCTTCCTCGGCACGAACGACGCGGAGCGCCGGGTGATCATCAACTCGATCGGTCCCGTGTGGGATGGCAACGAGGTGTGGATGATCACCGCGGGTGGTGCATCGTTCGCCGCCTTCCCGCACTTTTACGCAACGCTGTTCAGCGGGGCGTACTTTGCCCTGACCCTGATGCTGCTCGCACTGATCGCCCGGGCCGTTTCTTTCGAGTACCGAAGCAAGGTCGCAAGCGAGGTCTGGCGGCGGCGCTGGGACTGGGTGATCTGCATCAGCTCCTTCCTCCCCGCGCTGTTGTGGGGCGTTGCAACCGCCGCCCTTCTGTACGGTACTCCGATCGATGCCCACATGAACTTTACCGGCGGCTTCTTCAGCCTGCTCAGCGCGTACTCGATCAGCGGCGGCCTCCTCTTCATCGTGGTGTTCGCCTTCTACGGGGCGACCTTCCTCGCGCTCAAGACCGCGGGCGGGCTCTCCCAACGGGCGGAAGCCACCGCGAAGGGGCTCTGGCCGATCGGGCTCGTGCTGTTCCTAATCTACGCGGCTCTGGCGCTGACGACGACTGATCTCCTGGCGCATGCCGGAGCGTTGGCCGTGATCCTGCTCGCGATTGCAGCCATCACGTACATCCTCGCCCGGGTCTTCCTCGCCAAGGGACGCCAGGGATGGACGTTCGTGATGTCGGCGCTGACGATCGTCTTTGCCGTCATCACCCTCTTTGCCGGTCTCTTCCCACGGCTGATGGTCTCAAGCCTCAACCCGGACTGGAGCCTGACGATCTACAACGCCTCGGCGAGCCACTACACGCTGAAGGCGATGAGTATTGTCGTCGTCATCTTCCTGCCGTTCGTCCTCGCATACCAGGCATGGACGTACTGGATCTTCCGCAAGCGGCTCAGCGTCGATTCCAAACTCGAGTACTGATCGCGCTTCCAAGCTGCACATTCACGCTCCCCCGGCACCACGCCGGGGGAGCTTTTCCGGTCACTCCCATCCTCCGGGACTCCGGTATCCTGGGGACGATGATGATCACACGTCCGGGAACGGCCCGTGTTCCTTGAGCGCAGACTCCTTGATGAAGCGCAGGTGGAACGCCTGCTCCTTGCCACAGCGGTCGGGTGCGGGCTTGGCGTCGCATTCGCCACCGTCATCCAGGCATGGGCGATCGCCCGGGTGGTCGCCCTGGCACTGGCCAAGACATTAACAGGCTCATCGGCTCGCCAGCCGTTCGCCATTTTTGCAGCTGCGACGATCGTTCGGGCACTGCTGGCGTGGGGACGGACGGCGGCCGCCTCGGTGGCCTCGCAACGGCTCAAGGATCGTCTCCGGCAGCGCCTCGCCACCCACATTGCAGAACTTGGCCCGCTGGCCCTCGGAGGGGAACAGACCGGTGAGCTCGCCGGCACGCTCTCCGAGGGCATCGAACGGCTCGATGCCTACGTGTCCACCTACCTTCCCCAGCTCGCCCTGGCGGCAGGCATCCCGATCGGCATCGTGATCCTCGTCGCCTTCCGTGATCTGTTGTCGGCGGCCGTGCTCCTCGTCACCATTCCCGTCATTCCGATGTTTATGGTGCTGATCGGCGGCGCCGCCTCGGCAAAAAGCCGCCGCCAGTGGACCGAGCTCGCACGGCTGGGCGCGCACTTCCTGGAGGCGATCCAGGGGCTGACGACCTTGAAGATCTTTGGCCGGATCCACGATGAGATCGGAAAGATTGCCACAACGAGCGAACAGTTCCGGGAAGCGACGATGGGCGTGCTCCGGATCGCCTTCCTCTCGGCGTTGACGCTTGAGCTCGTCGCCACGATCAGCACCGCCGTGGTCGCCGTTCAGGTCGGCCTCCGCCTGCTCTACGGCAAGCTGATGTTCGAGCCGGCGTTCTTCGTACTCCTGCTCGCACCCGAGGTCTACGGTCCGCTGCGCGCGCTCGGCGCCGCCTTTCACCCAGGGACACAGGGCGTCGCCGCAGCAGAACGCATCTTCGAGCTCCTCGAAGCCGAAGCCCCACACCTGGAACACGCACCCACCGTGCCACCACCACCAGAGCTCCACATCCGGTTCGAGGACGTCGGGTTTTCCTATCCGCAACACAGGGGAGAGCGGGCCGCTGCGCTTGACGGCATCACGCTCGAGATCGTGCCGGGGACGACGCTCGCCCTGGCTGGGCCGACGGGGGCAGGCAAATCGACGATCGCCGCGCTCCTGCTCCGTTTCGCCGTCCCCGGCCACGGCCGGATCACCGTCGACGGCGTCCCGCTCGAGGAGATCGAGCTGGGTGCATGGCGGCGAACCTGCGCGTGGGTCCCGCAGCGGCCGTTCCTCTTCGCCGGTTCGATCGCCGACAACGTCCGGCTCGCGCGTCCAGATGCCGGCATGGCCGCCGTCGAACGGGCCGTAGCCGCGGCCGGCCTCGAGCCGGTCGTCATGCGGCTGCCCGCAGGGCTCGAAACCCAGCTTGGGGAGGGCGGAGCTGGCCTGTCCGGCGGTGAGCTGCAACGTCTTGCCCTGGCGCGCGCGTTCCTGGCCGAGGCTCCGTGCCTCGTCCTGGACGAGCCGGCGGCCCACCTCGATCCGCGCCTCGAGGCCGACCTTGGTGCCGTGATGTCACGGCTGCTCGACGGGCGCACGGCGCTCGTCATCGCACACCGCCTGCAAACCTTGAGGACGGCCGGCCGGATTGCGATCGTCGAGGCAGGACGGATCGTCGAGACGGGGACCCACGAGGAGCTGCTCCGCTCCGGCGGCGTCTACGCCCGGATGGTGGCCGCGGAATGAGGGAGCTTCGCGCCCTGCTCCGGCTGGCAAAGCCTCTCCTGCCCGGGATCGTGCTCGCCGTGTTCCTCGGCACCGCGACGGTTTCAGCTGGGGTTGGCCTGATGGCAGCCGCCGCATGGCTGATCGCCACCGCCTCGTTTCACCCTCCGCTCGGGGATCTTCAGATGGCCATCGTCGCCGTCCGTTTCTTCGGCGTTTCCCGCGGGGCGTTCCGGTACGCCGAACGAGTCGTCACCCACTCGATGACGTTCCGGGTCCTCGCGCGGCTCCGCGTCTGGTTCTTCGAGCGCCTCGCTCCGCTCGTCCCCGCACGGACCGGAGGGTTGTACAGCGGGGATCTGCTCGCCCGCGCCGTCGGCGACATCGAGAGCCTGGAAGGGTTCTTCGTCCGTGTCCTGGCGCCGCCGCTGACCGCGCTCGTTGCCGGAACCGCGCTCGTCATCTTTTTCGCGTTCTACGGCCGCGCGCCCGCGCTGATCGAGGCCGGTGTGTTCCTGGCGGCCGGGGCCGGGATCCCCCTCGCCGCACTGGCGCTCGCCCGCCGCGACGGACCCCTCATCACGGGCGCCAGGGCGGCGCTTGGACGCGCGAGCATCGAGCTCGTTCAGGGGCTTCCCGACCTCGTCGCTGCGGGACGTACGAGAGATGCTGTCACGCGCGCCGTTGGGGCCGGGCGGAGGCTAACTGGTGCGCTCCGGCGCCGTGCCGTACGTGACGGCGCACTCGAAGCTGCCGCAGGGACGCTCGCCCAACTCGGGATCCTCGCCATCTTTCTCGCCGTCCTCCCCGCCATTCGCTCCGGCCGGCTGAGCGGCGTCGGACTCGCCGTCATCGTGCTCGCCGCCCTGGCCGGTTTCGAGGCGATCGAGCCTCTGCCATCCGCCGCTGCATCCTTCCGGGAGCAGCGCTCAGCGATGGCGCGTCTGCTCGAGATCACCGGTGCCAACCCCGCAGTCACCGACCCGCCCATCCCCCTGACGATCCCCGCACCGTGGCCTGCGGATCTCCCAGCGATCGTGATGGAACATCTGCGCTTTACCTACCCCGGCGCTCCGGCGCCCGCGCTCGACGGTATCGATCTCGACATCGCTCCCGGCTCAGCCGTCGCCATCGTCGGAGCCTCTGGAGCCGGAAAGACAACGATCATCGAGCTCCTCCTCCGTTTCTGGGAGGGATGGGAAGGGCGGCTGGAGCTCGCCGGCCAGGACATCCGGCGATACGCCGCGGATGGCGTCAGGGCCGCCTTCGCCGTCGTGTCCCAGCGCACCCACCTCTTCACGGCGACGATCCGGAACAACCTGCTGCTCGCCAGGCCGGGGGCTGCGAACGCCGAGCTGTGGCATGCGCTTGAAGCGGCTGGCCTCTCAGACGACGTCCACGCGATGCCCGGCGGGCTCGAGACCTGGATCGGTGAGCAGGGGCTGGCGCTCTCGGGCGGCCAGCGGCAGCGCCTGGCGATCGCCCGGGCCGTGCTGCGCGACGCGCCCATCCTGCTCCTCGACGAGCCGACGACCCACCTCGACACTGTGACCGAACGCCAGGTTCTCGGCGCGCTCGAGCGCATCGCCGCCGGACGCACGACGATCATGCTGACCCACCGCCTGACCGCGATGGAACGGTACGACACGATTGTCGTCCTTGACCGGGGCCGGATCGCCGAACGGGGGACCCATGCTGAGCTCCTCGCGGCCCATGGCCTCTACCGCCAGATGTGGGACATCGCCCATCGGGAGTTCACCCCTGCGTGACGGCAATGCTCATGGCGCCGTTCCCTCACCCCAGGGGACGTGTGTCCTATGCAGGAGCGGGCCTACTCGACGGTGACCGCGACCGGGGCGGCCGTCACCTCATAAATGCCCCGCGCGTTGGGGGCCCGTGGCACGGTGACACAGGCAAGCCGGCCAGTCGATCGATCGAGGATCCATACCGACTCGACGGTTGGACCCGGCCATGCCGTCAGCTCCCTGGGCGCCGGACCGGCGGGCAGAACATTCCCGAGCCCGGGCTCGGCCGGCACCGCACGAATTCGGGCCGGGTCGTCGTCGTGCTCAAGAACCGCAACGTGGCCGGTCAGCCCGTCCACAGCCAAGGCCCGGCTCGAGGATCCATCCGTGCGGTAGAGCGTGGCGGCAGTGATCCCGTGCGAACGCCCAGCGACGGATCCGAGCGTCTTCGGCAGATCGAGCGCCGTTTCGACGATCCGCGGCTTCGTGGGGTGCGGCCGGACATCGAGAACGCACCAGACACCTCCCGAGACCGGATCGACGATCAGGTAGGATCGCGTGGCGTATCCCGGCGCGGCCACCTGGACGACCGCCGGCTGCAAAGCCGTGGCCGGAAAACGCGGGACTTTGGTCCCCCTGACACCGCGGCCGCCGGTCGAGAACCGCGGGGCGTAGAGAGCCGTTCCACTCGGCCAGTGATAGAGGTAGACGGCCGTCGTCTCACCCGTCTTCTCGTCGTGCCTCGGCGCGACGAGCACGCCGCCACCCTTGGCGGTCAGCGTTGGAACAAAGTGCACGCGTGAGGACTTCGGCCGTGCGCTGTCGAGATCCCGGATGACCATCGCATCGCCCCGGCGGATGCTAAAGGTGAGGAGCGAGCCCCACCTGCCCCCCCTTCGCAGGAGCGGGCACAGCGTGCTCAGCCCCGGCTGTTCGAGGGAGAGGTGGCGGAGGTCCTTTCTCACGAGGACGGCCCTCCCGGGTTGACGGCGATCGGCTCGAAGCAGCCTGGCGCTGCCCCAGCTGGTGCCGGCAACCAGTATCACACCGGGACCTGTCTCTTATACA
>WGCW01000062.1 GCA_015493585.1 Acidobacteriota bacterium
CAATCGCCGCGTCGTCGCCCGCTCAGAGAGGGGAAACTCCCCACGGTGACCGGCAATCCGGCTGTGAATGTGGTACCACGCCGCTACCCCCGAAACCTTCCAACGCGCAACTCTGGCCATATGCAACTCCCCTGCGTGAACTGGGAAACAGGGTAGCGGGGGCGGTGAGCGGCGTCAAGTAATCAACAGTGTCCCCTTTTTTCTTTTTCACCAGGTAGTCCTCAGTTGATTCGGCAGGCCCACTGGATTGCTGACCCCCGTTGATCGCGAGGGAACGGCCCTGATTACGATGGCGCTGGTGGTAGGACGATTTCGAGCACCTTCGTCAAAGCCGCAAGATCGGACAGAGCAAGGTCCACCTCATCCCTAAGCTCTGCGGTACGTTCGTGGACAATGCAGACGCTCCCACAGCCCGCATCGCGAGCAGCCTCAAGGTCGTAGCGCGAATCACCGACGGCGAGACAGGCTTCGGGATCGACGCCGAGCCTCGAACAGGCCTCCACAAGCGGCGCGCCGGACGGCTTGTACAAGCCGGAATCGCGAGTAAGCACCACGTCGAACGCCAGGCCGAACTTCTCGAGCAAGATCGACGTGTTGGCCCATGTGTTGTTCGTGACGAGTGCGGTGCCAAACCGCCGAGCGGCGAGCGCGGCAAGCAGGTCATGAACGCCCGGCTTGAGTGTCGCGCGTTGCGTTGCGTCGCGTTCGATCGCCTCGAGCTCAGCCCAGGCCCGCTGCCGCTTGCCGGCGGGAAGCGCCTCGATGCCATCGATGAGCGAAGGCCCCTCCACTCCAAGCGCGCGGCGGATCGCCGGCCAATCGTACGGTGAATCGATCAAGGTACCGTCCATGTCAAAGAGGACGGCACGGATCCCATCGAGCGCATCCGCGCGGAGGATCTCGTCTCGTGGGAACCGGGGAACGGTTGCACACCCAGGTTGCCCCTCCCGTGCCTCCCCGATCCATGCGAGAGGCACACCGAGCCGGGTCAGGACAGCCTCCACCTCCGGCTTCGAGGACTGGCAGCACCCGATCAGCAACCCGCCAGAACCGATCAGCCCAAGCGGATCCATACCGAAAAGACGGCAGACATGCCGGGTACTCTCCAAGATCGGGATGGCGCCAGGATCGGCGTCGATGGCACAGCCTGAGGCCGCACCCAGCTCATGGAGCGCCTCGCCCACGCCACCTTCCGTAACGTCGTGGAGCGCCACAACTCCCGGAACAGCCGCCAACGCCAGCGCCGGCTCAACCACGGAGATCCAGTCGGCTTCCAGGATCGCGTTGACCTGGGTCAACTCCTCGACGGGAACGGGCGAGGCAACCCGTTCGCCGAACCGTGCCAGGAGGATTGCGGTTCCCTCGAGCCCGGCCCACCCGGCAAAACCAACGTGATCCCCGGGAGCCAGACCGCCCGTCACGATGGCGCGTTCCTGCACCGGTCCAAGCATCGTTCCAACGATCACGCCGTGGCTAAGACCCGGGGTCACCTCGGTGTGACCGCCGATCAGTGTCACGCCGAGCTGCTGGCACGCCGCAACGATCTCGTCGAGCAGTGCGCCAATGGAGGCCTCATCCGCCTCGCCGGGCGCGATCAACATCACGACGGTCATCAGTGTTGGCCGGGCACCGCGTACCGCGATGTCGTTGGCGTTGACCTGAACGGTGAGCCGGCCCGCGTCGTGGCTGGTGAAGGAAACCGGATCGGAAGCCACGGCCCAGAGCTGGCCGCCGATACGAACCAGCGCTGCATCCTCTCCGCACGCGGGCCCTAGCTCGACCTCCGGCGGCATCACACTGGCGAGGTGGCGGGAGATGAGCTCCCACGGTACCTTGCCCGGCGGCAACCGCCGTTCCCTCACCGGTCGACGATCCGCACGACGGCATTGGCCGCCTTGAGCTGGCCGTGGCGCAGCCGGATCATCGCCTCTGGCAGATCCTCGAAGGCGAATACCTCGGCGCCCAACGCAAGATCGACGTGAGCCGCCAGCTCGAGCAGCTCCGCGGCATCGCGCCGATTGACGTTGTAGAGAGTGCGAATGTCTCTGCCCCAGAGGTTGCGTGAGTAATCGGCAATTTCAATGGGAGTCATGGCAACGGGCGCGAGAACTAACGTTCCACCAATCACGACGTCCCTCAGTGCCAGCTCAACGAGCTGACCGGCCGGCGGAAAGATCACGGAGGCGTCGAGCGTCACCGGCATCCCGGACTCGGCGGCGTTCCCAGCCCAGGCGGCACCGTGCTCCCGTGCACGCCGAAGGTTGTGCTCCGAGCGGCTCGAGACATAGACCTCGATGCCGAGATGGCGGGCAACCCGCAGGAGCGAGTCCGCCGTCGGCCCAAATCCGTACAGTCCCAACCGGTCGCCGACCCGCGCACCGGTCAGCCTGAATGCACAGTGACCGGCGACGCCCGGGCACATCAGCGGCGCCAGCTCCTCGATCGGCAACGGCACGTCTTTGAGAGCCAAGGCGGCATCGGCATCGGCGATCGTATATTCGGCAAAACCCCCGTCGAGATCCCAGCCAGTTGCCAGGAATTCGGGGCAGTAGTTTTCCCGGCCGGAGCGGCAGAAACGGCACGAGCCACAGGTGCGTCCCAGCCAGGTGACGCCGACCGGATCTCCCTCCTTCCAGCGGTTCACCTCTTCGCCGACGGCATCGATGACGCCGACAATCTCGTGGCCAAGGATGACCGGAGACCGGTGGAGCGGCAGATCTCCTTCGGCGATGTGGACATCGGTGCGGCAGACCCCACACGCGAGCACGCGAATGCGCACTTGACGCGGTCCCGGAGCTGGATCCGGCAGCTCAACCAGTTGGAGCGGCTTCTCGTCGATGGGTGCCTGATGATCGAGGATCCAAGCTTTCATGGTGTCCTCCCGTCACACGACGCGGGCCGCGCCGCAGGCATCGGCCGTGAGCTCTTCATATCCGGTCCGGTAGGACGCAACCGCCCGCGGCAGCGTTTCCAGCACCGTCCGGGCGGTCACCCCGTCAGCGCCGGACGCCCCGGCCGCAAGATCGCCGGCCAGACCGTGGAGAAAGACGCCGGCCTTGACCGCTGCCTCAACGTCGAGTCCGAGACCGGACATCGCGGCGATCGTACCTGTCAGCACGTCGCCGGAGCCTGCGGTTGCCAGGGCCGAGTTTCCGCTGACGTTGATGAACACGCGGCCATCCGGCGTCCCGATCAGCGAGTGCGCGCCTTTGAGTACGATAAAAGCATCCAGGCCCGCGGTCGTTTCCTGGAGGATCGGGATTGGATCCGCCGCGATGTCGGCGATGGTTCGGCCGGTCAGCCGGGCCATCTCGCCGAGGTGTGGCGTCAGGATCGTAGGAGCCGTCCGCCTCAGGACGATGTCGGTTTCCATGGCGATGGCAGTCAATCCGTCTCCATCCATTAACAACGGTCGCTCGACAGACTGTACCAGGCGGCGAGCCAACTGCTGCGTTTCATCGTCGAGCGAAAGACCGGGACCGACCACGACAAAATCGACCTTTTGCGCAAGCTGGACCAGCCCATCAAAGCCCTCGAGAGAGAGCGTACCGGCAAGCGTCTCCGGCTGCGGTGCGTAGACAATCTCGGGCGCGATCGCGGCCAAGTGCGGCACAACCGACCGCGGTGCGGCGAGCCGGGCGTACCCTCCACCGGCCTTGAGCATCGCCAACGCCGAAAAGGCAGGAGCCCCGAAGTAGCCCGAAGCGCCCGCAACAAACAGCGCATCTCCAAAGCTCCCCTTGTGCCCATCGGGACGGCGTGGCGGCAATGGCGCCGGCTGATTGATCTCCACGGTCACCTCGTCCCTGCCGGAAAGCTGTGGCGGGAACGAGATCCGGCACACGAAGAGGCGGCCACCCCATGCCGCTCCGGGATAGAGCAGGTTACCCCGCTTCGGGGCACCAAACGTCACTGTGAAATCTGCCTTGATCGCCGTCCCCCAGATACGGCCGGTGTTGCCGTCGACACCCGATGGAATATCGATGGCGACGACCGGCTTGCCCGAAGCGTTGACCGCTTCAATGACCTCGCGGTAGACCCCACCAACCTCGCGGCTGATCCCGGTCCCGAGCATGGCATCAACGATCACATCGCAGCGGCCAATGGCGTCTCGAATCCCCTCGACCGGCGGTTTGACCGCCAGTGACAGCCCGGCCTTCTCCACCATGGCGAGATGAAGGCGCGGCGCATCGTCGTACTTCGATGGGTCGCTGAGCAACAGAACCTGAACCTGGCCGCCCGAGGAATTGAGCTTCCGGGCCGTCACGAGCCCATCCCCTCCGTTATGGCCGCCACCTGCCAAGATGAGAAACCGTTTCCCGGCCACTCCTAGCTCGGAGAGGATCACGAAGTACACGGCCTCACCTGCGTTTTCCATCAGGATCTCTCCGGGGATGCCGTACGTCCCGATCGCTGTCCGGTCCATCGCCCGCATCTCTTCGACAGTACAGACCTTCATGTTCCACCTCCCCACCACTCTATCCTCGCACCTTTTGCAAGACCCACCAAGCCCCGCAGCATGGTGAGCGGAACGTGCTGGTCCTCAGTCTGGGCCGAAAGCAACGAACGCGGGGAACGTCGCAGGCGTCGCCGCCGGGAGAAACGCCGCAATGGCGCACGGATTCATGCTCGCAGCAGGAGACCGGGCCAGCCCCACGCCTGGAGGCCGGCCTCCAGGCGACATCAAAAAACCCCCTCCGCGAGGAGGGGGTTTTGGATCCGTTGAATCCGGTTTTACCAGCGCTGGCGGTTACCGCCGCGGCTGCCACCGCGGTCGTTGCGCTCCTGCGCCTCGTTGACACGAATCTCGCGGCCGTCGAGCTCAGCGCCGTTGAGAGCTGCACTGGCCTTCGTAGCGGACTCGGAGTCAGCAAACGTCACGAAACCGAAGCCGCGCGAACGGCCGCTGTCCCGGTCGGTGATCACCTTGGCCTCGGTCACCTCTCCATGCTTGGAAAAGGCGTCGTACAGCCCGGCGTCAGTGGTGTTCCAGCTCAGATTACCAACAAACAACTTATTACCCATAACTCTCTCTTCTCTCCTTGCCTCGCCAACTCATTTGCGTAAGTGGGAAGCCGTCTCAAAGGTCGCGATGAACGGTGGCCCGTCCATTCGTCGTTTGCTCCGCCCCAGCGGCGTGAGCTCCAAGGAGGCTTAAGCATACAGGAATTTCTTTGGAATGCAAGGCCTTCCGCAGATCGGCTCGTTGGCCGCCCAAAAAACGCCCCGGAAACGAAACCGCGAACCGCCGGCCGGCCCCAGCACGGGGCGTCCCGTGGTAGGCTGCACAGGTGAGACGATTTGGGACATCCGTCGCGCTGATTGCCGGCATGATTACCGTCGGGCTGACCGGCGCGTGCCGGTCGAAGCCGCCCGTCAATGTGATCGCAACCGTCGGTGATCACCAGGTCCAGATCAAGGCGTTTCAAGGGTACCTCGCGTACGTGCTCGAGAAACCATGGCAATCCGTCGACGGACGTCTGGCAAGCGAGCTCCTGGATCAGTTCCTGGATCAAGAAGTCATTGCAGCAGCGGCCAGGCTCCACAAGAGAATGGCTATTCCCGTTGAACCCGCTGCCAGATCGGCCATGGTGCGCGGGCTCCTCGATCATGTATGTGGTCCGGCTCCCACCCCATCTCCCGTGCTCGTCGAGAGCGAGACCGCCCGCCGGATGCGGCACGTGGAACCGGAGCGGGTTCGTGTCCGCCAGATGCTTCTTCCCACGCGAGCCCAGGCATTGGCCGCTGAGAAGCGGCTCCACGCCGGGGAAGATTTCATCGCGGTCTCCCGAACGATGAGCCTGGCGCCCAACGCGTCAGACGGCGGCAACCTCGGCATCATCGCCCGGGGTACGTTGCCGCCGGAGCTCGAAAAAGTCGTCTTTGCCCTCTCCCCAAAGGAAATTTCGAAGCCGGTACGAAGTCCCTCCGGGTATCACATCTTTCAGGTACTGGAAAAGATTCCGGCCGGCCCTCCCGACCGCCGCGCAACCGAGGCGCAGGTCCGCCAGGATTTGACAATCCAGTTGAGAGAGCGTCATATGCGCGCCTGTGTCGATCGGATGGCCAGTCAGCTCGGGGTACACGTTTTTCAGAGCCACCTGTGGTTTCACTACAGTGGGCGTTATGCGGAGGAACAACATGAGGCAAAGAAGTAAGATCGTGACGCTGGCCATTGTGGCCCTCCTGACGGCAGCCGTTACAGTGGCGGGCCAGAAGGTGCTCGTCGAAGGGATCCTGGCCCGGGTCAACGACCGGATCATTACGATCAGCGATTTCAAAAAGAGGCTAGCTCAGGAGGTTGCACAGCTCCCCAAGAGGCTCACGCCCAAAGAATTCGATACGTTCGCCCATAAGCTCTTCGACTCGATGGTGGAGCAGGACATCCTTCTTGAGCGGGCCGCTGAGAAGAAGCTCACCGTTGACAAGAAGGACGTTGACCGGGCAATTGAGGCGCTCAAGAAGCGCAACCACCTGACGAGCGATCAGGCATTCAAGGAGGCTCTCAAGAGCGCAGGCTTGACGGAAGCGATGCTGCGCGAACGATACCGGGAAAACATGCTTGCCCAACGAGTACTCCAGTCGGAGATCAAGCCGAGCCAAATTACCACCGAGGAGTTGAAGCAGATCTACAAGAAGGAAAAGGACAAGTGGCGGCGTCCCGAGAAGGTCCATCTCGAACAACTCTTCTTCCCAGTTTCAGACAGCGCGAAGAATCGTCAGGAAGAGCTCAACCGCGTCCAGGGGCTGGTCACACGGGTCCGCCACGGTGCGGATCTCAAGGCCGAGGCGACCCTGGCCGGTGTGGCCATTCAAGATCTCGGCGAGATTCCGGTGTCGGATCTCCGCGCCCAGGTCCGGGATGCGCTGGAAGGGCTGAAGAACGGCCAGATTACGGACCCGATCTCGACGGCGGGAGGTTTTCAGATCATCCGGCTGGTCAAACGGACGCCGGCCGGCTACCAACCGTTCGACCAAGTCGAGGAACAGATTCGGCGGGAGGTCTCCCAAAAGAAGTACAAGGAGCAGACCGACGGGTTGATCGAGAGCCTGAAGAAGCAGTACCTGGTCGAAGTTCATGAGGATCTTCTGGAAAAGGTGCTCAAAGGCGAGACCGATGGCTGAGACACGCCTCTGGATCAAGGACCTTCGCCCGGGGAACGAGGTTTCCGAATCGTATGCGGTCCGCTCGGCCGATGTACGCAAACGGCGTGGCGGCGGGAACTATCTCGCCCTGACCCTCGCCGACCGGACGGGGCAGGTCGCCGGGCTCGTGTGGGAAGGTGTGGACCGGATCGCATCCGTGTGCCGGCCTGGGCGTGTCGTGCGCATCAAGGGACAGGTGCAACGCTACAATCAGCGGCTCCAGATCGTGATTCGCAGTGCGGAGCTCGTTCCCCAGGAGAAAATCGACGAGAGCGTCTACGTGCGAGCCTCGGAGATTGATCCGAACCTCCTTTGGGAGAGGCTGATGGGGCTGATCGAACACGTCAGCGATGAGCACCTGCGCCAGCTGCTCTACCGGATCTTCCAGGATCCTGATGTCGTTCAGCGGTTCCGTATCGCGCCGGCTGCTCGCTCGATGCACCATGCCTTCCGGTCGGGCCTGCTTGAGCACACCGTCTCGATGACGACGGCGGCCAAGACCCTCGCGGGGCACTACCGGCTGAACCAGGACCTCGTGACGGCCGGCGCGCTGCTCCACGATCTTGGAAAGATCTGGGAGCTGGAGTTGGGCCCCTCGATCGAATACACGGACGACGGCCGCCTCCTCGGACATCTCCCCATGGAGGTCCTGTACGTTGAGAAGAAAATTGGGGAGCTCGCATCGTTTCCTCACGAGACGCGGCGCCAGCTCCTGCACATCCTGCTCGCTCACCATGGCGAGTACGCGTTCGGCTCACCACGCCGTCCCAAGACGCCAGAGGCGTTGCTCATTCACATGATCGATAACCTCGATGCCAAGATCTCCGGCATGCTCCAGGCCATCCACGACGGCGGCGAGACCCAGGAGGCTTGGACCGCCTACTCGCCGATACTTGAGCGCTATATCTACCGCCGGCGATTGGATGATGAGGACGAGTGAGCGTTTCCGCCCACGCTTCGAATCTTCTCGATGATCTCGCGCGCTTCGGGGAAACGTCTGCTCTGATGCTTCGAGAAGATCAGACGGCCGTTGGCGATCACGTTGAACGCACCACTTCCGCCGCGTACGAGCGTGGCGTGCTCTCCAAGTTGCCTCTCGATCTCGGCCGCCAAACTGGAGGCCCGGGGCCGATAGCTTCACACGACACAGTATTCAATGATGATATCCACGATGCCTCCTTGACGCCGCCGCCGGCGGCTGGCACCAGTGTAGCGTTCCCGTGGAGGATAGGCACGGCCCGGCGGCATGACCCACACCCCAACGGCCTGGGCGTTTGCTCCGTATTGAGCAGAGGAAGAAGAAGAGGTGATGGCGAAGAACCGTCTCAAGCTCGTCGCGTCGAATCGCGGGAACCGGGAGCCCAAGCCGATGGATGACCGGGAGCTGGCCGAGGCTGCGAAGAACGGCGACGAAGAGGCGTTTGGAGCGCTCGTCGAGCGGTACGCGGGCGGGTTACACCGTGTCGTGTCACGAATGCTCGGTGACGAGGAGGAAGCGTGGGACGTGGTCCAAATGGCATGGCTGCGGGCGTGGCAACGGCTGGGGAAATACAACCGCCGGTGGAGCTTTTCAACGTGGGTCTACCGCATCGCCACCAACCTTGCGATCGACGTGATCCGCGCCCGGTCAAGCCGGGAGCGCGCTCATCACGAGGGGGGCTCGGTGTGGCTCCGTCCCACCCCTGCACCGGATGGCTCGGCCGCGCTGGCCAACGAACGGGAGGTCGAGCAGGTTTTGAGCCGGCTCGTCTCCTGCTTGAGCCCCCAACAACGCGCAGCCTTCATCCTGCGCGAGGTCGAGGGCCTCGACACATCGGAGGTTGCGCGGGTGCTCGGGTGCTCAGCGGCGACAATCCGCAACCACATCTTTCATGCCCGCCGGGCGCTCAGGAGGGAGCTCGAGCAAAGGTTCCCAGAGTACCTGCCTGGAAATGGGAGGGGCTAACATGACCTGTGATCGATTTCTGGCGCTGATTGATGCGTATCTTGCCGATCAGCTCGACGGAGCGGAACGGGATGCCTGGAGGACTCATCTGGCCGCGTGTCCGGCATGCCGGCAGCGGGCCCTTGCCAAGGAACCAGCATTGATGTTTGCCGCCCTGCCGAAACGCGAGCCAAACGCGGCGGACATTTCTGCCTGTGCCAGCGGGGTGAGAAGCCTGATCCACCGGGACAACCTTGTTCACCGGCTCCACGTCCGCAGCCGGCGGTGGTTGGCCGCTGCGGCCACCGCCGTCATCATCCTGGGCGGTGGGCTCCTGTGGCATACCACACGCAGCCCGGAACCGAACCGCACCGCAGCTCGCCCGGCAACCCCCCAGGTTCAGATCACTGCGCCAGCGCCGGAGGTTGACGTCGAAATGCCCGGAGATCATGTGCGAGTTTACCAGTTTGCGGTCGGTGGGGACGATATGGCCGTGACCTACGTCGTCAACCCCAGCATGGAGCTCTAAAAGATGCGCCGTTTCTTTGTCGCCATTCTGTTTCCACTCCTCTTGGGTATTGTGCCCATCTCTCAGGCCGCTTCGACATCGGTCGTGCGGACCTTCCACCTCAAGCACCGCTCCGTCGGCGAGGTCAGCCAGGTCGTCCAGGGCCTGCTCTCTGCTCAGGGAAGTCTGACGGTTCATCCACGCAGTGGAGTCCTCACGGTTCAGGACACACCGGGGACGGTCCGTATGATCACCGAGATACTCAAGGAGATCGACGTCACGCCTCCGGTCTACCGCGTTGAGGTTCGACTGCTGGAGGCGACCAACCATCCCAGGCGGGACGGCACCGCCCAGCCCGCACTCGATCCGAGGATCGTCCGGATGTTCCACTTCAAGGCTTACCGGCTCCTCGCGCGAACCACTCTCGAATGGGATCAGCCGGGCCCAATTTCGGCTGACCTTGGCGGCGGCTACCAGCTCCGTGCACGGGCCCTGGCCAGACGCTTGGGCAATGGCACCCCAGTGACCCTCCAGGTCAAGACGGGCCCAGGCAAACCCAAAGTTAAAGCGGCAACCCCGATTCCTGCACTTGGTGCCAACGACCTGCTGATGGCGTGGAAGCTCGGTGGCCGCAATCTGCTGCGTTCGCTGCTGCATGTTCACCGGGTCGTGCTCGAAAACCTCAGTTTGACGGCACGGAAGGGGCGATCTGGGGGCTCGACAGAAGTGCTGCGGAGTAACGTGGTCCTCTCGCCCTCGCAACGAATCGTTCTTGCTGCAAGCCCGGATGAGCATAGTCAGAAGGCGTTGATCCTCCTATTGAGGGCACTTCCGGTTCGTCAGGGAGCGGCGCACTAATGCCGGAATTCGTCTGCCGGCTTGGGACGCCGGATGGATCGGTGGTGCAGCAGCGGCGGATTGCGCTGTCCGCCGAAGCGCTCAGGCGCGAACTGGAGACCGAGGGATTCCACATCTTCTCGATCGAGGCGCCGCGGCTGCGGTTGCACCTGCCGTTTTTCGGCAGGCGGGAAAAGGTACCTAGTCAGGACTTCATGATCTTTAACACGCAGCTGAGGACGCTGGTACGTGCTGGCTTGCCGCTTGCGCAGTCGCTTGAGCTCCTCGCCGAGCAACAGACGAATCCGCATTTCAAAGCTGTGTTGAACAAGGTGTATCAGCAGGTGACAACGGGGGTTTCGCTCTCGGACGCCTTCCGCTCGATGGGCGATGCGTTCCCCGCCCTGTACGCGAATACGCTTCGCGCGGGGGAACGTTCGGGAGATCTCGACGGCATGCTCGAGCGGTTTACCTCCTACCAGAAGCTGATGGAGTCGGCCCGGAAGAAGATCGTCGGCGCGCTAACCTATCCGGCCGTGTTGATTGTGCTTGCCATTGGTCTCGTATTTCTCCTGATGACGTACGTGATTCCGAACTTCACCGATTTCTACGCGCAGATGGGTGCGGAGCTTCCACTGCCAACGCGGATCATCATCACGATTGCAAACGTCATGCATGACGATATCCTCTTTATCGCCGGCGGCATCATTGGAATCATCTGGGGCGCGCGCCTGTGGGCCCGGACACCGCGCGGACGCCGGACGCTCGACCGGTTCAAGCTCAAGATCCCAATCGTTGGGCGGCTCGCGCACATGTTTGCACTTTCACAGTTCACAAGGTCGCTCGGCGTGATGCTCGCGGGCGGGCTCCCAATGGTGCCCGCGCTCGAAACCGCGTCGACATCGGTCAGCAATGGGTACGTTTCTGAACGTCTCCTCAGCTGCGTTCCTGAGGTCCGCGAGGGACAATCATTATCGGACTCGATTGAGAAGACCGGCCTGGCCCCGGCACTCGCCCTGGCAATGATGCGTGTGGGAGAATCGACGGGCGCTTTGGCCGAGATGTTGACCAACACCTCGGAGTTCATCGATGAGGAGATTGACTTTCTCCTCAATCGGGTGGTTACCCTGATGGAGCCGGCGGTGCTGGTGTTCATGGGCGTCGTGGTGGCGGGGTTGCTGCTGGCGGTTTATTATCCGCTCTTGACCCTGGTGACCCGGATGCGTTGAGGGAGCAACATGACTGACGATCA
Source organism: Acidobacteriota bacterium (assembly GCA_015493585.1). Classification (GTDB taxonomy): domain Bacteria; phylum Acidobacteriota; class Thermoanaerobaculia; order Thermoanaerobaculales; family Sulfomarinibacteraceae; genus JAADFN01. Next base: position 11,668 of record WGCW01000062.1, read on the forward strand.
AGATCTTGAAAACGCTGTCGCCATGCTGCGGTCGGAGACCGCCATCCACGAGGACAATGATCTCGCGGCGGCCGAGGAGCTGGCGCGCAAGATAGGTCTGCCGTTCGATCCGCTCGACGAATTTCACGTCGATCCCGATCTTTTCAGAACGATCCCGGTCGAGACGATGCTGCGATACCAGTTCGTTCCAATACGGGAAACCGGAGGCGTGCTGCAAGTCGTCATGGCCGATCCATCGGACGTCGTGATGGTGAACGAGCTCGAAATGATCCTCGCGCGTCCCCTCGAGCTCTCCGTCGGGCCAGCCCACCGGATCTCCGATATCCTCGAAAAGTCGGAGTCAACCCAACGCGTCCTCGACGAGGCAACCGAAGGATTCCGGATGCAGCTCGTGCAGGAGGCGGAGGACGGCGAGGAGGTCCTCTCGATCGACCGCATTACGGCGGACGCGTCCCCCATGATCCGGCTGGTCGATTCGATTCTTTTCAACGCGATTCAACGCCGTGCCTCGGATATTCATATCGAAACCCGGGACCGTGAGGTCGTGGTCAAGTACCGGATCGATGGCGTGCTCTACCAGGCGATGGAGCCGATCGACAAGCGGCATCATTCGACGATCATCAGCCGAATCAAGGTGATGTCCGAGCTCGATATCGCCGAAAAACGGATCCCGCAGGATGGCCGCTTCAAGGTCAGGTTCTCGGGCAGAACGATCGATTTTCGCGTCTCGATCATGCCGACCGTTCACGGGGAAGACGCGGTGATCAGAATCCTCGACAAGGAATCGGCCAACGCGGAGTTCAAGACGCTCAGTCTCGACGTCCTCGGCTTCGACGAGGAGACCAAGCGTCAGCTGCGAAAGTTCATCCGTGAGCCGTACGGCATGGTCCTCGTGACGGGTCCGACCGGCTCGGGAAAAACCACGACGCTGTACGCCTGCCTGTCCGAAATCGTCAGCTCCGAGGACAAGATCATCACGATCGAGGATCCTGTCGAGTACCAGCTCCGTGGCATCACGCAGATCCCCGTCAATGAAAAGAAAGGGCTGACTTTCGCGCGAGGGCTGCGTTCCATCCTGCGGCACGACCCGGACAAGATCATGGTCGGCGAGATCCGGGACACCGAGACGGCACAGATCGCAGTCCAGTCAGCCCTGACCGGCCACCTCGTGTTCACGACCGTGCACGCCAACAACGTCGTCGACGTGCTAGGCCGCTTCCTCAACATGAAGGTCGATCTCTACAACTTCGTCTCGGCGCTCAACTGTGTCCTGGCGCAACGCCTCGTCCGGAAGATCTGCACCCACTGTAAACGTCCGGTTCATGTGTCTCCCGAGCTGTTGGAAGAATCCGGGCTCGAGCCTGACCAGTATGCCGACTTCACCTTCTATGAAGGTGCAGGTTGCGTCGAGTGCAACGGTACGGGGTTTCTGGGACGGTGCGCCATCTCGGAGCTCTTGAACCTGTCCGATAACATCCGCGAGCTGATCATGCAGCGCCGTTCGGCGGCAGAGATCAAACGTGCCGCCAAGGCTGAGGGGATGCGCTTCCTCAGAGAAATCGCTCTGCAGAAGGTGTTCGCTGGAGAAACGACCCTACGCGAGGTCAACAAGGTGACATTCGTCGAATGAAATTGGAACGTTTTTTCACGACGCCTCCCCCACCGGCAGCCTGGTCGCTTGCCGAGGATGGCATGGTGGTGCTGCACCGGGAAAAGAAAGGAGAGGAGCTGTGCGCGGGCGCCTTTCTCGAGCCGGGCGTGCTCGGCGTCGGCCCCGCCGGCCTGCAGAGCGTCGACCGGAACCGGTTGGGGCCCGTGCTGGCCAGCCTCCAGGAGCAGGTGCACGGGGTGCGCCGCCCCACAGTGATCGTGCCCACCGGCTGGGTCCGCGCCAATCTGCTCGAGCTCGAGACAGTGCCACGCCGCCGCGCCGACCTTGACGAGGTCGTCAGGTGGCGGTTGAAGAAGGTGTTGCCGGTTCGGCCGGAGGAGCTCAGGTTCGATCTTGTCCAGATCGGCTCTGACCGCGAGGGGTCGAGACTGGTGTGCGTCTCGGGGCTCGAACGGGCCTATGCCGCGCTGGAAGCAGCGTTCGAGGACGCCGGGATGCAGCCGGCGATCGTGACACCCCGTGTCTTCGCCATTTCCGCTGTGGCCCCTCCCTCTTTAGAAACGGTCATGATCGTCCATCTCGATCGGACCGTGCTTTCAGTGCTGGTGATCCGGAAGGGGCGGATCGAGCTGCTTCGAACCAAGTGGCTCCCACAGAGCCGGCCGCTCGAACAAATCATCACCGGGGAGCTCAACCTGACGTTACTGTACCTGCGCGAGCGGCTCGAAATCGGTGGTGAAATCTGGATCGTGTGTGCCGCCGAGGGGGGCATGGAACCGGATACCATCGAAAACTGGATCCTCGAACAGGACATGCTCGAGCGACTTCCGGATCTGCCATCTCCGGCGTGTCCGGAACGGGAGAACCTCGACGTCAGCTTACTGCCACCGGCATTGGCGATGGTTCGTGGAGATCGCGTATGACAATCCCGAACCTCGCTTCCCGCCCGTTCATGAATACCCGGCCCGTTTGGTGGTTGACGGCCGTCGCCAGCGCGTTGGCCGTCTTCCTGCTGGCCGTCGATGTGCACCTCTACTATTCCGGGAGCCGAAAGCTCGACGAGCTCCTCGCGCAACGCGACCGGCTCGTCACGAGGCAGAGCGAGCTCGACCGGAGGGTCCGGCGCGATGTTGCCAGCTTGTCGAAGGTCCCGTGGAAGGCACTCAACGCAAGGGTCTCGCGGCTGAATGGAATTCTCGGTGGTCACGCATTCTCGTGGCTCAAGCTCCTCGACGATCTTGGACGGGTCCTCCCACGGCAAGTCAGGCTCTACCAGGTGTCCCCATCGGTCACCAAGGAGGGCTTTCAGCTAGGCCTCCGCGGCACCGCCAAGACGCGCGCCGCCATGATCCAGATGCTGGAAAACATGATCGCCGATCCTCACTTTTTCAACCCGCTCCCCCGTTCCGAAAGCACACCGGAAGCCTCGAAGAGTGCCGGATACGAGTTCATGCTTCGCGTCGGGTACCGGAGCCGGGAGGCCACACAATGAGAGCCCGTAGCGTTGCCTGGTGGGCGCTCTGGCCGGTATGGGTCCCGGCCGTGGCGGTCCTTGCCGCCTCGCTGGCCGGCTATGTCTGGCTGAACGGCACAAACGTGGGTCGGCAGGCACAGGTCCAGAAGGAAGTCACCCAGCTCAAGGCACGGGTCGCTCATCTCGAAGCGCTCGACCGGGAGGCCTCTTCGAACCGGGCCGCCATGGTCAAGCTCGACCACGACCTGCACTCGGTCTATGGCTCGATCTTCGGCTCCCTCTCCGAGCGGCTCCCTGGAATCCTCAAGGCGATCGGATCATCCACACAAAAGGCGGGGCTCTTCCCAGAGAGGTACTCGTACAACGCAAAACGTGACGAGAAGCTCGATCTCGTCCGTTTCGGAATCCGATTTTCCGTGTCCGGCAATTACGTGCAGATCCGGAAGCTGCTGGCGGCGCTCCAGGCGAGCCCCGAGTTTTTCATCGTGGACCAGCTCCGTCTCGGCGGGGAAGCAGGAACGATGACCAATCAACTCAAGATCTCGATCCACCTCAGCACCTACCTCGCCAAAGCTGACGAAATGCTCCTGAAAAGGCTAACCGGAGGGTTTGACCAGACGCCCTCAAAGGGCCGTAGCCAAAGGAGAACCGGATCATGAGGAGGGTCAGGATGCAGCCCGTGCCGCAGGAGCGTCCACCGGCCGCTGACGGAGGGTGCCGTGGATAAGGCTGAACGAAACCGGTTGACCGTGCTCCTTGTCATCCTTGCAGCCGTACTGCTGATCTGGGTGATCGTCCAGCACCGGAGCGGTACCGGCGCTCACGGTGCCGGAAGCGCGGGCGAGGTCGCCTATGCGGCGGGAACCGTTCCGGCGCTAGATCTTGCGGCGCTGACACCGTTGCCGGAAACAAGCGCCAAGTTCCAACGCAATCCGTTCACCTTCGGCCGGCCCCCAACACCAACGCCGAATTTGACGCCGCGGCCAACGCTGCCGCCGCGGCCGACGCGCAGGCCCTGGCCCACCCCAACGCCATATGTCGTTCACACAAAGGATGGCCGGACGCTGGGTCCACCCCCACGATTTACAGCGCAGTACATCGGGTATTTTGGACCGTCCAACTTGCCCATCGCCGTTTTCAAAGAGAAAAACCAGATCGAGATTGCCCCGCAGGGGGGCGTTCTCAACGATGTCTTCTTGATTCGAAAGGTCGGCTATGACTCGGTGGAGATCGGGTATGTCGGCTATCCGGAGGAGGTCACGAAGCGTGTACCGCTTGCAGCCAAGAAATAGTCGAGCCCGTATGTGGCTAGCGATCGGCCTAGCCGGACTGATGTTCATGACGGGATGTGCCACCCAGAAGGCGGCGCGCCAGGGTGAAAAGGCCGTTGAACACGAGAACTGGGACGGTGCGGTGTACTACTACCTGGAAGCGCTGGCAGCCGACCCAACGAACATCCACTACCGGATGGAGCTGATCAAGGCCCGCCAGAAGGCCGCCGAGGCCCACTTCAAACGCGGGATGACCCTCAAGGACCTTGGACGGCTGATGTCTGCGAAGAATGAGCTTCAAATGGCCGTTCAGCTGGATCCAACCAATCAGTACGCAGCTCAGGTCTTGAAAAAGGTTGAGAAGGATCTTGAGATACTCGCCCGTCCTAACGGCAAGAAGACAATCGAGGAGATGAAAAAGAAGGCTGGCGAGATGAAGGTCAAGCCGCCAGTCCTCAATCCCAGGTCGCCCGAGCCGATCACACTAAGCTTCCCGAAGCCAAAGCCGGTCAAGGAGATTTACCGGGCGCTTGGAAAAGCGTACGGGTTCAACGTGCTTTTTGATCCGAAGCTCAAAAACACGAAGCTCTCCATCGAGCTCAGGGACGTCACGGCGAAGCAGGCACTCGAAATCGTCATGCAGGCCGCTGGCGAGTTCTACAAGGTCATCGATCCAAACACCATCATCATCGCGGATGACACGCCGCAAAACCGCAGGGATTACGAAGATCTCGTCATCAAGACCTTCTTCCTGTCCAACGCCGATGTCAAAGATGTCGACAAAGCGCTCCGGTCGTTGATCGAGGCCCGGCGGATTGCCACGGACAAGCAACTCAACGCGATCACAATCAGGGATACTGCAGATAAGGTCGCCATTGCTGAGAAGCTGATCAAAACGCTGGACAAGGCCAAGGGCGAAGTCATGGTCGACGTCGAGTTGCTCGAGGTCAACTCGACCAAGTTGCAGGAGCTCGGGACCGAGCTCTCGACCTACACAGTTGGGCTGAACCTCGACAACGCAAAAGTAACCGGCGGATCCGGGACCGACAACCCAATTTACCTCAACCAGCTCTCAAACATCACCAACGGAGACTGGTCAGTCACTGTTCCCAACGTTCTGATCAACCTCGTCAAGTCGACGACCGACGCCACCTCGCTGGCGCAGCCGCAGATGAGGATCACGGAGGGTGAGAAAGGCTCTCTGGTCATCGGCCAAAAGACGCCAATCCCCGTAACGAGCTTCAACACCTCCAATACGATCGGCGGCAACATTGTGCCGCTGACCTCCTACCAATACCAGGATGTCGGCATCAAGATCAACGTCGAGCCGAGGGTCCATCACAACCGGGAGATCACACTCAAGGTCAAGGTCGAAGTGTCGCAAGTCGCCGGCACTGCACAGGGTGGTATGCCGATCATCGGGACGCGGACGATCGATACCGTCATCCGGCTCAAGGATGGCGAGACCAACATGCTGGTCGGTCTGTACAAAGAAGACAAAACGAAAACGGAAACGAAGACGCCTTTTCTTTCCTCGATTCCACTGATCGGAAAACTCTTTACGAACACCAAGACTCAAAAACAAACGACAGACCTCGTCTTGACCTTGACGCCGCACATTATCCGGTATCCCGATATCGAGCAGTCGGACCTTGCACCGATGTGGGTTGGTACCGAAAAGCGGATCTCGTACTACGGGAATTCGCCTCGTATCCGGTCCGGCCGCGGTTTCGAGGGACCATTTGGGAGCTCCGATATCAAGCCGGAGATCAATACCCGCCGCCGGAAGCTCGACCAGCGAATCCGTCTCCGCCGGATCAAGCCGCGCGTATCGAAACCCATCATACGTGCGCCGAGAAGGGGTAGATCACTCATCCCTGGCAGCGGGCCGCTCAGCGCTCAGGGCGTCGAAACGGCCCAGGAGGGAGAAGGAGCGGACGAGACGGCCCAACCGGCGGCCGGTGGAACGAGCACTGAAGGGGTCGGCGGCCCGGCAGGACAGACGCTTTCATTGAGCCTGCAACCGGGCGTCATCTCGCTCCGGCCGGGCGTCACGACCAAGGTGCGGGTGGTGATGCAGGGCTCTTCCGGCTCGTTCCAGGTACCGGTCGGCGTTTCATACGATGCCAGCCGGCTGAAGATTGTCAATGTCAAGCTAGGACAAGGCGTCGAGGAGAAGGGCGCCCAGGAGGCACCGTCAGCGGGCTGGGTCAACCTGAACCTGACGGTCGATCACCCAGATGCCGGCGCGCACCAAACCGTTGCAACTCTGACGCTGAAGGCGCTCCAACCCGGTCAAATACCCCTGGTCCTATCCTCCCAGGGTGCGTTGGATTCAAATGGTAACCTCCTGACGGTCTCGGCGGGACAGGCGACGGTGTTTGTGCTCCGAGCTAACCGCGTCGTTGGGGATGGGGACTAAGGCATGATGAACGTTCGTTCGCACGCCGGCGAGCGCGGCTTCACCCTGGCTGAGCTGGTCATGGTGGCTGCCCTGATCACGATCCTTGCCGGGATCGTGCTGCCGGTCGCGAAGTATGCGGTCAAACGCCGCAAGGAGGCGGAGCTCCGCCTGGACCTGCGGATGATGCGCAACGCCATCGACGAGTACAAGCGCATGGCGGATCAGGGCATGATCCAGGTCAAGATCGGCACGGAAGGCTATCCGCCCGATCTCGAGACGCTCGTCGAAGGAGTCAAGGTCGTCGGCAAAACGGCGAAGCACAAGTTCATGCGGCGCATCCCCAGGGACCCAATGACTGGCGAAACCAAGTGGGGATTGCGGTCCTACCAGGACGAGCCAAACTCGACGACCTGGGGCGGTCAGGACGTGTACGACGTCTACTCGCTGTCGGACGGGACGGCAATCGACGGTACGAAGTACAAGGATTGGTGAGACACACGATGGACGATACAAGACGTGAGTCACGTTTGAGAACCGGTCCGGCAGGGTTCACGCTGATTGAGCTGATCGTGGTCGTTGCGATCATCGGTATTCTCGCCACGATCGCCGTTCCTGCGATGAAAAACGCGCCACAGAAGGCCAGGGAGGCCGCGCTCAAGGAGGATCTGTTCACGATGCGCTCGTGCATCGATCAGTACCTCGCCGACAAGGGGCACTACCCGCCGTCTCTGCAGGCGCTGGTCGACGCAGGCTACATGCGGCGGATCCCGGAAGATCCGATCACGAAATCAACCAAAACGTGGAAGGTCGACTACGCCGAAAGTGACCAGGACACCGACCTCCAGCCGCCCGACGAGCAGGGCGGGGGTCCAGGCATCATCGATGTGCACTCTGGGGCTCCGGGAACGGCTCTCGACGGAACGACGTACGCCGACTGGTAGCGATGCGGATTCGGATGAACTTGTTTGGCATCATGCCGGCGCCCTCCGTACACGCCTCACGAACGGAGTTCGCTTCTGAAGGCGGCTTCACGCTCGTGGCTGTACTGGTCATCATCGCGGTCATGTCGATCATGCTCGGCGTGATCATTCAGACGGCGACGTTCCAGATGAAGCGGGAAAAGGAAGAGGAGCTGATTTTCCGTGGCCATCAGTACGTCGAGGCGATCCGCCTGTTTCAGAGGAAGTACGGGCGGTACCCGATGTCATTGAAGGAAATCTGGAAAGCGAAACCCCGGGTGATCCGGAAGAAGTGGAAGGATCCGATCACGGATTCGTATAACTGGGGGCTGGTCCATCCGGGGCAGGGCGTTCACAAGATCCGTCCGCCCCGTGTCGGAGGCTCTGGATTTGCGCCAACGCCGACCCCCACACCGACGCCGACCCCCACACCACAACCCGGTGGCTCGGGCGGCTTTGGCGAACCACCCAAGGAAACCGGGCCAATCATTGGCGTGTTCTCCAGGAGCTGTGAGAAGAGCATTAAGATCGTCGATGGACGGCAAAAGTACTGCGAGTGGAAGTTCGTGCTCGAAAGCGCACTCCGCCGGCGTCCCGGCGTGCGTGGCCGGCCTCCCAGGGGTCTCCGTCCCCCAGTTCGCAGGCCACCTGGGGTGCGTAGACCACCTGTGCGCCGGCCCCCGATTCGCCGCTTCCACTGAACGGCTCGCCAGACACGACGGTGCAACGCTTTGCGCCTCCACCGCGCTCGCTCCACCAGCACAAAAGAGAGCCAGGGGGTGGTGTACACTCCGCGCTGAACATGGGACGCCCCGACTCTCCTCCCGCGTTGCTGGTCAGCCCGCTTCCCGGACGCCGCACACTCTGCCTCAGCGTCCGTGTCCTGCACGGTGCGGCCCACGATCCAGCCACGATGGCAGGAGCGACACACCTTGTGGAGCATCTGATGCTCCGGCGCTGTGGGGGCCGGGAGCGGCTCCAATTGGCCCAACAGGTCGACCGGCTCGGTGGTGGTGTCGATGCCTGGACCGGTGCCGAGTCGATGGGCTTGACCGTTGAAACGACGATCGATGCCCTCGAAGAGGCAACCGGTTTAATCGAGGACGCCGTGCTTGATCCCACATTCGCGCCGGAAGATATCGACCTTGAACGCCGCATCGCCATCGCCGAGCTTGATCTGGCGCGTTCCGATCCCGAGGATCGCGTGGAAGAGCTCCTGCTCGAAGCCGCGTGGAGAGGCCATCCGTTGTCCCGGCCCATCATCGGCGATGTTGCGTCGCTCGGCCGGCTGACGCCTGACGCGTTGCGCCGGCACCATGGGGCGCTCATTCGCCATGGCCGGCTGCTCGTGACCGTCGCCGGAGACATCGACGCGTTCGAGGTCACCTCCCGGTTGACCCGGCTGCCGCTCGCAGTGCCGCCCGTTTCTGAGCCACTGCCGCCGCTCGCATGGGCTGGCGGAAGACGGAGCGAGGCCGTCGGCCCGGGAGAGCAGGTGCACGCCCGGCTCGCGTTTCCCACGCCTGGATCGGGCTCCCCCGCACTGGCCGGGCTGGCCGTGCTCAACCGGATTCTCGGCGTTGGTGCGTCAAGCCGGCTCTTCCAGCGGTTGCGTGAGGAGGAGGGGCTGACGTACGACGTCTTTTCCGCCCTCGTCCTTCGCCAACCCGGCGGCCTGCTCGAGATCGGCTGGGCCTGTGGGAAAGAGCAGTTTGCACAGGCACGACGGCTCGTGGTGGAAGAGCTGGATCGCCTCGTCTCCACCCTTCAGGCTGAGGAGGTCGAAATTGCCGTCGAGGCCATTACCCGCGGGCTCGAGATGGATGCCGAGGACCCATCCGTCCGGGTGGCGCTCGAGGCCGACGAGCGGATCGAACGTGGCCGGCGTTTCGATCTCGAGACGATTCTTGCTGAGCTCCACAAGGTCACAGTTCCGGGTGTGCGGGAGCTTGCCGCTCAGGTGCTCGATCTGCGGGTTGCCGCAGCCGCCCTCTGCGGGCCGGAGGGTGTCGAGGAGCAGGTTGCATGAAGGTGACGATTGGCATCCGCCACCTCGATCACGCCCGCGGGCTTGATCTTCCCACGTACGCGACGGCAGGCTCATCGGGCGCTGATCTTGCGGCCGCCATCGATGAGCCGCTCGTCCTCAAGCCGATGGACCGTGCTGCCGTCCCGACCGGCCTCGTGCTTGAAATCCCCGAGGGGTTTGAGGGTCAGGTGCGGCCGCGCTCGGGCCTGGCCCTGAAACACGGTGTGACCGTCGCCAACGCCCCCGGAACGATCGATGCCGACTACCGGGGGGAGGTCCATGTCCTCCTCGTCAATCTCGGACCGGAGCCCGTGACCATTGTCCGGGGCCAGCGCATCGCGCAGCTGGTCATCGCGCCGGCCATTCGCGCTGACTTTCAACTGACCAGCACCCCGAGCCCAACGCAACGTGGCAGCGGGGGGTTTGGCTCGACGGGACGCTGAATGGACATTTCGATCCTCGCCTCAGGCTCATCTGGCAATGCGGTGCTCTTCTCGTCCGGTTCGAGCTCCGTGCTCGTCGACGCGGGGATTTCAGCATTGGCGATCCGGCGCCGGCTTGCGGCGTGTGGGCGATCGATCGGCGAAGTTGACGCACTGGCAATCACGCACGAGCATTCGGATCACATTCGAGGCGCCGAGGTCCTCCTGCGGCACAATCCGATCCCCGTCTGGGCCACGGCAGGCACTTGGTCCGCCCTGCCTTTCAGGACCCAGAGCGGCGGCGAGCTCCTCTCCGGACAGAGCCTGCGTCTCAACGGTCTCACGCTGACACCAGTCGCCACGAGCCACGACGCCGCAGAACCGGTTGCCATGATCATCGACGATGGCGACATCCGGGCCGCCCTCTGCACCGATACGGGCGTCATGACGCCCCTTCTGCTCGAGCGGCTGCGCGGGTGCGATCTCCTCCTGCTCGAGGCCAACCACGATGCCGACATGCTCCGCCACGGGCCGTACCCATGGTTCCTCAAGCAACGCATCGCGTCGCGCCACGGCCACCTGGCCAATCATCAGGCTCAGGACGCTCTCGACCGGATCGCCGGTCCAGCGCTCAAGGCGGTCATCGGGATGCACCTCTCCGCCGAGAACAACCGGCCGGACCTCGTCGAAACGGCGCTTGGGAACGTTCTTCCCGCACGCATCACCGTGGCCGCTGCCACCCGCTCGCAGATCCTTCAGCTGACCGCCGATGGCAGTGCCGTCCGGCTTGATGCAGTCCCACTCCCCCCGGCCAGACGCCGCCGCCCGGCCTGACCCGGCGCAACGGTCCCACCCCCTCGCACCAGATATGGCTCCCGAAGACTGATGAGAAGGTCTGACGAAAGCTGTGAGAAAAACGAGAGCTTGCGTGGTTGCAGGGCGACAAGACCGTGCCGGCTGGCAGCCGCCAGTATCGCGCGCCAACGGTGTGGCACGTGACCCAGCTTCATGTACCGCGGATTCACGGTACAGACCTCCTAGGGCCACAATACGCATCCCTCCCCATCCGTCTTCAACCTCAAGTAGGGGACAGTGTTGAATATCCGCCACGACCAGGGAACGAGAAACGCTCGTTCCCCCCACCCAGATTCTTCGTCGGCTCCGCCTCCTCAGAATGACATATCCCTCCCTGTCATCCTGAGCCGAAGGCGAAGGATCTCGCCTCCTCTCAACTAACAGTCATTGCATCACGTGGGAGGAAACAGCGTAACGTAGTGATAACTTGCAACTTCGAGAAACCGCACCTGAATCCCTCTTAGTCGACCGTCTCGGTGCCCCGCACTGGGGAGGTGGATGCTCAGAATGATAGCCTTCCCCTGTCATCCTGAGCGGTGCGCCAAAGGCGCGGCGCGAAGGATCTGGGTGAGGGGTCCGGACGCGCCGGTCATTCTTTCTTGCTTGTCTCGACTAAAACGGAGCGCGCGGACCTCGCCAAGACCGCAGGGTTGGGGACGGTGTTGGACTCATCTGAGCCTTCCTCTGCGAGCCTCTGCGGCCTCCGCAGTTACGTTTTCCAGATGGATGTTGTGTCAGAAGGAGCAAGGGACGGTGTTGAACGTATCTAACATCCGGGATTTTGTTGACGGCGGCATACTCAAGGAGCTCCGCCCCTCACCATCCGAATCGCTGCAACCTTGAGCTCACGACACAGCCGGCGCCGTCCCACGCGAACATCTCCTTGTCCAGTATCCAGGCTCCTTCACGTGTCCACAAGACTGAGGGAACTCCGGTTGTTCAGTGCTTTGAAAAAAAGGGAGGCCTGAAAGGCCTCCCCGGGGTTCTTGTTCTCATCGGGTCACTTACCACGGTTGAGCTCTTCGATGATCTTGGCATGCGCCTCAGTCTGGCTTTGCTGGGACGATTCGTCTGTATCCCACCAGCCGCCGCCTGGACCGTAGTACTCCATCAGCTCGTTGGCGTTTTTCACCTCGAAGGTGCTCTTCCAAACTCCGATGTCGGGTGTGATCCCAAAGCCCCAGAGGTTGACCTTGAGCGAGTGGCAGCTCACTGCACACGAGTTTGGCATCCCGCCCTGGTTCTGGTAGGCGAGGGTCTTCTCAGGCGGAATCACCTCAAAGGTATGGGAATGGATGTCGAAATTGATGGCCGACTTGGCCACTTCCGGCATGTGGCACTTGGTGCAGCGGGAGAGCCCCATCTTGCGGTCCGGGGCATACGGGTGATGCGTATGTTTGCGTACCGCCTCGCCAATCGCCTCGACGTTGTTTGCATAATCAGCGACCATCTCCGGCTCGATTCCAAAGTCGTCGGCATGGCATGAAAGGCACAGCGTGTCGTTGTCCACCGCGGTCTTAAAGGTGATTCCATCGTCCTCGCGTTCTTCGACGATCATATGTTCGTTCGAGCTTCCATGGGCATCGTGGCATGTGATGCAGGTAACCTCGTCATCGGTGCTCGTGGACATCGCGCTTGTTGAGAAGTCCTGGAACTGCTGGTGGTGCTGCTTTGAGGTCTTGCCGTCGGGCCAGCGGCCGGCCGCATCGGTCCAGAAGTCAGAGAGCGGCTGACCGATGCCGGGATACCACTGGGTGTTTGTGGCATCGTTGTACGGCCAGTCATGAGTCCCGTTGGGCACCGACTTCACCCGCACGTGACACTGCTCGCAAATCTCGTTCTGGCCTTCACGGTCGAGCTTGGCCGGATTGATGATCTTTGACGGATCGCCGCCTCCAAGGATGTGGGCGGAGCCGGGACCGTGGCAGGCCTCGCACTGGATGTTAAGGATGTCGACGTTGCCGTCGTGGTCATAGTCGAAGTAACTCGGGTCGTCCTGGTTGTAGAGCACCGCCAGGTAGGGCGTGTACTTCCACTCGCCGCTCGTGGTTTTTTGCAGATTCTTAATCCCCGTCGTATGACAGCCGATGCACTTTTCGGAGTACTGACGCGAGTTCTCGGCCGCGAGCTCGGCCGCGGTCGTCGACGGGTTGAACTTCGGCTGGTGATTGGCGTCGTACCATGCGTCAGCGTGGTATAGCACATACTGGTGAGTCTTCTCGTTGAACTGGATCGGCGAAACATAGTTGTCGACGGAGTAGCCATCGGCCGTATCAGACACCGGCACGCGAACCAGAAAACGCTGTTTCCAGTCGCCGGTACCGCCCTGCGTGCAGACGACCGGCATTTTGTCCTGCCCAATCGTGATGTAATACGTACCGTTTTCCACGGACAGGATCGGCGCATTGGGTTTATACGGGTCGAAAACCGAGGAGATGGTGTTGAAGTCCAGCCGCTGCTCGAAGTCGTCGACGCCGTTCTGGTCATAGTCTGCGACGACTCCCCTCCCAGGAATCAGCGAGTACTGAACCATCGGCCGGCGGAGCGCCTCGAAGTGCTTCGTGTTGCGCAAAGCTGGTTTGTTGTGGCAGGCCAAGCAAAACTCGGCACCGACGTAGACGCCCTTCTCGAGCTGTTGGGCTGTGTAAAGCGACTGAAGTCTCTGCACCCCCTGCGTGACGGTGGTGGCAGTTACCGGTCGTATCAGCTTCACCGAGCGGACTTTGTGGCTACTGCGCAGTTTGGGCCCACCCGCCGAAGCGGCGGTCACAACACCGAGGACCAAAACGGCTGCAAGAATCGGGATACGCCTCATATTGACCTCCTTTGTCCCGTAGGGAGTTACTCAAAAAGCCGTGGATCACGGTTCGAGCCGTGGATCCCCTGGTGACACGTCTGGCACGCACGGTAGCGCGCCTTCGTCAGATCATGGAACGCCGCCACGTCGGCGTGACACTCCAGACAGAGGTCGCTGACGTTGCGTCTCGTGAGCTGCCACGGGTTCATCGAACCGTGCGGCTCGTGACAGGCCACACATCCATCCACCTCCCGCGGTGGATGGGGATACACGAACGGGCCAGCCTTCCCCGTGTGGCACCTGATGCATACCCCACCGTTGGCGAGCATTTTCAGGCGGCCGCGCTCGCTCTGCCCGTGAGGATCGTGGCATTCGGTGCACGCGAAGGGATGGTGCGCGCCCTCACGATGGGCGTACGGGAGGTTGAACGCCGCCGCCTCGGTTATGTGGCAGCTCCCACAGAGCTTGACTGGCTCGGCCTTGAGCATGTGGGCCACGTTGGACGGGGTATGCCCCGGCTGGTGACAATCCAGACACGCCACCCCGTTGCGTACATGGGCCGGAGTGGACAGCTCAAGGCCGGCCTGCCGGTCCGCGTGACACTGCAGGCAGACCTTGCTCGTGGGTCGCTGTACGATGTTCGTGGTGGAGGGATCGTTGATGTGAGCCGTTCCCGGGCCATGACACGCGACGCACGCCCGCTCCAGAATCTTGTGAGAGACCTTCGCCATCGCCCGCCCATGGGGCCCCGCGAGGAACGCCGCAGCCACATCGACGTGGCAGGTCGCGCAGGTATCAGCGGTAACCGGCTCTCCGGCCCGGGCCAGGGGCGCCACGATCAGGGCCGTCAGGCCAACCAAGAATCCAGCCAGCATCGTTATCATCCGCCGCATCATCAGAAGCCCCAGTGCAGAGCGAGGCCATACCGGGCGACGCTGAAGTCGTCCACTTGGGCCCGTTTTTCATCGTACGACCAGTACTGTCCGAAAACGCCGGCCATCAGCCGGCCGGACACCGTGAAATCGAAACGCACCGCCGCGTTCCACGCGTCAACTGGCCACGTTTTCCCCTGGTCCGTCAGCCAAGCCAGCCGGCAGGTTAGCCTCCGTGATGTATCACCAATCCTGGCGAAGGCGGACAGTCGCCGGACCGACGTGTCGTAAAGCGATGTTCCATGATCCCCGGTCGGTAGGATGAGACCGGTATTGGTGGAAAGATCGAGGACCGACGCATCCATTCCGACCGACGTGTTTCCCCCGGCCGGCGTCCACATGAGGGCCGTGCCGATGGCCGTCGAATTGGTCGAAAGATCAGAAACGCCGCGGGAATTGTCGGTGCCCTCGTATCGCCCGTGGACATTGAGAACCCACGCTTTGCCAATGTGGGACCTCATCCGGATGGTCACCCGGTTGACCGTCTCCGGGTCTGTCCTGAAGACATACTCCTGGAAGGATCCATGCTCGTACTCGACACTCCCCTGGAATCGCCGTCCAAGGTTGAGCGAAGCGCCCGCCACGGCCCCGCTGGAATCCCGATTGACGTCCACCCGGGTTCCCTCCTTCGTGAGCCGCCATGTGACATCGCGGCTCGCCGCCAATCCGCCGGCCCAGACGGACCAGCGGTTCTTGCGGTACTCGACCTCGAGACGGCCCCTCGTGTCGGTCGTGTCGAACCGTCCCGTGTCATCGATCGGCGTGCTCAGCTCCAGCGCAGCGCCGGTCGGATTGAGGGCCTTGAGCAGCCGCTCCCCGAGCAGGCTGGAATCAGAGCTGGCGTCGCGATAATCAGCGGAGAAACGGACCCGCCAGGGCCCGCCGAGCCGAAAGGCGAGGCGGTAGGCTCCGGCCAGCGTATCCGTTGACGCGGATCCCACCAGGTCATCCAGGAACTGAATCGTACCGACCCGTCCCTCGTCTACGGCGAAGCTCTCCCATCCTGCCCCGGTCGCATCGAGGTCTACCGAGCTCCAGAGGACGGAGAGAACCGTCTCGACACGGCCCCGCGCATAGCTCGCCGTGGCCCGCCCGGAGGGGACGTCCTGGCGCTCATGCATCGTGGTTCCGACGTCCGTGAGGCGGTCGGGATCGGTGGGGTCGAGAGAGACGCTCCCCGCCGGCGACCAGCGATTCCGCCGGTCGTAGGTCGAGTAGATCGCCTCGATGTCGAGCACCACCGGCAGGCTCTTCGTCACGAGCCTCAGGCTTCCCTCATTCATCGTCTCGTCGAGGGCAACGTGCAGTGGGTAGAGGTTATTGAGGCCGTAGAAAGGCCTGAAGACCGTGCCGCTGCGCTGGACGTGGCGGACGTTCAGCGTCAGCGTCGCTGCGCTCCAGCCCGTCAACCTGACCCTGCCGCTCCAGCGCGTGATGTTCCATCGGTCGGTCCTGGCCCCCAGGTCAGACTGGGAGAGACCAAAAAAGGTGTCCCGCCGATCGTACCTCACAGCTACCGACCAGTCCTTCCCCGGCGCGAAGCTCAGGCGACCGTGCTCGGTCGGCTCGGCCTGGCCAAACCCCCACGCCTGAAGATGGAATCGCGGCCGCTGCCGGGTCTTCATCGCCAGATCCAAGCTCTCGAGCACGAAGCCCTGATCCAGCGCCTGTTGACTCCGGAAGCTATTCTCACTCCCCGCCGCGTTCTGCCACACGTAACCGATCCCGATCTCGCCCTGCCATGTCTGTGCAGCAATCGGTGACACGGCGAGCCCCGCTGTCACAAGGGCGGCGCCGGCACATCTCAGCCGGACCATCACCACGGGCCCATCTCCCAGCAGCCAAGCCACCTTCGGCGGCTGAGCACGTGATTCTGAGACAATTCGTTCAGTGAAGGTCTTGAGCTTGTCTTCACAGACGTATACCCAAAGACACGCCTCCATTCTCCGAATTTACTTGCACGATGGCTCATAAAATCAATATATTATATGTCCCCGTCCATGTCAAGCCCTCGGCAGTGAAGGTGCACCTAGCTATCGTGGCGAGCGTCGAGGGATCTGCGTTGGATGGAACCAGCAGAAAGAAAATCACCAGGGAGAGTCGGCTGCGGGCTTGTCTCCCCACATCACGACACTGGCGCAACCTTCTCTCATTCAGTCGTGATCGTGGCTCAAGCCACTCTCACCGGCCCGGTTTCCAGGATACGAGGTCATGCGGCGTACCTGGTCATTTCTCCTCGCCCTGTGAGATGAGGGCGTGCAGGATAGCCGATGCGGGCTACCGGCGAAGCTCCTATACGGGCTGGGGAAGGTATGGCCGATTGCGCGCAGCCACAGCCTCGAGTGGAGGGACAAGCCGGGGTTAACGATGGTGCGCTTTGTATATGAACTTGCTGAATTGTGAAGATAGGCAAAATCTTGCGAAAATGCGGCGGCGTCAATAGAGTAGGCGTGCCACTGAAACGGGCCCGCAACGGAGGAACGCATGGATCGAGACGACATGCCCACCGGAAATTCTTCGCATCCAGACGAACAGGTGCAGAAAGGCTCAATCGAGCCACCCCGGGACCGTCAGCGTTTGATGAGGATGGTCTTGGCGGCCGTCATCGTCATCGTGATCGTTGGCGCCGCGTTCTGGATCTTCCTACGCGCTACCGGAAGCCCCCATTACTACAAAGCGATGCCCTGGTTGACCGAATACGTGACCTCGTGGAGCCACTCGTCTCACAAGAACGTGCCGTGCCGGACCTGCCATTTTGGCCCCGGCGCCAGTGGAGACATCCGTACCCAACGCGTCGGGGTCGCCCTCGCCATCCAAAGACTGACAGGCACGGGAGACACATCGGCGTTCCGGCATATCAACAACAAAGGGTGCACCGAGCACGGCTGTCACGCCGGCCTCCTCAAGGGTGGCACGATCGAGTGGCATGGCGTCAGGTTCTCCCATGCAGATCACTTGGGGAAGATCAAGCGGGGGATCACGCTTGAGTGTACGACGTGTCATCAGAGCTTGGTCCACGGCAACGGCACTTCAGTCGTCAACACGTCCTCCTGCACGATCTGCCACTTCAAGAACCTCGGCTGGGGCGAGGACATCTCGAGATGTCAGCTCTGTCATGACGTCACCAGGCTTGCCAAGGCCCGGTACAACCACAAGCTCGTTCTCGCCAAAAAAATCCCGTGTCTGGACTGTCATGCCGGCGTCAACCGGGGGCATGGAACCGTCGACAAGAACCGGTGCGTGGCGTGCCACACGGCGGGTGACCGGGTGAAGAAATACTCGGACTTCGCCTTGATTCACAAGATACACGTGACAGGCCAAGGGTTCCCGTGCACCTTCTGCCACGAGACGATCGAACACAAGAACCGTCCCCTCTCGATCACGTCTTCCGAGGATTGCACGGCCTGCCACCGTGATGCCCACGTCTCGACGAGAAGCCTCTACCTCGGTATCAACGCGGCTTCTCCGGGCGCGGGAGCTCACCCCGACGCGATGGCGGCGGTCCACGTCCACTGCCAGGGCTGTCATACCTCCTGGAAGAAGCGCCCGGACGTTGCAACGCGCTACCCAACCGCTGCATCGTGCAACTCGTGTCACGGACCCGGATACGGCAGGATCCTTCACCAGTGGTCGCAGATCCTCAGGCGTGATCTCGCCGCGGCCCGCACGGCGGTGTCGGGCGCCAGAACCGCCGTTGCGTCCAGCCGTTCCGCCACGGCACGAGCGGATCTCCATGCGGCGTCCACCATGCTCCGCCAGGTCGAGGCCGGACACGGTGAGCACAACATCGTCTTTGCCGCAACACAGCTTGACGGAGCCATTCAGAAGGCCAATGCAGCCCTGCACGCAGCTGGAAGCCAGCGGTTGTTCCCCCGGCTCGCCGACGCAAAGAAACTGACAGCGAACGCCTGTGCACGCTGCCACTTCAATCCACCGGCCACCGTCATGTACAAGGGCAAGCCGTTCCCGCACGGCAAACATATCGCCGCCGTTGGGGACTGCGAGTCATGCCACACGCCGTACTCCGACCATGGCAAGCTCGCGTGGGGCAAGGAAGCATGTGGCACGTGTCACGGCGGGGTCCCACTGCCGCATCCGGCGAACTTCCGCTCTCAGATGGGCCGTTACGTCAAGAAGGCTGGCTTCGATACCTGTCTCCAGTGTCACAACACCACCGAGTCCCAGGAGAGGTGCACGCCATGCCACGAGGGCGGTCCCAAAAAGGTGGTCACCTGGCATGGGATGCCGTTCAGTCACGAAAATCACGCCAAACACGGCATCGAGTGCACGACCTGCCACACTGAGCTCAAAGCGCACGGTGGCATCAGCCTGAGCCCGAAGGAATGCAACGCCTGCCACGGCGTCCCAATGCCGCACCCGGATGATTTCGTCGAGACGCACGGCAAGCTGTTTACAGAGCACAAGCTCGAGCTCGACACGTGTTCAACGTGCCACGAAGGAGGCATGCCCGGCAAGTTCTGCCAGACCTGCCACGGCTGATCGATACGGCGGCCGCTCATCGGTGTGTATCCACCGGCCGCTGACCGGCTGGTGAACGTCTCTGCCTGTGGCACCCGTCGCTCGGGGTTCTTTCGCGATGTTCTCCCACCTCCGTGATACAGTTGAATGTGAATCATCTGGAGGTGCAGCATGTCGAGCAAGGTCTACAAGAAAATTCGTGTTGTCGGGTGCTCCAGCGAGAGCTATCAGGACGCCATCGCCGAAGCGATCACGCGGACCGCAGAGTCGGTACATGGATCCGCATGGTTTGAGGTGATCCAACTGACGGGCGCCATCACCGACGGCAAGCCAACCGAATGGCAAGCGACGGTCGACGTCTCCTTCAAGGTCGACTAACTTCCCGCGACGGATCGGGGATCTTCGCCACGAAGGGTTGCCGGCGGTTCACTCCAGTACACCCGCGATTGTGGCGGCAGCGACCGGCCAGGTGAGACGGTGTGCGAGGTGTATGCCTTTACAGCGTAGCCCTGGCTCGGGTATCCTGTGGCTGGTCCCAGAAAAAGTCTCCGGCGCCGGTCACGTACGTGATCCGTGCCACGCGTGGAACATGATTAAAGAGAAGATGGAGGAACGCACATGACCGAAACCAATCAGCCCGCACCACCACCACCACCGGCCCCAGCCGAGGCCGTTCCGCCTCCGCCGCCGGCGCAAGCGCCGGTTCCGGCGTCCGGCGGGAAAGCCGAAATCGGCAAGCGTTTTCTCGCTGCTCTGATCGACGGCGTACTCGCGTTCATTGTCGGGTTTATCCCGTTCGTCGGAGGTCTGATCGGTGCTGCGTACATGCTGGCGCGTGATGGGATGGACATCGACTTCATGGACCGCAGGTCGATTGGGAAGAAAGCGATGAAGCTCCGTCCGGTCAGGCTTGACGGACAGCCGATGGATCTTGAAACCTCCTTGAAGCGAAACTTCGTCTTCGCCATCGGTCCGATTGCGGAGGTTTTTGCATTCATCCCCGTTATTGGCTGGGCGGTTGCCATTCTGCTCGGTGTGACGGCACTCATCCTGATCATCATCGAAATCGTCCTGGTCGTTTCCGACAGTGAGGGACGGCGTCTCGGCGACAAGGTCGGTGAGACTAAGGTGATCGAGGTCAACGAGTAGCACGGCTGCGGCCGCACCACCAGCGCGCGGTTGCATGGCCAACGGTGGGTCAAGAAGGAGGCGTGTGCCGGCATTCCACCTTTCGCAATACATGAGGACAGAACAGATCCTCATCGCTCCGCCCGTCCAGAACCGGGAAGAGCTGTTTGCAGCGTTCGCCAAGCTTCTCGTCAGCCGCAACCTCGTGCGGACGGCGGAAGATGTGGTCCGCGCCCTGAGCGAAAGGGAGGTTATCCTCTCGACCGGGATCGGAGGTGGCGTGGCGGCACCCCACGCGCAGCTGGAGATGGAACCGGACATGATCATCGCCGCCTCGACGCACCCCGGCGGCCTCGACTATCCAACGCTCGATGGCCAACCCGTCCGGCTGGCCTTTTGCCTGCTGGCAGCTCCAGGCGCTCGTGCGCAACATCTGGCGGCGCTGGCCCGGATCGCCCGGATCGCGCGTCATCGCGAGGGCGTCCGGTTGCTGGCCAAAGCGCAGAACCAGGAAGATTTTCTTACGCGGCTGGCCCGCTTCGAGGGGGGTGTGTGAGTGCAGCTTCTCATGATGATCGTGCACCACGAGGAGGTGCTCGACGAGGTCCTCTCGACACTCGTCGAGCACGGGCTTCAGGATACGATCGTTCTCGAGTCACAGACGGCGCTCGGCCTGCTGGAACGGGATCTGCCGATTTTTGCCGGGATTCGCGCACTGGTTCCTGGAGGGCTGGACTTCTGCCGCACCATCCTGTGCGGCATCGAGGACGATGGTGCCATCAGAGAGGTCCTCGCATCGCTCAAGGATATCGACGTCCCCAACGTCGCAGGCGAACCCGCAACAACTGCGTTTGTCATCCCGCTGAGCGCCATGCTGACGTTGTAGCGGCGCCCCTGACACCGGCGCACCCCACCGGGTGGCCGGGAGGCCAGCGATGCTGAAGGGGACGCTCGCCTTCGTCCTGTTGCTCTTCCTCGCGCTTGCGGGTGCCGACCTCAAGCGGCGGTTGTCCCACGGCGGCCGCCGGTTCCCCGGGTTTGAAAGCTTCGTCACGGTGTTGATCGGCGCCGGGCTCGGCAACGCTGGTTTCCGGCTCTTCCCGCCAGATCTCATGACGGTCCTTCGGCCGGTCGTGTTGCTGGGTTTGACCTGGATCGGCCTCCTGGTTGGGCTTCAGTTCGACCTTCGTCTTCTGCGATCGATCGAGCCCTGGCAACGGTGGACCGGTTTCCTCGTACCGGCCGGGGCCGGTTTGGCTTCGGGTGCCGCCGCCTTGGCGGCCGGGATCGGCCTGGGTGCAAGTCTCGTTCTTGCGGCGGTGGCGATGGTCAGCTCGCCCCGCTTGATGGGGGTCTTCCTCCGGTCTGGGCCGCCGGCCGACCGGTCCACCATGCGGCTGATCCGGCTCGTCGCCGCCCTTGCGAGCACGCCGGCTCTCCTCCTCTACGGCGCCGGTACGACCCTGATCGCTCCCTCGGACGGTGGTCCACGCCTCCTCGCTGCCACCTTGGGAGGTACGGCGCTCGCCATCGTGCTTGGGTACGCAACGATCATGCTGCTGCGCCGTGAGCACGAGGAGATTCATGTCCTCGCCCTCCTGGTTGGTGTTGTCGCCCTTCTCGCAGGCGCGGCAACGATGATCCGGGTCGAGCCGATGCTGACGGCGGCGATCGCAGGCAGCATCATTGCGAACCGTGGGCACCTCGCGCATCGGGCGCTCAAAGCAGCTCACGCCATCGAGGCGCCGATGCTGACCGCCATCCTGGTGCTACTTGGAGCGTGGTGGCTGCCGCACGTTCCCGCTCTGGCCGCCTGCGGTGTGCTTGTCGCCGTTCGCGGGATCTCTCTCCTGGCTGGAGGTGAGGTGATCCGGGGTGCGGCGCACCGGCATGGCATCCAGCTCCGGGCTCGATGCCCCGGTCTGGGCCTGCTTCCGCACGGGCCGCTCGCCCTGGCGCTGCTCATCGGCGGAGCGGTCACGGGGAGCGTGGACGCGGCGTTTGCGGGAGGGCTCTTTGTGGCTCTCGTCATCAACCATGCGATCGGCGAGATCTGGATGCACGGCGTGCTCTTTGCCCAAACCGGTCCAGATGCCGGAGTCAACCGGTGAGATGGTTCTTCCTCGTCAGCGTCGCGGCCGTGGTCTGGCTGCTCCGTGCGCTGCCCGGCTTCGTTCCAGCCGACTCAGCAGCGTCGGCTCTCGTGGCTTTCGGGCTTCTGACGATCGGGGGCGAGCTGGCGGGCGAGGTGGCCGGACGGCTCAAGGTGCCGCGCATCACGGGATACCTCGTGCTCGGCATGGTGTTCGGCCCGTTCCTGTTCGGGCTGATCTCGCCGCACGACCTCGAGGCGTTGCGTGTCTTCGAGGAGCTTGCTCTCGGACTGATCGCGCTGACAGCCGGGGGGGAGCTCCAGATCGCCTCGCTCCGAAAACGCTGGAAGGTGATCGTTGGGATCACGGCGAGCCACGCCGCCGGGATCCTCCTCCTCGCCGCCGGGATCTTCTGGCTGATTCTGCACATTTTCCCGTTCTTGGGGACGCTGAGCCCTGCGGAGATGGCCGGAGCTGCGGCTCTGATCGGCATCATCACAGTGGCCAAGTCCCCGGCAACCACGATCGCCGTCATCACCGAGATGAAGGCCGGGGGCAACCTCGTCGACACCGTTCTCGGGATCACGGTCCTCAAGGACATCGTCATCCTCATCCTGTTCACCTGGGTCAACGGGCTCGTCCACGGCTGGATCGGCGGTTCGGCTGCTGCTGGCTCCGGGGTCACCTCGCTGGCGGCAACGGTTGGCCTGTCGCTGCTCGCCGGCACCGCCCTCGGTCTGCTCCTCGGGATCTACCTTTCGAAGGTCGGCCTGCATCCGGAGATCACGGTCCTCGCCGTCGTCCTGCTTTCGATGGAGATCGCCCACGGCAGCGGGCTCGAGCACCTGCTGGTCTGCATGGCAGCGGGGTTCACGGCTCGCAACCTCTTTCCAACCGCTGCGACCGGGTTTCTCCATGCGCTCGAACGGTCTTCACCACCGATCTACGTCGTGTTCTTCGGGCTCATCGGCGCCGGCCTGAACCTTGGGGTCTTTGCGGCCGCTTGGGCCGCGGTGCTCGTTCTCGTTGTGGTCCGGCTCGCGCTCGTCTGGGGCGTCACCGGCGTCACGGCTCGAGCCCTCGGTGCAGAGACGCCCGTTCGCCGCTGGGCGTGGATGGGCTTCATCGCGCAGGCCGGGCTCTCCCTCGGCCTGGCAGCGCGCGTGGCGCGGGAGCTGCCGGGCTTCGGGGGCGCCCTGGCCACCGTCGTGGTCGGGGCCGTCGTGGTCAATCAGATCATCGGACCTATCCTGTGGCGGCACGCGCTGATCGCCAGCGGCGAGGCCCACACCGGCCGTTGAACGGACCAGCTGCCGGCCCGGCCCTATCCGTTCTGGACGTTCCAGAGATCCCGGACGGCGGGATCGTCCCACGAGATCCTGTGCTCGTCCGGATCGTGC
Organism: Acidobacteriota bacterium; assembly: GCA_015493585.1. Classification (GTDB taxonomy): domain Bacteria; phylum Acidobacteriota; class Thermoanaerobaculia; order Thermoanaerobaculales; family Sulfomarinibacteraceae; genus JAADFN01. Next base: position 35,523 of record WGCW01000062.1, read on the forward strand.
ACATCGAAAGGCCGGGTCACGATGTAGAAAAGCGCGCACCGGTCGGTCAGGGGACGGTACCCGTGTGCAACTCCCGGGGGAATCTTGACCCAGAGATCGCGGCCCCCCCCGGCAACGATCGTCTGCGTCTGACCGCTCGTCGGCGAGGCTGCCCTGAGATCCCAGAGTACGATCTTCATCTTGCTGTCTGGAGGACAGAACCAGACGTCGGTCTGTTTGAGGTGGTAGTGCATCCCTTTGACCGTCGTTTTGAGATCGACGATCGAGTAGTTCATCTGGGCGACTTCGATCCCGTCGAAGAAGCGGACCAGCTCCTCCGAGGCCGGATCCGACGCCCGGTTGCGGTAGATTTCGAGGAACAGGCCGCGGTCATCGACGTGACGCCGCAGTGACAGCACTTCGACACCGTCAATGCTCTGGGGGGGGCCATACCTCTTGACCGATCCCCGGTGCGCCGGAAGGATGTCGACGGGCTGCAGCTCATGCGTGCTCATGGAACCTCCCCGCACCAAGGGTAGCCCGGTTCCGGCTGCGTGACAATCACCACCATCGTTTCTGCTAGGATGACGGCGTGCGTGCGTCCGCTGTCCCCGCCCGCGTCTTCGAAGTGCTTGCACCGGCCGTGTGCTTCCTCTGCGGGATGCCGCTTGCGATGGAGGATCGCGGAATGTGCGCCGGCTGCTGGAGCACGGTCATTCCCGTTCCCGACACCCGCTGTCAGCGGTGCGGCGGCGAGACGGATGGCGGGGAGCCGCTTTGCCTGAGCTGCGCCACCCAGCCACCTCCGCAGGCGAGTACGACGGTGTGGGGCGAGTATGACGGCACACTGAGGCGCGCGATCCTCGCCTTGAAGCATCACGGACGCGATGAGCTCGCCAGACCGCTCGGGCACCGGCTGGCCGTCCGGCTCGCGTCACGCCCGTGGCTTGAGAACGTCGACGCCGTTGTTCCGGTCCCGTCGCACCCCCTCCGGCGCGCGCAGCGCGGGTGGGTCGCGGCGGAGCTTCTGGCACGTGTGGTCGCGAAGGATCTCGAACGTCCGTTCGTCCGGGCGCTGAGGCGGCACGGGATTGGGCTGCAGGTCAGACGCACGCGGGCGCAGCGGCACGACCTCGGTGCCAACTCGTTTCGTGCCGTCAAGCGGCCTCACCGGCGCACAATTCTTCTGATAGATGATGTCACGACGACGGGCGCCACACTGCGCCGCGCGACGCAAGCGCTCCTCGATGCGGGCGCCGCTGCGGTTCACTGTGCCGCCCTCTCCATCGCTCTCGATCCACGGAGGCTTGTATGAGTCTGTTCGATACGTTGATCAAACACGGGTTGCCCTTGATCCCGAAATTCGTCGTGGGGCAAGTGGCAAAACGGTACGTCGCTGGCGAAACCCTCGACGATGCCTGCCGGACGATCCGTCAGCTCAACGCCGAAGGCATCATGGCAACCGTCGACGTCCTCGGTGAAGAGATCGTCGAGCGCGACAAGGTCGAAGCGGCCGTCGCGACCTACATCAAGGTGTTCGACACGATCGAAGAGCTGCACCTCGATTGCAACGTGTCGATCAAGCTGACCATGCTCGGCCTGAGAATCGACGAAGCGTACTGCCTGGACAACGTTCGCAAGATCCTCGACGTGGCAGCCTCTCACGGCAATTTCGTCCGGATCGACATGGAGGATCACACCTGCACCGATTTCACCCTCCGCGCCTATCGGACGCTCCGCGAGGAGTATGACAACGTCGGGATCGTGCTCCAGGCACGGCTGCGCCGTACCCTCGGCGACATCGGAAGCCTTAAGGATCTGACACCGAACGTCCGCCTGTGCAAGGGCATCTACGTCGAACCGAGGCAGCGCGCCTGGCTGGGGTACGACACCGTCCGTGCCAACTTCATCGCCGCGCTCGACAAACTCCTGAAAAACGGCTCGTACGTCGGGATTGGCACCCACGATGAGCATCTCGTGTGGGCCGGAATGGCTGCCGTCGACCGCCTGGGGCTGACCCCCGATCAGTACGAATTCCAGATGCTTCTTGGCGTCGATCCCGAGCTCAGGCGGATCATCCTCGAGAGCGGACACCGCCTGAGGGTGTACGTCCCCTTCGGGCCCGACTGGTACCCGTACTCGACGCGACGGCTCCGTGAGAACCCTGCCGTGGCCAAGCACGTCATGCGGGCGATGTTCGGCCTTCGTCCCAAGGCGTCGTAACCGCCTTCGCCTCGCGCGGACAAACGCCCCAGCGATGTTGGGCAACCGCCCAGATCGAAAAAGGCCCGGGAGCGCTGCCCCCGGGCCGGATTGATGTGGTGATGAGAACGCCTTACTTCGGAGCTGGACCCTGGGTCACCTGCACGAAGGCGTTGGGGCGAACCCAGGTGGCAAAGGCCTTCTGAATCGCCTGGGGCGTCATCTTCAGGTAGCGTTGCGCGGCCAGCACCGGTTCATCGAGCGGAAGGCCGCGGTCAACACGGTCGAGCAACCCTCGGGCGATCGCTCCAACGCTCGCTTCGGACAGTGGAATCTGCCGCAGGAGCAGCGCCTTAGCCTTGGCGAGCTCAGTCGCGGTCACCGGCGCTTCCTGCATCTTCTTTAGGTTCCGGACGATCATCGCCCGCGCTTTCGAGACGTTCTTCGGGTAACAGCCGTAGCGGATCGTATACCGGGCCCGCGTTTGACGCACGTCGAAGCGGGGAACGACGTAGTAGACAAGCCCCGCCTTCTCCCGGAGATCGCGGTAGAGACGGGAGGCGTAGAAGCCGCCCCCGAGGATCCTGTTGCCGACCTCGAGTGCGTAGTAGTCGGGGTTCGACCGGACGAGCCCGAGCGTCTCTGCGAGCATGACGTTGTCCTGGACTCGGCTGGAATCCGGAACGGCATGGATCGACGGAGCGTTGAGCGGAACCTTCGGCAGCTCAGTTGGGGGTTTGGCCCCCTCGGCCTTCCACGACCCAAAGTACTTGGCAACGATCGCCTTGGCCCGCTCGGGCGTGATTTTGCCGATGACGACGACCGTGGTGAGATCGGGGCGGAATACCTTTGCGTAGTATGCCTTGACGTCGCCGAGCGTCAGCGCTCCAACGGTCTTCGGCGTTGCCTGCCGGAGCACCGGATCACCCTTCGGATAGAGCGCCTTGTCGATCGCACGTTGGAACAGGTAGTCGGGGCTCTGCAGGACACCGGCCAGCGACCGTGCCACCATCATCTTCTCGATCATGAATGCCTGAGGTGGCAGCGCGGGGTGGAGCTCGTTGTCGGCCAGGAGCTGCACGGCCCGGTCGAAATGATCGGCCAGTGCGGTCGCCTGGAAGTCAGTTCCCGCGCTCGCAGATGCTCCAATGTCGTCAAGTGCCTTCTGAAACGCCACGCGGTCCAGTGTTGTCGTACCGAAGGAGAAGAGCCGGTCCAGCACCTGGTCGACCCCTTCCTTCCCGTGCGCCGCCTCCAGATCCGGATTATTCTTGACGTGACCGAAGAGCTTGACGGTACTGCTGACCTCCTCGGGCTGAACGATCAGCTTGAGACCGTTCGGGAGCGTGGTCACGACCGGATGGATGCTGGTCTTCGGCACGAAGACCTTCGCCAGCTCGGCCTTGGCCCAGGCGGGCAGCTCGACCGGCTTTGGATTCTTCGGCGTGAATGACTCGTGCCCGCCGAACCCCTTCGACGAGATCGGCTTGCCGGAGGGCTGCGGTGTGAGGACGGCGACGATCGCATGATCGAGGTCGAGGTATTTCTTTGCCACGCGGTTGACATCGGCGACGGTGACCTTCTCGATCGCGTCGATATCGTCCTGCGGCGAGTGTTTGCCCTCGACCGCGAGCGCCTGGGACCATTCCATGGCGAGACCCATGACGGAGTTCTTCTGATCCTCTGCGTCGGTCAGCTCACGCCGCTTGGCAGCGAGGACCAGATCGGCGGGCAGCCCCTTGGCCGCATCGGCGGCAAGGATCTGCTTGACCTGGCCGACGAGCGCCTTGGTGTCAGCACCCTTCGGGAAGACGGCGATCGAGAATCCGAGCCCGGCCTTCGGCAAGGCAGACGCCTGGAATCCGGCATAGAGCGCCTTGCCCTTCGGCACCAGCGCGTAGAGGCTCCCACGTTTGCTGCTGAGCACGTCCGCCAGCACCAGGCTGGCCGCATAGTCCGGGCTGTCGTACCCCGGCATCCGGAACGACACAATGGCAAGCCCGTACGGAAGATCGGTCGTCAGGTGCAGCTCGGCCGGCTTCACCGGCTTGAGGTTGACCTCCGGACGTGGAGGAATCTTCTTCGCCGGAATCGGTCCAAACAACTTCTTGATCGTTTGGAGCGTTGCGGCAGGATCGACGTCACCGACGACGACGAGGATCGCGTTGTTGGGCGCATACCAGGTGTCCCAGAACTTCTTCAGCATCTTGCCGGTGGTCTTGTCGAAGGAAGCCTTGGTCCCGAGAGCGTCATGCTCGTACGGCGTTCCGGCAAACATTGCCTTGAGGAGCTTCGTGTAGAAGACGTACTGCGGATTGGAAAGATCCTGGGCGACCTCCTGTTCGATGGCACCACGTTCTTGATCCCAGAGCTTCTCGTCGTCGAGCACCCCGCTCATCCGGATTGCCTGCACGTGCAACGCCACGTCGAGGTCCTGGGCGGGAACGTTGAAGAAATACTGTGTAACGGTTTGCTGGGTATCGGCGTTCATGTCGCCGCCCATGCCAGCGATGATATCGGCGAGCTGGGAGGCCGAGAGCCCAGGACTGCCGCGGAACATCATGTGCTCCTGAGCGTGCGCCGTGCCTGGGAACCCCTCCGGGGCCTCGTTCGATCCAACCTTGTAGTTGACGATCGTCGTGGCGACCGGCGCGAGCGTGTTCCGGACAATGACGACTTTCAGACCGTTCGCAAGCGTCGCTCGCAACACGTTGCCCTGCGCCGCCGGGGATGCTGCTGCCATCCCCTGCACTGGCAACATGAGCATGGCCACGGCCATCACGGCCGCAGCAACTGCCGGGAGCCACCGGAGCCGCCCCCGCCGGGTCCCACTGAGTTTAGATGTCGGACATGTCATGCAAAACCTCCTTTTGATCAAACATCTCTCACGGGTGCGCGGACCCTCCGCCCACGCCGCGTCAGCATACTCTCCCACCTTATACGGCGCTCGGCGTCACAGGTTCTTGCCGCCGCAGAACGAGCCACAGACTCGATCCGATGACGAGCGCACCGCCCGCAATCGCCCACGCGGTTGGTACCAGCCCGAAGATCAGCAGATCGCCGATCAGCGACCACACCGGTCCGGCGTACGAGGCCGCCGCCACCACGGTCGCTTTGTCGAGCGCATACGCCCGGGTCATCAGCAGCTGCCCCGCCGTTGCAGCGAGAGCGACCCCGGCGAGCGCCGGCCAGAGTGAGGGCGACGGCAGGCGGAACCCGCCGTGTGTCACGAGGATTCCAAGCGCCGCTAACGCCGCAACTCCCCCATGGAACCAGAAGACGATCACCCGCGCGGCATCGGTGGCCCCGAGCTTTCGCAGGGCGATATGCGCACCGGCGGAAAAGACAACGGAGAAGAGCGCCCACAGGCCATACAGTGATCCGACCGCCAGGTTTGGACCGATCAGCAACGCGCATCCTGCGAAACCGATCGCAAGGATGAGCCACTCTCCCGTGCCCGCTCGTTCCCGGCGGCCGAGCACGAGCGGGGCGGCAATGGCGATGATCACCGGGCGCAGCTTGCCGATCAGGTTGAGATCAACGAGCGAGAGTCCGCGCGCCGCAACCGCATATCCGACCATTGCGGAAAATCCAAAGAGGAGCCGCCACGCAAATGCCCGCCGGTTCTGGATCCTCAGGCTTTGGCCGCGGGCCAGGACAAAGAGCAGCGGGGTGCTGATGACCCCCCGCCACAGAACGACCTCGAACCCCGACAGCTCGCTCCGGACGATCTTGACCAGGGCGGTCATCGTGACGAACGCCAAAGATGCCGCGAGCATCAACAACGGCCCGCCACGCACGAGCTGAAGCCTACGGCTGGGAGCGGTCACGGAATCCGTCCGCGCTTATCCGATCTCGAGCCAGCGGAACCAAATCGGATGGTTCTTCTTGTACCACCTGAGCACGTCGAGGATCAGAGCCTTCTTGTCCGGCGGTAAGACTTCGTCGTCGACCCGGTCGAGGTGCACCCGAATCCGGTCCTCGGCCAGGTACTCGAGCGCCTCGGAGGCCAGCGTTTCGAGCTCGTTGCGGATTCGTCCCGAATCGGAGATCTTGACGGCTCGCGTCCGGTAGTCCTGGCCCGCGTAGAACCGGTCGAGCAGCGGCAGAAAGACGTACCGCATCGCATCGGCCGGTTCGGTCAGCCGAAGCGTCAGCGTCACCCGCAGAACGCCTTCCCGGGTTGCCGCACGGGATGTGACCCGGTACACGCCCGGCTCGACCTCCTCGACGCCGGGCGTTCCCGAGTATGGATCGGGCAACATCGAGCCCGCGAGCGCGAGCACGTGCCATTCCTTGTTCGGGAACAGATCATCGACCGTCATCGTTCGCTGGCCGGCCGGCATCCCGGCATCCCGCGCGTTCCGGATGATCGCCGCGTACTCCTCAATCTCTGCGGCCGTTACGTCCCGTTCGAGAACCCGGCTCAAACCCGCGCCGAAATCTTCCGATTCCGGATCGAGCTGCATGATCAGCCACTCCCGGTCGTACGGAATCTTGAACTTCGAGGAGAAGAGGCACATGGAGGTCCGGTTTCCGAGAACCGGGTCGAGGCTCGCCGCCTGCATCGCTTCGGCCGACGCCGCATAGCCATCGCAGAGGAAGAGATGCTCGCTCCCCTCGGAGTCTGTGAACGGCCCGACGTGGTAGGTTGGGGCGTACGTTCCCGATTCGGTGAACGCCTCCATCCCAGTATCGGGAATCGTCCACCCATCCTCGATCAGATGCACGCCGAGATCACGCCACGTCTGCCATAGCTTGCCGATCCGTGTTTCGCGGGAGGGGCCACCCAGAGTCCACACATGGACATGATCTGGGGTGATTCCTGGATACGCAGCCTGGATTGCCTCAAGCACGAGCTTGCGCGGCGTCCTGTAGTCGATCAGCACTGACTGTTCCGCGGCTTGCCGGACCACCGCTTCCGGCAGCGTCAGCGAACCCATGTACCCCTCGTACGGACGGGCGACCCGCAACGGCTGATCGAACAGGTGCAGCACGGACAACGGCCCGGTCGGAGCACCCTTGGCGAAACGCGAGGTGTTTTCCAGTGTATCGACCGCTCCGCCCCACACCGTGATACCCGCCGTCTGGACCTCGCGCCAGAAGTCGTTCCACTCGTAGCCGGGATCGTTGATCAGCCGGTGCACCCGGCGGTCGAGGAAACGCGCCACCTGAGGCCTGGCGTACACGCGGCCAAAACCGAGAAGCGGGTTTGAGCCCATCTCCGGAGTCTCACCGGCCTTTGGCATCAGCCCTTCACCGAGGCTGATCATGACGGCATGGTTCTCGGGAAGTGCCCGGGTCAGGTACCACAACGCCTCAGACAACGCATAGGCGGAGATCGCGTCGGCATCCTTCTTCACACGGTTGATCCCGGCCTTGTCGAGCCCCTTCCCCTCGCCGTACCGGCCGAAGAGGCGCGTTCCCAGCGAGGTCACGGCCACGCTCATGATGAACGCCCGTTCGAGCGACATCCCCACGAACGAGTGCTCCGCAGCCGGCTCTTCCCCCTCCCAGCTCTCCTCGACGTCTTCCAGCCATAGATGAAACCTGCCCAAAATCGACCGTGTGTCATACACCCACTGGGCCACCCGGTTCTTTCGTTGCATCTCCATACTGCACCTCCGCGTGAAGACTGTGCCACGAATCCGCTTCGCGCTCAACCCGGGGCTCCAGTGGCGGTTTGATGCGAGAACAGCCGCCCCCGTGTCCCAGGCTCTTGCCCATCGTTCGAAGGACGTGTTACCTTGCCGCTGGAGACGGCAACACAATGGCTCGTGGCTTCGAAATCGACTGGGTTGTGGTTCGTGTCATCACGCTGAAGCGTGTGCTGGCCTTGACGGCCACTGGGCTCGTCGCGGCAGCGCTCTTGTTTTTCGCGTACAACAGCCTGCATCTTCCACCTGAGGCTCTCGCCCGAAGGGCAATCGAGCAGGCCCATCGAGCTTCTTCCGCCCTGGCTGGAAAGCCAATCGCGAAGACGTGGAATAAGGAAATTCAGCTCGCTCGTCAGCAACTCAAACAGGCGCAAGGGGCGTACGATGCGGAAAAGTGGGGCCGCGCCCGGGAGCTGGCCGACGACGCACGCCAACGGTTCGAGGCGGTGCTCGGAGCGGGTGAAGCGCAGGTGACGGGCGTCGGTCAAGTCTTCAGCCTGGAGGGCGATGTCTCGATCCAGAGAGCGGGCAGATCAGATTGGATGGCGGCTCACGAGAGAATGCCACTGTTTGACGGGGACTTTATCAGGACCGGCCAGGATGGTTCCGCGGAGATTCTGTTCTCCGACGGAACGCTGTACCGGATCTCCCCGGAAACACTGCTCGAGATTCACCGGCAACGCCGGAAATCCAGCCCGGCCTCGGTCAAGATGGTCGTTGGACGCATCAACGTCTTCACGTCGTCTGAAAAGTCCACGGTGACGACACAGACGGCGCGCACACGGATCGACAGGGAAAGCCGCGTCGCGCTCGATGTAGGTCAAAAGGACAAAACCACGCGCATCGCTGCCTTCGTGGGGGGCGCTCAGGTTCAGGGGGCCGGCGGCGGCTCCGTGATCGTGCATTCGCATCAACGCGTTGTTGCGATGGCGAACGGGAAGCTCTCACAAACCGCACCGATCCCCCGGGCACCAACGCCGCTCGCACCACCAAACAACGATGTTTTCGATCTCGCGTCCTCGCCGATTATCGTGTTGAAATGGCAGCTTCCGGGCGGCGCTGTTCACGCCAGGCTTCAAGTAAGCCGGTCAAGGCGCTTCGCTCACGACACCCTTGATATCGATACCGTCACCGGTCACAACGACTGGGCCAAGCTCAAGGCCGTGGCCCCGGGCACATATTTTTGGAGGGTGGCCGCCCTCGATGCTCTGGGCACGCGCTCGATATGGAGTCAGGTCATGCGGTTCCAGGTCACCTCGGCAGGAGCGCTCCTCCCCCTGAATGACCGGAAACCGCCGATGCTTGAGGTGGAGCCGGCTCGCCAGATGGGGCAGCTCTTCATCATCGAGGGTAAGACGGACGTCGGCGCGACGGTCACCATCAACGGAGAGCCGGTCGACGTCGACGCGGACGGCCACTTCCGGAAAGCCGTCGAAGTGCGGAAGGCCGGGTGGAACGAACTGGTCGTCACGGCAGTTGACCCATCCGGCAACGAGACGCAGCGCCGGCAGCGTGTGTACGTGGAGGTTTATTGATGCGTTTGTCCAGTCTCTTGGGGCTGCTCTCGTCCGATCTGGCGATCGATCTCGGCACGGCAACGACCCTCGTCTACATCCGGGGCCGGGGAATCGTCGTCGCTGAACCGTCGATGGTGGCGCGCAACCGTGTGACCAACCGCGTCGAGGCGGTCGGCGCGAAGGCCAAAGAGATGCTTGGAAAGACTCCGGGAAATATCGAGGCCATCCGGCCGATGAAGGACGGGGTCATCGCAGATTTCGAGGTGACCGAGCGAATGCTCGACTTTTTCATCAAGAAAGCGCACGGCCGGTCATTTCTCGTGCGTCCGCGAATCATCATCTCGGTTCCATCGGAGATTACGCAGGTCGAAAAGCGCGCCGTCAAAGACACCGCATTGAAGGCTGGCGCCAGCGAAGTCTACCTGATCGATCAGGCGATGGCTGCTGCAATTGGCGCCGGGCTTCCGATCACCGAGCCGTCGGGAAATATGATCGTCGACATCGGGGGAGGGACGACCGATGTGGCGGTCATCTCTCTGGCCGGCGTCGTGTATTCGCGTTCCGTTCGGATCGCCGGCAACGAGATGGATGAGGCGGTCATCGGCTACATCAAGAAGAAGTACAACCTCCTGATCGGCGAACGAACCGCCGAGCAGATCAAGATCGAGATCGGCTCGGCGTACCCTCTGGATGAGCCGCTGAGCATGGAAATCAAGGGGCGTGATCTGGTCGAAGGAGTCCCCAAGAACCTGACGGTGACGGACGAAGAGATCCGGGAGGCATTGGCGGAAACGGTATCGACGATCGTCGATACCGTCCGGAACGCCTTGGAAAGGACCCCACCGGAGCTCTCCGCGGACATTATCGACAAGGGGATTATTCTGGCCGGTGGCGGCTCACTCTTGAAGAATCTGGACAAGCGTATCCGGGAAGAAACGGGGTTGCCGGTGGCCCATGCGGAAGACCCGGGCTCAGCCGTCGTACGCGGGACCGGGATGATGCTCACCAACATCCACCTGCTGCGAAAAATTGCAATTCACTGAGCGGAGCAGCGGCCGTACGGCGACGTGCTGCTGCCGGATGAACCTCTGGCAGCACGAAGGGTAGGGCGTGGAGGTCATGGTACGGATCCTTCCAAGATCTCGTTCCCGGAGTTTGCGAGTACTCCTCATCTGGATCCTCCTGGAGCTCATCGCCGGGGGTCAGGTCCGCTCCAGAAGTGGGACGGCGTTGGGATCATGGCTGCACGCGGTGGTGTCACCGGTGATCACGGCGGGAAGGGTGCTGGTGCACGGCGTTCAAAACCTCTCGTGGGGGTTCGGAAACACGTGGAACCTCGTTAGCGAGAACACGCGACTGCGCGAGGCCCTGGCCGCCCAGCGCGCCCGCACCCTCGTTCTCGAGAACAGCCTCCACATCCAGAACGAGGCGGATCATCTCGTGGTGCACTATCCAGGTTTTGTCACACATGGCCGCATTGAGACGTGTCTCGTGAGAAACCTCGACAACGGCCTGATGAAGATCAGTGGAGGTTGGAGTGATGGCATCCATCGTGACGCTCCGATCTTGGCCGGCCTGGGAGTTGCTGGCCGTGTGATCCGGAGCGGACCACATTCGAGCTGGGTGGAGCTCTTGACGAGAGCCACAGCGGCCGTGGCCGTTGAGATCAAGGATTCCGGGATCCCGGCTCTGGCAGCAGGAACGGGCACATCAAGCCTCAGGATCGAGTACATTCCACGACGCGCCCATGTGCTCAAGGCGATGGTGTTGACGACGAGCGGTGCGGATGGAATCTATCCGCCGGGGCTGCCGGTCGCCCGGATCACGAAGGTCCGTGAAGGGAATGGACCGTTCCTCGAGGTCCGGGCGACACCCCTTGCCGACCTCGGACGGATCCACGTCTGTCTCGTCTTGGTGGACTGGCCGCAGCGCCGACCCGGGGAGCGGATGCCATGATCCTGGTTTTGCTCGTCTTGGCGACGTTTGGGGCGCAGGCGGTGCTCACCGTTCCCGGTGCGCCTCCATGGGCCAGCTCAACCTTACTACCGCTCGTCTGGGTTGTGTGGCTCGCCATGCAGCCTGAGGAACGCCACCCGTTCATCGTCGCGATCGTCCTCGGCCTGGTGTGGGATGCTCTTTTCGAACCGGTGATCGGTCCCGGCGGCATCGCCTTCAGCGCCGCCCTCCTTGTGGTGATGTGGCTGGCGATGCATGTTGCTGACCGGTCACCGCTGGCCTGGGGCGGGGGCGGCGCCATTGCCGCTGCGTCCACCCTTCTGGTGCGGCATGTGGCCCTTGTGCCACTCGGGCTCGCCGGCCGGATCGACGCTGCTCCTCTTCTGAGAAGTATCGGGCTGACAGCGGGATGGTGCCTGATCGTTGGATGGATTGTGCAGGCCAATCTTGCCGGGCATTGGCGCCGGTTGCGGGCCCGAAAGCTCCGCTGAGATGCGTCTGAGAGAAGATCTGTCTCCGTACCGGCGCCGGGCGCACGTGCTCTTCCTCATCGTGTTGGCCGCGCTGATCCTGATTCTGCTTCGGCTCTTTTCGATGGAAGTGCTGCACGGCCCCGCCTGGCGGCGCATGGCCGAGAACAACCGCCTGCGAACCATTCCGCTGGAACCACGCCGCGGAAGAATCTACGACCGGAACGGCACCATCCTCGCAGAGAACAAGCCCTCGTTTCAGCTCCTTGTATTCCCCGATGAGATGCGCTCGGTAGGTCAAACATGCCTTTTTTTGGCACGCATCGGCCTCGGACGGGCGGCCGATCTCGAGCGGCTTCTTCGCGGTTGGACGGGCCGTTCGATGGCTCCACGCATCATCGCCGACAACCTGAGTTGGACCCAGGTACTCCGCATCAGGAGTCACCAGAGTGACCATCCGGAGCTCTCGATCCTCACCGGGACCCGCCGCAGCTATCCGGTTGGCGGGCTGGCGGCCCACGCTGTCGGATATCTGAGACACATTTCCCGAACCGAGCTCGCCGCCCACCCTGGGCTTGACCCCAACACCCTGGTCGGGGCGAGCGGCGTCGAGCAGCTCGAAAACCCCGTTCTTGCAGGAGTTTCTGGGGAGCGGAAGGCTGTCGCATCGGCCATCGGCCAACAACTCGGGGTTGTTTCCGAGAAACCTGCGATCCCCGGGCACGATCTGACGCTGACCCTCGATATGCGGTTGCAACGTGCCGCCGCCGAGGCTCTGGGATCCCGCCAGGGGGCAGTCGCTGCTCTAGACCCACGGACCGGAGCCATTCGCGTCCTGTATTCCTCGCCCACCTTCGATCCGAACATGTTCACCGGTCATCTGACGCCATCGCAGTGGACGAGCCTGAGCGCAGATCCGGCCCACCCCCTTCAGGACAGGGCGCTCCAGGGTGTGTATCCACCCGGATCGACGATCAAGCCGTTCTACGCTCTCGAAGCGCTTGTCCAAGGTGTGGCGACACCACAGTGGACAGTTACCTGCCGGGGGTCAACGGTCCTGTTTGGACATACCTTTCACTGCTGGAGGCGTGGTGGGCACGGACGGGTTTCCATGGTGCGGTCGCTTGAAGTCTCGTGCGATATCTACTATTACCACCTTGGCGTCAACCTCGGCATCGAACGGATGGCGGCATGGCTCGGAAAGTTCGGGTTCGGCCACGCCACGGGAAGCGGGTTCCCCGGGGAACGGGCAGGGCTCGTGGCAACGCCGGCGTGGGTCGAACGCGTCCGGCACCACCGGTGGTACCCCGGGACGACAGTCTCGGTCGCGATCGGGCAGGGGCCTATCCTCGTGACGCCGCTTCAGCTGGCACGAGCCTACGCGGCGCTTGCGAACGGCGGGCATCTGATCGTTCCCCACATCGTCGAAGGGATGAGCCCAGCTCCGGCGATCTCGCTCAACATCCCACCGGATGACCTCAACGTTGTTCGCCGTGGCTTGTGGGCCGTCGTCCATGGTTCTGAGGGGACCGCCCGGCGTTTCAAAGCCCTTCCGATGGCAGGCAAGACTGGCACTGCCCAGGTCGCCAGCGCCAAGGAAGGTGTCCGGAACCAGGACCTCGCATGGAAACTGCGTCACCATGCGCTCTTCGTGGGCTGGGCGCCGGCCGGTGATCCCCGGATCGTCGTCGCCGCTATCGTCGAGCACGGGGGAGAGGGTGCCTCCGCAGCCGCTCCGGTCGTCGCCGCCGTCATCCAGGCGGCGCTTGCGGGCAATGCGAAGCCACCGGCTGCCCTGCCAGCCGGCACATCTGGCCCTCAGTGATGCCTGCGGATCCCAGCAACGCCTCTCGCAGCCAGGTCCTCCAGCTGGACGGATGTCCACGGTACACTTAACCCGTGGAGAATCGCATCGATCCGTGGCTCCTCTTGGCCGTCTTCGTCATTCTGGCGAGTTCTGCCACAATGCTCGCATCGCTCAACCACGTCATCGGTGGACATCTCTTTGCGCGGCAGGTGCTCTGGGCTGTTCTCGGCATGTTTGTGCTGTGGCTCGTTTCCCGTTTTTCGAGCGTTGCTCTGGTACGGCTGACTCCGGCGTTCTACGGCGGAGCGCTCGCGTTGCTCGTGGCCGTGTTGGTCATCGGCCAGGTACGGAGCGGAACCCGTGGCTGGTTCGTCATTGGCCCCGTCTCATTTCAACCGAGTGAAATCGCCCGGCTGGCGACGGCGATGATGGTCGCGGCGTGGTATGCAGGCCGGAAGGAGACGCGGTTTACGGCCGGCAGCATCCTGGTGCTGATGGTGCTGATCGGCCTCCCGGTCGCCCTGATCCTGGTGCAGCCGGATCTCGGCGTGGCACTGACGTATCTGCCAATCGCCGTCGCAGCACTGTGGATCGGCGGCCTTCCGGCACGGGCCTGGATCGCCATCGGGGTGGTGGGAATCCTGCTCGCCGGAGCGGCATGGACCTGGGGGCTCAAACCGTACCAGAAGGACCGGATCCTGACGGTTCTGGAGCCGGCCCGGGATCCGTTCGGGGCCGGTTATCAGGTTCGTCAGTCAAAGATTGCCATCGGCTCTGGCATGGTGGTTGGGCAGGGGCTCGGCCGTGGGAGCCAGTCGGTTCTCCGGTTTCTCCCCGCACAGCACACGGACTTCATCTTTGCAGCCTGGGCCGAGGCAACCGGTTTTGCTGGAAGCACGGTGCTTCTGGCAGCGTACGCACTACTCCTGTGGCGCATCTTAAGGACGGCGCTCGCCGCCAAGGATCGCTTCGGTCTGACCGTTTCGGCTTTGATCGGCGCCTGGCTGGCGTTTCAGATTCTCGTCAACCTATCGATGGTCGTCGGATTGCTCCCGACGACCGGAATCACGCTCCCGTTGTTCAGTTACGGTGGCAGTTCCCTCGTGACGACGTGCGCCACGCTCGGTGTCGTCAGCGCAGTCTGGAGGGACCGGTTTGTCAACGCATGAATGAAACATTCCTCTACCTGTCAGTCAACCCGTTCGAAACACGGGTCGCGCTCAGAGAAAATGGGCGGCTCGTCAGCTACCGTGCAGAGCGTTCCCGGGCCGCCTCGCTCGTCGGGAACCTGTACAAGGGAAGGGTCAGCCGGGTGCTCCCCGGAATGGAAGCCGCGTTCGTCGATATTGGCGTTGGCCGCGATGGGTTCCTTTACGTCCGGGAGGCCGGCGCCGTGGCCGACGATTTCAACGAGCTGTTCCTCGATGCCGACGATCAGCCCCCCGAGAGACGTCCGGCCGGTCTCCCGATCGAGGATCTCCTCCGCGAGGGACAGGAAATTCTGGTCCAGGTCATCAAAGATGGCCTCGGCTCTAAGGGAACACGCCTGACGAGCCACGTAACACTCCCGGGCAGGTTCCTCGTGTACCTGCCGACAATCCCGCATTACGGCGTATCCCGGCGCATCAGAGACGACGGAGAGCGCAAGAGGCTCCGGGCGATTGTCGAATCGTTCGGCGGGCAAGGCGGATGGATCGTCAGGACGGCCGGTGAGGGGCAGGGACCGGACGAGCTCGAGGCCGACCGCGCCGAGCTGGTCGCGCGTTGGGAACGGATTCACGAGGCCGCAGAAAAGGCCCACGCCCCGAGCTTGATCCATGCCGAGCTCAGCCCGATCCTCCGGACCGTGAGAGACCTCTTCACCGAGGCGGTTGCCAAGTGCTGGGTCGACGATGTCGAAACGTATCAGGAGGTCCTGGAGTTCCTCGATGCCAACGATCCGGCGCTTATTCCGCGGGTCAAGCTCTTCCGGCAACCCGGCGATCTCATGTCAGCCTTCGGGATTGACCGCGAGCTCGAAAAGGCGTTGCGCCCCAAGATCTGGCTCCGCTCGGGCGGCTACCTGGTGCTTAATCAGACCGAAGCGCTCGTCGCCATCGACGTCAACACCGGGAAGTTCATCGGACGTTCATCCCTGGAGGAAACTGTCCTGCGCATTAACCTGGAGGCAGCGCACGAGATCGGACGGCAGCTGCGGCTCCGGGACCTCGGTGGGATCATCGTCATCGATTTCATCGATATGGAGCGCCGGGAAAACCGTCAGGCCGTGTACGACGCGCTGGCACGAGAGCTCGAGCAGGACCCGGCCCGGTCGACCCTGCTGCCAATGAGCGAGATCGGCCTCGTCCAGCTAACGCGGAAGCGGACACGTCCGAGCCTCGACCGCACTCTGAGCCGGCCCTGTCCGTACTGCCACGGCACCGGGCGGATCAAGTCCTTGCCAACGCTCTGCCTGGAGATCCGGCGCGCCATCCTTCGGACCGCAGAGGAGGAACAGTCGAGGGAGATCTTCGTTGTCGTCCATCCCGAGGTTTCTCAGTACCTGCAGGGACCGTACCGGGAAATCCTCCGCGAGCTCGAGACCGAGCACTCCCTCCAGGTGACCGTCCGCGAAAGCTCGACCTTCCACATCGAGCAGTTCGAGATCCTCGCCTGAAGGGGAGGCCGTTGTGGAGGACCGGCCGGGACCCGAGGGCGTTGCGGCGCCGGGAAGGCTAATCAGGATCGGATAGGAAGGCGCCGGATTTACCTTCACCCCAAGAAATGGCCGGAATCACATTTACCCTCAAAGCCCCCACAACCCACCTCCAGAACCACAATTCCCAACCAAAGGCGACACCGTTGCATCTGATCCTTCCTCTGCGCACCTCCGCGCCCTCCGCGGTTGCGTTCTCCCTGCAGTCAATCCCCCCGCTCAGATCCTTCGCCGCGCGCCTTCGGCACGCGACTCAGGATGACATGGGAGGGAAGGCGTTACCTTCGGCACGCGACTCAGGATGACACGGGAGGGAAGGCGTTACCTTCGGCACGCGACTCAGGATGACACGGGAGGGCGGAGCGTTTCGCCTTCGGCTCAGGATGATGGCTGTACCTGCGGCAGATCGCCCAGGATGGCATTGTGGAGGAGATGGGGACAGTGTTGAATATCCGTCGGCGGTCGTAGCGGTTTTGAGCGGCGTGGCGTGAGATGCGAGGCATTGGAGCCCCCGCCCAGATTCCTCGTCGGCTCCGCCTCCTCGGAATGACAGCTCTTTCTGTGAGGAGATGGGGACAGTGTTGAATATCGCCCCGTACAGCGCAACAACCTCAATTCGCCTTTGGCACACGGTATGGGGGGCTCTCTGCTACCCTCGGGGCGATGTCGCGGCATCGAACATGGATCCTGCTCTTTATCCTCGCGGCCGCCGCCCGGCTGCTGACGCAGGGCTGGGATTCCGGTCTCCTCTCGCCTCACCCCGACGAGCGTCAGGTCGCCTTTGTTGCAGCAAAGACCACCCACTGGCTCAGCGATCCGGGGTTCTACGCCTATGGCGCGCTGCACTTTCAGGCGGTCCGGGCGTTCACCTCTCTCCTCGGTGAGCCGGCAACGTACCGGGGGCTCCTGCTTGGGGGTCGCGGACTCTCACTCTTTGCAAGCCTTCTGGCGCTCGCGATCGGTTTTCTCCTGGCAGAGAAGGCGTGGGGCGAACGGACGGCGGCAGCATTCCTCATGCTGGCCGCGCTCGTGCCGCTCGACCTGCAGCAATCGCACTTCGCCACGGTTGAAGCCCACCACGCGGCGTGGGTGATGCTCGCCCTGGCGGCGTGCTGGTGGCTTGCCCAAACCGGTGGTACGGCGGCAGCGGCCCTCGCGGGAGTTGCGGTTGGGGCGTCTTTGGCGGTCAAGATTTCGTCGATTGGGCTGGTCGTACCTCTGGCAGTCGCCGTGGCGCTGGTGATGCGCAGACGCGGCGCCGTGCGAGCTGCAAGCCTGACCGCCGTCCTGCTGGCGGGTGCACTGGCCTCCTTCTGGATTGGGGAGCCGTGGGCCTTTGCGAAAGCAGACCCGCCGCTCGCGCTCGTGGCGGGCTTGATCGTGGCGGCGATCGTGCTGGCATGGACGGAGCGAACCAGGCGGACGGCCGTGGGAGGCTGGATCGGGGCCTTTACCGCGCTGGCCGGGGCGGCCGCGACGTACGCGTGGGGTCCCTGGATCAACCCGAGCTGGCTGGCCGGGGTTGGTGCGCAAGTCGCGATGGTCACCGGCCGGGCCGACCTGCCGTACGTCCGCGTCTACCGGCACACACCAGCGATTCTGTACCCGCTCGGACAACTGGCGATGTGGGGTCTGGGACCCGCCCTGGTGCTCGCCGTCCTCGGAGCGGGAGGCGCCGGCGCCTGGTGGAGCGTGCGGCGCTGGCGGAGGTGGCGCGCCGGCCGGTGGACCCCCGGCATGGCGCTCGTCCTCATCCTGCTCGCGTGGCTGATCCCGACGGCATGCCGCCTGGCGACGCTGCGCGTCAAGTACCTCCGGTACTGGGAGCCATTGGTCATTCCCAGCGCGCTGCTCGCGGCGTGGGCGCTGGCTCGCCTGCGGCGGCGGCGCTGGCTGCGGTGGGGCGTGATTGCACTGACCGCCGTCTGGGGTATCGCCTACCTGTGGGCGTTCGCGCAACCGCACCCGCACCGTACCGCTGCGCGCTGGCTCGATCAGGCGATCGAACCGGGAGCGGCCGTCGCATTCGAGTCATGGGACGAACGGTTGGGGCTGAGTGTGCCACACACCGAGGTCACCCTGCCCTCATACGACCTGCCCGATTCGAACCAGAAGGCGCTTCGCTGGTGCCGGCAACTGGCGAAGGCGGACTGGGTGGTCCTGACGTCAAACCGGATCCGGAAGACCATCTTGACCAACCGCGACCGGTTTCCGCGAACCGCCCGGCTCTACGAGCTCCTGCTGAGCGGCCGTGCGGGATTCATCCCCCTGACCGTCGCCGAGCGCGCACCACGGCTGTTCGGCCTGAGCTTTCCCGTGCAGCGTGCCGATGAGAGCTTCGTCAACTACGAGTTCCCGCGGGTCGTGATCCTCAAACGGATCGCCGTGGTGGACCCCCGGGTCCTCGCCACTGAAGCCAGCCGCCCGCTCCCCGGCCTCGACGGGCTGTCGTCACGCGCCCTGGAGGCACGGTTCATAGCGGTTTTGCCAAGGATCCCGGCAACGCCCCGGGCCGCCGCACAGATCACCGGCACGGTGGTGTGGCTCGCCGTGTTCGCCCTGCTGGCGCTTGCCGCGTGGCTCCTCATGCTGCCGCTGGTCCGCTCGTTGCCGGATGCCGGGATCGGGCTCGCGGCGGTCACGGGGTGGACCGGCTTTGCCTGGCTCGCATGGATCGGCGACCGGCTCGGCGTATGGCCCGCCACAGCCGCGTTCCAGACCTGGCTCTTCTTCGCCGTCCTTGCGGCCGCAGCCTTCGTGGGGGTCCGGCACCGCGGAGATGTGGCACGGCCCATTGGAAAGAACCGCCGCGGCATGATGATGACCGGTGGAATCATGGCGGCTGTGTGGCTCATCTTTCTCGCAGCCAGACTGTGGAACCCGGCGATTTTCTGGGGCGAGAAGCCGATGGATTTCACGTTCCTCAACGCCTTCGTCAACGCGGTCCACTGGCCGCCCGGCGAGCCGTGGATGGCCGGGATGCCGTTGCACTACTATGCGTTCGGCGAGGTCCTGGCCGCCGTTCCGGTTCACCTGGCGGGCGTTGCAGCGGCGGTCGGCTACAACTTGATGGCAGCGACGCTTCCCGCGCTGGCCGCAGGCGTCCTCGCGACGCTCGGGCTCGGTTTGGCCAGGAGGCGTTGGCGTGGCGAGGCCGCGTGGCTGCTCCCCCTGCTCGTGCTGCTGACGGGAAACCTGGCCTGGCCGTTCCTCGGCGGGCTCGCCCGGGCACACCGCTGGTTCGATCTCTGGTGGGCGACCTCGCGCGTCATCCCCGGCTTCGCCATCGACGAGTACCCGTTGTGGACCGCCTTGTTTGCCGATCTCCACGCTCACTTCTTTGCCCTGCCCGTCGTGCTCTCGGCGCTAGCCTGGGGATGGCTGGCCGTGCGCCGCCGCCGCGCGTGGGGCGCCGTCGCAATCCTTGGCGTGACCGTCGCCGTCCTTGCCGCAACGAGCCCGTGGGATCTGATTCTGGTGACGTTCGCCCTCGGGGCTGGAACACTGTTCGCCGCACGGCGGCCCGGACGGGGGATTGCCCGGCTCGCCGCAGCCGCAGCGGTGAGCGCCACCACCGCTGCCCCATTCCTGTTTGACCTCGCCGCGTGGCTCGGTCACGGTGCCGCAGAGGGTGGGTTCTTCCTGACCCACCAAGGGTTTGCGCCGGCATGGGCGATCCTCCGGCACCTCGGCGTCTTCCTGATCCCACTCGTCGTGGCCGCCTGCATCACTGTAGGACGGTGGTTGGCCGTTGCCGTTCCGCTCGGTGGCGTGGGGGTCATCCTCGGATTGGGATTCGGTTCGCCGGCCGCCGCGGTTGGGCTGGCAGCGGCCTCACTGTTCGGCACGGCCGCAACGTCGGAGCAACGCCGGACGAACCGGCTCGCATGGATTCTGGCCACCGTCGCGATGCTGGCCGTGGCCGGCGCGGAACGGTTCACCCTGATGGACCGCATGAACACACTGTTCAAGCTGTACAACGGCATCTGGATCCTGCTGGCCGGCTCTCTCGGCATGCTGCTGCTCCGGCGTCAGGGCAGACGGGGCCGGGTGCTGCTGTGGGTGTGGCTGCCGCTGGAGATCGCTGGACTCGTCAACCTGCCACTCGGAATCGCCCAGGGATGGCTCCAGCCGCGGATCAGCTCGCCCCGGCCGACGCTTGACGGAACGGCGTACCTGCCGGAGCACGATCCACAGACATGGTTCCTCGTCCGGATGCTCCGCGCCACCGCCCGGCCGGACGACGTGCTTGCCGAAGCCGCCGGCCCCTCCTACCGGGAGTACACACGGCTGTCAATGAACACCGGCCTCCCGACTGTACTCGGCTGGTCGTGGCATCTTCAACAGCGCGGCCAAAGCCTGACAGAGATCGAGGCGCGTGCCGCCGCGCTCAGGACGCTCTACGCCTCGAACGATCCAGCCTCCGGGCGAGCGGTGCTGAAGCGGTACCACATCCGCTTCATCGCGCTTGGGGACCTCGAACGGCGGACGTACCGGATCACCGTTTCCGATCCGTTCGCGGGCCTGGGATGCGTCCATCCGCTCGCCGGGCGTGACGGCGCCGCGCTCTTCCTCGTCGTACCGCCGGGATGCGGTACGATCGGGCTATGAGCCATCCGAAACGCCGTCTCGATGTGGTCCTGACCGAGCGCGGTCTTGCTCCATCGCGAACCCGGGCGCAGGCGTTGATCCTCGCCGCCAAGGTGCGCGTTGCTGGACAGACCGTGACGAAGGCCGGCACACCAACCGATCCCGACGCGCCGATCGAGGTCGACACCCCCGAGCATCCGTTCGTTTCCCGCGGGGGGCTCAAGCTCCAGGCCGCGCTCGATGCGTTCGGCATCGATCCGTCCGGGCGGGACTGCCTCGACGTCGGGGCCTCGACCGGCGGGTTCACCGACCTGCTGTTGCAGCGGGGCGCCCGGCGTGTCATTGCGCTTGATGTCGGCCACAACCAGCTCGACTGGAAGCTCCGGTCCGATCCACGGGTCCACGTCATGGAAGGTGTCAACGCCCGGACGCTTGGACCGGACGACCTGCCATACCCCGTCACCCTGGCCGTCGCCGACGTGTCGTTCATCTCACTGAGGCTCGTCATTCCAGCGATCCTGCCCCATCTCAAGCCGGGCGGCATCTTGATCTGCCTGATCAAGCCACAGTTCGAGGCGGGCCGGGAGCAGGTCGGCAAGGGTGGCATTGTCCGGGACGAGCGGATCCGCCGCGAGACGATCGGCCGTACCGTCGCAGCGCTCTCCGGCCTTGGCCTCGAGCTGATCGGCACGGTCCCCTCTCCGATTCGTGGTCAGAAGGGCAACCTCGAAGAGCTCGCCGCCTTTCGCAAACCGGAGCCAGATAGCGCAACTGCGTAACGGATCAGCCTCAGCTCCCGGCCGGGAAGGTGCACAACCTGCGCCTTCACTGGCCGCCAGCCATCCGCGGCCGCACGCAGACTCAGGCGCGTGCTGAGGCCAAGGTTCGCGTCGTTCGCGGAGGCAAAGACCCACGTACGCACGTTCCCGGCTCGCAACCGTGCCAGAAGATCGGGCAGGCCGTGCGCAGACGTGACGAGCAGAAAGCGGCGCCGGCTCCAGATCGGCGCTCCCAGCTCGGGAAGGTAAAAGGTGTCTGTGACGACCACTTCTCCAGGCGTGGTGTGCGCAGCCAGTGCTGCCTCGAATGCGGCGTTGCCCCGCGTTACGTGGACGAGCAGCGCCATGCCAAAGAGCTGGATGGCAACGGCCGACACGATCGTTACCGCAACCGCCGCCCGATCCAGGCGCGTGGCATCACGGAGGCCGGGAAGCCGTGACGCCAGCAGCACGGTCAAGAGCAGCACGACGGGCAGGTAGAGACGCGCCCCCCACTGGTAGCCGCCATCGACCGGGCTCGCCACCAGAAAGACCACGGCGAACCCGCCCGCGACGGCCCCAACCGTGATGGCTGCCCGGTGCTCGTCACGCGTGTGGCGATGGCCATGGGCCAGGAGGAGCGGCAGAGCCGCCAGCACGACCCACACCGCGGTCGCCGAGCGTACGGGAAACGCCGATGCCGGAGAGGTACCGCCGAGGAGCCGGACGCCCGGCGCAACGACCGCCGCCACGAGCCCCGCCGCGATCGATCCCATGCCCGCAAGGCGCGTGCTCCGGGCCGTTGGCCGCCGGACGGCCAGCACAAGCGCGATGAGCCACACGGCGAGCGCCAGACCACACCAGAGATCGGGAACAAACAGCCGCCGCACTGTTTTGAGTCGACACATGATGAATGGGACCTCGTATACATGCCTGCCCGTCATGACCGCCACGATGTGGACCGGCAGCCACGCGCCGAGCGTCAGACGTTGCAGGACTGCGCCCGCCACGACACCGAGTATGCCGCCAACTCCAGCGGCCGCCGAGTCCCGCACACCCTCCCGGTTCCGGCGCCACACGAGCGGCACCGCCGCCAGCGCCAGGAACAGAAAGCCCTCCGTGCGGATCCAGCCGGCAATCCCGGCCACGAGACCTGCCAGAAGCCAGATCGTCTCACGCCGTGTGCCGCGATCGAGCGCCGCCAGTACCAGCGCCATCGCACCGAGCACGGCGGCCGCCATCAGCGCGTGTGCCCACATGCAGGAGCCGTAGAACATCAGCGGAGTCGTGCCGAGCACCAGCGCCATCCCCATTGCGACCGGGACACGTCCACCGCTGAGACGGGCGGCCAGCCAACCGGCGAGCCACGCGGCCAGCAGTGCCGAGAGCACCGAAACGATCAAGAATGCCCGGACACCGAACAACGGGTAGCCGGGAGCGGCGATGAGGGAATAGAGAAACGGGAAGAAGGAAACGACGCGCCCGTGAACGGACGTCATCGACACCGGGAGGTTCTTCAGCCCGGGATCGAGGGGCCTCGCAGGGTATGTGATGGCGCGTGGCCACGGTCCTCCAGCGGCGAACGCCTGAGTCTGGAGGAGCTTCGGGCCAGCGTCACCGCTGAAGAAGCCCGCCGGCGTGCGTGTTGAGGTGACAAACAACATCGGCAGGACGGCGAGCAGAACGCACACGGCCGGGACGAAGCGTCTCACAGCGCCATCGTAACGGCGTGGCAACCGTGAGGCAAATGGCTCACGCCAACGGCCGCTGCGGTACAATGTGGGCGCTGATGGATTCCGTCAAGCTCTCCGTGCTGATGCCCGTGTTCAACGAGCAGTTCCTCGTCCGGACGGCCGTCGAGCGCGTGCTCGCCTTTCGCGATCCTCGCGTCTCTTGCTTGGAGCTCGTGATCGTCGATGATGGCTCGACCGACCGGACACCGGAGGTGTTGCACTCCTTGGCCGCTGCCCACCCGGAGATCCATTTCATCCCCCAACAGGTCAACCGGGGCAAGGGAGCGGCGGTCCGCACCGCGATCGAGGCCGCTACGGGCGATCTCGCCATCGTCCAAGACGCCGATCTCGAGTACGATCCCTCCGACTGGAGCCGGATGCTGACGCCGTTCTTCGAGGCCGAGGCGGACGCCGTGTACGGCTCGCGTTTCCTCCAGGGGGAGTACCGCCGGGTTCTCTACTTCCGCCACACCCTGGGGAACCGGCTGCTCACGCTGCTTTCGAATGTGGCGACCGACCTCAACCTGTCCGACATGGAGACCTGCTACAAGATGGTCCGGATGGAGTTGCTGCGTTCGATCCCGCTGCGGTCGAACGACTTCTCGTTCGAGCCCGAGATCACCGCCAAGCTCGCCAAGCGGGGGGCACGGATCTTCGAGGTTCCGATCCGCTATGCCGGCCGGACGTACGAGGAGGGGAAGAAGATCCGGTTCCGGCATGCGGTGACAGCCACGGCGGCAATCGTCAAGTGGTGGCTGATCGACGATCTGTACCGTGCAGACCGTTACGGTGCCGAGATCCTGACGAGCCTGAGCGAGGCCCCACGCTTCAACCGCTGGATGGCCGATACCATCCGCCCTTTCCTCGGCCGTAACATCCTCGAGATCGGAGCGGGGATCGGCAACATCACGTTTCAGATGCTCCCGCGCGACCGGTACCTGGCGACCGATGTCAATCCGGACTACCTCCAGTTTCTGCGCAACCGGGCGCATGGACGTCCCTACCTCGAGGTCGGCACACTTGACCTGCTCGACAGCGATGGCTTCGAGCGCCTCAAGACGCAATTCGACACCGTGATCTGTCTGAACGTGCTCGAGCACGTCGAGGATGAGGCCACGGCACTG
Source organism: Acidobacteriota bacterium (assembly GCA_015493585.1). Taxonomy (GTDB): domain Bacteria; phylum Acidobacteriota; class Thermoanaerobaculia; order Thermoanaerobaculales; family Sulfomarinibacteraceae; genus JAADFN01. Next base: position 60,011 of record WGCW01000062.1, read on the forward strand.
GCCAACCTGTTCCGGGCGCTCGAACCGGGCGGACGTGCGATCGTCCTGGTCCCGCGTGGAAAATGGCTGTTTTCATCGTTGGACCGCGCGCTCGGACACCAAAAACGGTACACCAGGACCGAGCTGAAGGACGCAATTCAAGCTGCTGGTTTTGACCTTCTCTCCATAACGGTGTTCAACAGGATTGGCACACCGGGCTGGCTCCTCAATGGAAAAATCCTCCACCGCCGCACACTGCCACGGCTCCAGATGAAGCTCCTCAATGTTGTTGTGCCGGCCGTACGCCGCATCGACCGGTTCCTCCCGTGGCCCGCCCTCAGCCTGATCGCCGTTGCTGTCAAGCCGCCGGCCGGTGCCGGACCTTCGTCCGGCTGACACAGGAACGCTTGAACGATGCGCGCTGGGAACGGAAACGGCCAAGGCCCAGTTGGAGCGAACGCGCGCGTGCCGCTCGGGTGGTGGCCGTGGATGCTGGCCGGGCTGTTCTTTTTGGAAGTAGCGTTCTTCTGGCCCGCCGGTCTCGATCAGTTTCTCCTTCCGAAGGAAGCGCTCCTGGTTGCGGGGGTCGCGGTCGTCCTGCTGGCGCTCTTCGTCGAACGGAACATACACGGTACCGGCCGCACGTCGCTTCCCCTCCCTCTGCCCATTGCGGCCTTCGGCGCGTGGGCGCTCATCGCTCCTATCGGTGTCAGCCGGAACCTGCCGCTCCACTTGTTGGGGGCGTTGGAGCTGAGCGCGCTCATTGCCGTCGCCGTCCTGGCCCAGACGCTCAGGGAGGAATCCGGCGCTGATGGTATTCGCCTCCTCTCCGGGGCGGCAGCGCTCGCCGTTTTACTCCTGGCCCTGCTGACGCTGCTGCAGGCGCTCGGCCTCGATCCGGTTCAGCAGTTCCTCGGTCTCAAACCGGCCCGCCCCGGCCGTTGGCGGATCCTGACGACGATCGGAAACCCGAATTGGACGGCGGAGTTACTGGCGGCGGGGCTGCCGCTCGCCTTGGCGGTGCTCGCATCCCCGCGGCCGGCCGGGCGATGGCGCCGTACAGCTGTGGTGACGTTGGCCGTTTTCACCGCAGCGGCTACTGGCGTGACGGGCTCGCGTGGCGGGCTCGTCGCGCTCGCTGCCGGGGTCTCCGTGTTGTGGTTCTTGACCGTTCGGCCCCAACCCCGGACGCGCATTGTTCGCATGGCGGTGCTCGGGCTCGTGCTCCTGGCCGTGGGGGGCGTCACGGCGCTCGGCACCGGTGCCTCGAGATGGCGCAGCCTCCCACCGATCACCGGCCGGCTCGGGCTTTGGGCGGCGGGCGGGCGGCTCGTCATCACCGCACCTCTGCGCGGCCGGGGCCTCAAGCAAATTGAGCTGATGTTGCCGGAAGCTCTCGAGCGGGTCGTCAGCCGGGCAGGCCCGAGGATCCGGCGTTGGCTGCCAAGCACCCTCCCCGACCGGCTGGACAACGATCTCCTTCAAACCGCCGTCGCTGGAGGGATCCCGGCCGCCCTGCTTTTGTTGGCCATCTATGGAATCTCCCTGCGCCGGTCGTGGCGGCGGGCCCAAATAGGCACAGCGGTCCTCGACGCCGGCATCGCCGGGTCGCTCGTCGCGCTCGGCATCGGTTCTCTCAGCTCGTCCCCGCTCCACACCCCAGCGACCGCCGTACTCTTTTGGACGCTCGTGGGG
>WGCW01000063.1 GCA_015493585.1 Acidobacteriota bacterium
CACATGCCCCAGTGCGGGGCACCGGGACGGTGGACGAACAGGGATTTAGGTACGGTTTCTCAAAGGTCTGCGTTATCAGTACCGTACACTGCTTTCTCCGACGTGATGCAATTGCTGTTAGTTGAGAGGAGACGAGATCCTTCGCAGCGCGCCTTCGGCGCACCGCTCAGGATGACAGGAGGAGGCGTCATTCTGAGGAGGCGAAGCCGACGAAGAATCTGGGCGGGGGGAAGAAGGTATTGCTCTTTCCCCGTCCGCACAGATATTCAACACTGTCCCCTACTCGGGCATTCGCACGATATTCAACACTGTCCCCTACTTCCCTACTCTGCGCGAAAGTTCGGAGGTAGTGCAGGGGTAATGCCGGCGCGGTGACCGGCGTGACAGGCCGAAGCGAGAATGGTAGCCTTTCCCGTGATGAAGCAGATGGAAGCTCACCTTAGCGAGAAGCAGCTTGAGTTTCTCAGGCGCCGGAGGAAGCTCGTCCGCTGGTGGCCACTCGGCGGCGGGCTCTTGCTCCTGGTCATCGGTGGGTTGGCCGGCGGGTTGTTCTGGCGCGCACCGGTCTTCGTCAATCCGTTCCTCGTCGAGTCGCAGCTGCAAGCCGGTCAGATGCCCGACGCCACAGAGGCGATGCTGGCGGTTCTCCTGCCGGTGATGGTGCTGCTCTGCCTGTTCTTTGCTGCCATTCTCGTCCTCCTGACCTTCTCGGCAATCGCGAACGAGCGCAGACACCTGCAGATCATCACGACGCTCTCAAACGCTCTACCCAAACCGCAGCCCGAGCCGAAGCCCGGGGAGCCCACGGCGTCCGAGCCAGCCGGGCCGCGTCCGTGACCCAGCCAGCCAACCGGCACACGGCTGCTTCTCGAGAGATGTCACCACACCAGCCGGCGGCCTGACTTTGACGCCTGGCTCGGGGATAATCCGGGCGGGAGGTGCGGTATCCGGGTACGGCTTGAAACTCTGGGGTGCAGGCTCAACATCGGCGAGATCGAATCGTTCGCCCGGGGGCTCGTGCGAGCCGGCCATCGGATCGCTTCTCCCGGCGAAGAGGCCGACCTTTGCATTCTCAACACCTGCACCGTGACCGCGACGGCCGCTGGGAAGTCGCGGCATGCGATCCGGCAACTGCGCCGTGCCCACCCCGGCGCGACGATCGTCGTCACTGGCTGCGACGCCGAGTTCGAAGCGGACGCCGTCCGGGCCGCTGGCGCTGACCTCGTCGTCGGCAACATGGACAAGGACCGGCTGCTCGATATCCTCGGCGAGCACGGTCTGCTCAGCGGTAGCGCCCAGCCCCAGGAACACGGTTCGGGCGCGCCGCTCGCCGGTGCCCGGCGGACACGGGCGTTCGTCAAGGTGCAGGATGGGTGCGACAACCGGTGTACCTTCTGCATCGTCACGCTCGTGCGCGGACCGGGCCGCAGCCGCCCGGAGGATGATGTCATCCGTGAGATCGACGGGCTCGCCGGTGCGGGCCTTCAGGAGGCCGTTCTCTCCGGCGTGCACCTCGGTTCGTACGGCCACGATCGCGGCGACCGCTCCGGGCTCGTCCGCCTCGTCCGCAGGATCCTCAGAGAGACCTCACTTCCCCGCCTCCGGCTCTCTTCGCTCGAGCCATGGGATGTCGAGCCAGAGCTCTTCGAGATCTTCGCCAACCCTCGCCTGCTGCCACACCTCCACCTCCCGCTCCAGAGCGGGTGCGACGCGACGTTGCGGCGTATGGCCCGGCACACGACCGTCGCGAAGTATGAGAAGGTGCTCGAGGCTGCGCGGGCCGCCCACCCGGACATGGCGGTCACGACCGATGTCATGGTGGGCTTTCCCGGCGAGACCGGGGATGACTTCGAGACCTCGCTTGCGGCGATCGAGGCGATGGGCTTCGCCAGGCTCCACATCTTTCGATTCTCAAGGCGGCCGGGCACGGCGGCCGCCACGATGCCCGGCCAGGTCCCGGCCGCGGTTGCGGCCGAACGGAGCGAGCGGATGCACGAGCTCGGCGCCCGGCTCGAGGCGGCGTTCCAGCGGCGGTTCGCCGGGCGCACGATGGATGTCCTGTGGGAGCAGGCGCAACGGACGCCGGACGGGCTTCGCTGGAGCGGGTTGACCGGCAACTTCCTCCGGGTGTCGGCCGGAACGCCACCCGGAGCCGATCTCGCCAACCGCGTCACACCGGCTGTTTTGGGAGCGCCGGGACCCGGCGGAATCCACGCGGTCATCCCCGGCATGGCAAGCCGCAGCTCCCTGCCGGGTTGACGCCGAAGCCCCCAGCTTAGCCGGTCACCTTGAGCAGGCCGGACCTCGCCTCGTCTGTAAGGCGGCTGGATGCGTACGCGCGCAACGTCTCAATGCCGATCAGCGGCCTCGTGGAGAGCGGCAGCGCGATCATCGGGATACCGGCAAACGCCTGTTCGAGCGGCTCGAGCGAGGAATCGGCCTGCACCTTGTTGACGAGCACCTGCTCCACGGTCACGCGGAGCCGCCGGAGCTCGGTGACGATCCGCTGCGATTCGGCCAGCGAAAGCCGGTCCGGATTGAGCACAAGCCGGATCCTGGTTCGCGCCCGGTCCTCGAAGAGCCCCTTCAACCCGGTGTACTCCTGCTGCGACTTCTGAATTCGCAGGAGGACCTTGTCCGTTTCAATCTCCCGGTCGAGGAGCTGGAGCCTCGTGACCAGCTCACGTTTGGCGATGATGTCCTCGCGCAGCTTGCGCAGATGGTGGAACCAGGTCAGCGACAGCCGGGGCAACCCGAAGAACCGCAGCGACAACGCAGTCGGCGCCATGTCGAAGACGTAGACGTCGCGGCCGGCATACTTCCGCCGGAGCTCGGTAAAGGCCATGATCAGGGCGTACTCCTCGAGCCCCGGCGAGTACTTCATGACGTCGAAGTACTTCTCCAGGTTGAACGCGGTCAGGTACCGGTACGTCTCGTGAATCTCCTGCCGGACACCGCGAAGGTACGTGCGGATCCACGCTTCCTGATCAATCTCGATCGCTTGTAAGTTCGGTGCGAGCTTCGACGGCTTTCCGGAGAGGCGCCGTTCGAAGATATCGGACTGGTTGTGGGCCGGGTCGAGCGACACCAGCATGACGTTGCGGCCGGCATCGGCGAGCAGAACGGAGGTCAACGCCGCCGACGTCGACTTGCCAACACCACCCTTGCCAAGAAAAAAGACGTTGATCGCGTCGCCCATAATCAACCCACGTCGAACGTCGAAAACAGCTCGGACACCGGCGTGGCCGCCGTATCAACCTTCTCCATCATCAAGATGAGCTCCTTTTCCATCAGCGGCATCAGATCGAGCGCAACGTTCATCGGCGGTGATGGCAACCCAACGAACGAACCGAGCACGAGGAGACCGAAGATGTTCTCCATCTCCTCGAGCTCGATCTCGATGATCTCGACCGACTTGTTTCTCGCCGCACGGTCGCTGATCCGGGCGATATCGCGCAGCTGATCGCGGAGCCACCCAAAGATCCCCATCACTTCACCCGGAAGATGCGCTTTTCAAAGCTGATTCTCTTCTTCGAGGGGTAGAAGTAGTAGACCGCGTAAAACATCGAGAGCACCGTGCCTGCAAAGAGCACCTTGGGGATCTGACAAAAGGCCGCCGCGATGGCAAGGTACGGTGTCACCATGGCCGAGATCAGTGTTTTCCGTTCGAAGGCGAAGAGGTCTTCCTCGGGAATCTGTTGCTTCGAGCGATGTTCATACACGAACATCGTGCGGAAAAGGATCGGCAGCGCAATACCGCACATCGCGGCCAGCAGGAAAATCGACGGCGCCAGCGCCGGGTACCGCCGCATCACCGGCGCCACGTCAACGACGCGCTTGGCCTGAGCAACGTAGGCGAGGGCGAAGAGCACCACGGCCGGTGCCAGCAACCCAACGTACAATTTGCGTAAACGTTCCCGCATCAGTCGTCCTTGATACCTCCACCTGCGGCCCATTGTACCGGGTCAGCAGAGCAAGAAAGGGCGCCCGCACGTCGCGGGCGCCCGGTTGATCCATACGAGATCAGATCAGACCTCGGCAGGTTCGGCTGCCGGCGTTCCCTTGTCCTCCGGTTTGACCGTGAAGAACTTGATCAGCCCCTCGATGGCGATCCACAGCGCGATCACGAGGATCACGATGTTGAGAACGATAAGAAGGGTCGCGTTCTTGTGGAGGAACTTGGTCTGGTTGAGCACCAGCGCCCAGGTAGTCATCACGGTCATGAAGACCGCAGGTACGCCAGGTACCAGCCACTTCGCTCCGCCCTTGGCCTTGAGATATACGGTTGCGACGATCAGGGCGAGCGCGGCGAGCGTCTGGTTGGTCGCGCCGAAGAGCGGCCAAAGGATCAGAGCACCCTTGCCGCTCGCGCCGCTGACGAACGCCAGCCACATCGCGGTCCCAACGGCGATCAACGTCGCAATATACTTGCCCGTCAGGAACTTCATCTTCAGGTCGCCGAACAGCTCGGACACGACGTAACGCTGGATCCTGGTCGCCGTATCCATCGTTGTGCCGGCGAACGATGCGACGAACACGCCCATAATCACCATAGCGACGACCTTGGGAATCCCAATCGATTCGATCATGTTGGCAGAGCCAATCACGAAAGCGCTCACCTTGGAGGTTAGGCCTGCGGCGGCCGCCCAGGTGCGGTAGTGATCGGTCCACGCAGCGAGGCCGACGATCGTCTGACCGGCCTTGTTAACGTAGCCCATCCCGATGCCTGCACAGGTGGCGATCACGACGAGGGTCGAGAGTACACCCTCCATCAGCATCGAGCCGTACCCAACGAACAGGGCATCCTCTTCATTCCGCACCTGCTTCGCCGAGGTTCCAGACGATACAAGCGAGTGAAACCCCGAAATCGCTCCGCAGGCAATGGTGATGAAGAGGAACGGCCACAGCGGCGGCGCTCCCGCAGGAGCGGCCCGGACCGCCGGGGCAACGATGTGCAGACTCCCACCGAACGCAGCGCCGAAGACGCCAAGCACCAGCAGACCGAGGGCGATGATCAGCTCATGCGCGTTGATGTAGTCACGAGGCTGCAACAGCGTCGTAACCGGCAGCACCGAGGCGATGAAACAGTAGATCAGAAGGATGATCGTCCACACTCCGGTCGGCGGGATGCCTGCAATTGCCGGCATCTTGATTGGGAACCATGCGCCGATGATGACAGTAATATACATCGCAATCACGGCATAAATTGACCAAGAGGTAATGTTTCTCCCCTTCTTGTAGATGAGGTATCCGAGCAGCACCGCGATCGGGATCTCCATCCAAACCGGGAACACGGAGCCGGGGAACATCATGAAGATCACGGCGATGACCAACCCGAAGATGGCGATGATCAACCACAGCTCGAGAAAAACGATGACGAAGAAGAAGAACTTAATCCTACTGTTAATGTACTTGGCGCTGAACTCGGCGATCGATTTGCCCTGGTTCCGCATCGAAATGATCAGCGAACCGAAATCGTGGACGCCTCCCATCACGATCGACCCCACAAAGATCCAGATCAGGGCCGGCACCCACCCCCAGATCACGGCGATGGCAGGGCCGACGATCGGTCCCGTTCCGGCGATCGAGGCGTAGTGGTGGCCGAAGATGACCTCCTTTGGAGTCGGCACGAAATCGATGCCGTCTTCAAACTCCACCGCAGGGACCTTCGCCGTCTTGGACAGGGCGTAGATCTTCCTGCCAATGAACTTCCCGTACCCCTGATAGGCGATCAGGAACCCGAGAAACACAACGATCATGACAAGTAATGCTCCCATACTGCCTCCTTTCCTCAACGCCCCACGCGTGCGGGGATCCGATGGCACGTACAGCCTGGGGGCACCTGAGCACCCCCCACCGCGTCACGCGATAACGGCTGAGCGAACAGATGTGAAAAGACGGTCATGCTCCCTGGTTTTCCGTGAACGGGCATACGCCCGGGGGTCCAACGCCGTTCCAGCCGCCGGCGTCTTCCGAAGCAGGAGTGACGTGAGGGGTGAAAAGAGGGACCAATCGAAGAGAGCGGGGTTCTGACACGGTCCGTCCGCCGAATCATGGCCCCGTTCCACTCCCGCATTCGCCCTCCGTGCCGGCCAGCACATGATCTTCTTCCTTGACTTTCACAACGGACCAGTGCCGGCCCAGGGATTTTAGTGGTCCTAACCTAAACCCTGCACCTGCCCGTGTCAAGAATAAGTTGTTACATCGGCTGCCCGTGGCCGCACGCGGAGGCACAGAAAGGGTGGAGCGGCAGGCCTCACAACGGACGAAAGGACAAGCGCTGGGTGCGTGGATGTGCGAGCCTCGACTGCCAGCGAGTCACGTTCCGGGGTGACCCTCATGAATGAGGAGTTTGGCTTTGTCCGTATTTCTTGGAATGGGCCGTATCCGGCCACGGGGCCGGCGCGGCTCCACCACGATGGGAAGTGTGACAAAGGATGGCCTCGCACCACCGAAGAGGATGGCGGGATGGGCGGTGACACCGCTCGAACCCTCTTCGGGATCGGAGCCGTCGTTTGGATTGACCTCGAAGCGGGGGGCATTGGATCCGGAGATGTCGATCCGGATCCGGTGGCCCGAGGCAAAGACCATGGCGGTCGACCAGAGATCGACGGTCAGCTCGGCTGGGGCTCCAGGAGTCAGAAATCTCTCCTGGTTGAGACCGAACCGGTATCGTGCGCGTGCGATCCCATCACAGAGGAGCATCGAGCGCCCATCGGGATAGACATCCGTCAGGCGGACGGAAAGATCGATGTCCGGCGTGTCGGGAACGAACCAGATACGCGCTGTGACGTGGCCCATGATCGTCAACGGTGCCGCGAGAGGCCGGCTCGTAAAGACGAGCACATCTTCACGTGCCTCGACCGGCCGCTGATCGTACGGTCCCGCGCCCATCTTCCTTCCATTGACGGCAAGATCGGGGAACAGATTCGCCCCACCGAGCGTTGGAACGGGATCGAGCGGATCCGAGCTCAGGGCGGCCTCCCCGGCGGGAGGCATCCGCCAGCTCAGGTTCCCATCTGGGCCGAGGTAGAGCCGCCTGAGGCGAGCAGGGGGCGGCCAGCCGTCGAGATCGACCCACCGGTTCCCGGGCGCGCCTGGCTCGCCGCAGGCACCCATCAGATACACGCGTACCGGCGGCCACCTCCCGGTCCCGGTATCCTTCCCCTTGAGGTAATGATCGAGGAACTTCGACCACAGGCCTTCCAGGTCGATGATGGCGTTCGACGGAAAGACCAGCTGACCGGCAACGTTCTGACCAAAGCCCCGATGGGTCCACGGTCCAATGACGAGGAACTGATTGCCGCGTGCGCCCACGCCACCCTCCTTCTCGAAGGTCGAGAAGGCTTCGAGCGTCCCTTGAGAAAAGATATCGAACCATCCACCCATGTGGAGACCGGCGGCCGTGACACTGGCCGCATCATCTAGGCTGTCGACGGGATCCCACCAGGAGCCCGGCTGGCGATGGCTCAAGGCCTGAGAGAGCATGTCTTCGGCCCCTTCCCTCGCCAGCCATCCCTCGACGAGCGACTGGCGCAGGACGCCGTCTTCAAACATCGCGTACTGATACAGATCGGGCGTGGCAACGATGGGGATCTCGCAGCGCAGCGCCGCGGGCGCCCCAGGTGCCAACATGTACTGCGTGATCCCCAGCGCCGAGGCGCCGAACGTGCCAATCGCCCCGTCGCACCACGATTGTGAGGCAATCCACCGGACGGTGGCACGCCCGTCAGCACCATCATCGCGAAAGACGGTGTCCGTGCCCCCGGAGTCAAAGCGGCCGCGGACGTCCTGGGCTACGCACCCATACCCGAGCGCCTCGAACGCCGTGCAGACCGGTGCTTCGTCATCCTTCCCGTACGGGGTCCGGATCAACACGATGGGCCAAGGGCCTCCGAACGGCGGCAGGTAGACGTCGGTGGCAAGCGGTGTGCCGTCCGGCGCTGGCACCGTCGTGCTGAACGACTGGGCTCCAGCGATCGCGGCCAGGCCCACCATCCACACGAGGACCACACAGCTTGACAACCGGCGGAAGCGGGACATGCTCCGAGTATATCTCACGGCAGGCGTGCTCCTTCTGGAAGAAGTGCTTGGCTCGTCCCGTTCGTCACCGGACGTGCATTGCCAGACAGGCAAAAATCTGGAGCACGAACCAGTCGATCACTCCGGCAATGCCGGCGAATGAGGCCGCCAGCCTGATCACCGGTGTGCGTGCACGTGTGATGAGTCGAGAGGAGGTGGAGATGCCCGAGGTCTTCCCCTCCACCCAGATCCTTCGCCTTCGGCTCAGGATGACACGGAAAATGAAAGGGCTCAGGATGACACGGGAAATGAAAGAGCTCAGGATGACAGAAGGAGGTGTCGTGCTGAGGAGGCGAAGGCATCCCTCTCTTTGTCATTCTGAGCACCCACATGCCCCAGTTGGGGCACCGGGACAATGGACGAACAGGCATTCGGATAGAGTTTCTCGATGTTTCGTGTCATCAGTACGTTACGCTTCTTTCTTCGACATGATGCGATTGCTGTTAGTTGAGAGGAGGCGAGATCCTTCGCCTTCGGCTCAGGATGACACGGGAAGGCGTCATTCTGAGGAGGCGCAGCCGACGAAGAATCTGGGCGGGGGAAACGCAACCACGGAGATGGTAGAGGTTCGCAGAAGAAGGCGCAGATGAGCTCAGCAACCTCCTCTACTCTGCGGTTTTGGCGAAGTCCGCGATCATGTCTTGGCCACTGAGGGCGACAAGGCATGGCCCGTACACCCGAGCCACCGGATTGAGCAGCGTGAAACGTTGCTTTCCGGCTTCCCTGAGCCGTGACGCCGACCCCGTCACGACCGGCCCGTCAGGCTCTGGGCGGCGATCCTCCCGGTGAGGATGCTCGTCCCCAGGAAGGTGCCTTCCAGCGTGCCGCGGCCGTGGATACCGCCACCGCCGAAGCCCGCCGCCTCACCCACGGCCCACAGCCCTGGGATCGGCGTGCCGTCCTGCCCAAGTGCGCGGGACTTCAGATCAGTTTGGATCCCGCCGAGGCTCTTGCGCGCAAGGATCAGCTCACGGATCGCCACGAGCGGACGGGCTTTGGGGTCGAGAATCCGCTGAAACTTGCAGGTACGAACACGGTCCCCCCGGTACTGCCGGCAGTGAGCGATCCGCCTGAGCTGTTCATCGTTGTGCAGCTTCGGCCCGCGGGCGATGTTGGCGTCGTAGCGGCGAATCTCCTCCTCGAGCACCGCCGCATCGATCCGGTTCTCACCGGTCACGGCGTTCATTTTGGTGGCGAGCTCTTCAACGCTCGAGGCCACGACCACGTCCTCGCACTCGGCGGCCAACCGCTCGACGAGCTTCGGGTTGCCGAAGACAACCTCGCGGATGAACCGGAGGAACTGTTTGTTCCGGATGGCGTCGTTGTACTCCGAACCTGAAACTGCGAGCTCCTTCGTGGCGATCTTCCAATTCATCACCTGCCACGTGTACTGGCCGGGCTGGCGCAGGATCTGCTCGACCAGGAACCGGGTGTCGTACGCCGTGATCAACGGCATCGGTCCGATCCGGCGCCCATCGGCGTTCATCCACAACGCCGACTTGGGCGGCACCAGGCTGAGACCGTGACGATCCCGGTCGGGACGCGGGTGGTGAATGCCAGCGGCGTAGTGCCACTGGAGGTCGAGGTGGGTGATTCTGCCACCGAGCCGTTCGACCAAGTCTTGGAGCTCACCGTCGCCGAACCGGTGCGCACCGTTGAGCAACTGCGCCGGGGCGGTCCCCCACGGTTTGTACCAGTGCCGGCGGAGCTTCTCGAGCGAGCCACAAATCCCTCCCGCCGCCACGATGACGGCGTTCCCGGCAGCCTCGAGCTCCTCTCCCGTGTCCTCGAAGATGCCGGAGCATCCGGTCACGGTGCCGCCCTGAGTTTCGAGCGCATTGACGTGACAGCCGAAGATCAGCTCGAGATTCTCCCGGTGCGGGTGGTGTTCGAGCGCCCCGCTCAGTGCTTCGATCAGCCCATGCCCCGTTCCCCATACCATGTGGAAGCGCGGCACCGAGTTGCCCGGCTCATAGAGCCCCCGCTCGACCCAGTGGACGACCGGAAAGAACTTCACCCGCCGCGCCTTGAGCCAGGCGTACACGTCGTCCCGGCACCGGTTGACGTAGGTCTCTGCCCAGCGCCTCGGCCACACGTCCTCTTCGCCGAGATGCGCCACCGAGAGCCAGTCCCTCAGCGCCAATTCCGGGCTGTCGTCGATGTGCAGGCGCTTCTGCTCCCGGGACCCCACGACGAAGATACCTCCGAATGACTCCTTCGCAAGCCCGCCAAACCGTTGGGGGGTGTCGCGATCGATCAAGAGAACTTTCTTCCCGTGATCGAGCAGCTCGAGTGCCGCAGCGATCCCGGCGATCCCTCCGCCGACGATGACCACATCGCTCCTGATCTTCTTCGCCATCTTCACCTCCCGAAAGGCTCATTTCATCCTGTCGAGTGTACAACCAGCCGGGATGGGCGCGTTATGATGATGGTGATGTTCGTCGAGCTCAAGCCAGGCATGCTCTTGGGGGATTACCGGCTGACCTCCATCATTGGGAAAGGGGGGATGGGGACGGTCTGGCGGGCGACACACGAGGCGCTCGGCCGCGAGGTCGCGGTCAAGGTACTCCCGGAACATCTCGTCAACGACGAACGCGCCCGCAAACGCTTCCACCGGGAGGCCCGGGTGCTGGCCCAGCTCGTCCACCCGAACATCGTGACGATCTTTGACGTCGGGTCGGTGCAGGTCGAAGGTGAGACGATGCCGTTCATCGTCATGGAGCTGCTGCACGGACGCTCCCTCGATGTCAGCATCGCAGAGGGAGAGCTCAGCCCGCAGGAGTCCGTCCGGATCGCCACACAGATCGCCAGGGCGCTTGGCGCTGCGCATCGCGCCGGTGTCGTCCATAGGGATCTCAAACCGTCGAACGTTGTCGTCGACGGCTCGGGACACGTCAAAGTCCTGGATTTCGGGCTCGCACGCTTGTTACGGCCTCAAGACGTGTCGGAAACCACACTAACCGAAACCGGCATCGTCCTAGGGTCGTGCGCGTACATGTCCCCGGAGCAGGCGAGCGGTGGCACCATCGGGCCGCCGTCCGACATCTTTTCGTTCGGCTCACTTTTCTTCGAGATGCTGACCGGGAGGCGGGCGTTCGAAGGATCGACTCCCATCGCTGTCCTCGAGCAGGTCGCCAAGGCCAAACGGCCTGCGATCGAGGAGCTGGCGCCCACTCTCCCTCCGTCGCTGGTGGCCATCATCGAGAGGTGCATGGAAAAGAACCCCGCCCGCCGCTACGCCGACGGCAGTGAGCTTGCCCAGGACCTGGCGACGATCAACGCCTCCATGGTTGGCACGCTGAGCCAGAACGCCACGCAAATCTCGCCTGCAGAAAGCCGGCCGCAGGCGCTGGCCAACCGGCGGCGCAAACGGATCAGGAGGGTGCTCCTCTATGGCGCCACCGGAGTGATCGCCGGCCTGCTCGCCGGCTTCCTCGCCGCCCGCCACGGCTACGAGCCGCTCAGACCCGATCCCGGACGCTGGACCGCTCAGATTGTGCTCCAAACTCAGGGGCAGCTGGCTCATCCGGATTGGAATCCCAAGGGGACCTGGCTCGCCGTCGAACATCTGCAAGGCTCCCAAGGCGAGGTGCTTCTCATCAGTGCTGATGGCAGCCAGAGGCGGAGGCTTGCTCAGGCAGATCCCGGGCGCATCCTCGCCTGGCCTCACTTTTCACCAGATGGGTCAGCGATCGCGGTCACCGAGATCGGCGGGCCGGGCTCGCGGGCGCTCGTCTATCCCGCCGTCGGGGGAGCGTCAACAGCGACGATCGCCAACGCGTCCCACGCGAGCTGGAGCGGCCCCGGTCGCCTCCTGTTTTCACGTTTCGCAGGGTCCCCAAGCTCACTCTGGGAGCACGATCTGGCAACCGGCACGGAGCACGAGCTCCTCAAGGCGAACGGGGGAACGTGGTGGTGGAGCGCCGAGCGGGATGCCGCGGGCCGGCTCGCCGTGCTTGGCGGTCCCAACGACGTCCGGGGCGGGATCTGGGTCATCGGCCGCCCGGGCGCACAGCCCGTCTGCTGGCTCCCTCCCGGCCGCAAGGTTTCCGGGTACAGTTGGATGCGTGGAAGGCCATCTTTGGCCGTGTCCGTCAACGAGGGGCTGTTCGAGCTTCGACCCGGCACGCTGCGGCCACTTCTCCCAGGGATCAGCCCACTGACAAACCCGGCGTTCGATCCAACCGGAACACGCCTGGCCGTGGTCCGGAATCAGCGTCACACTGAGCTGATCTCCGTTCCGCCGGACGGGAGCGCGCCGTCGTGTCTGGCTTGCAACGTTCCCGGTATGGGATGGGGCAGCACCGGCCCAGGGGGCCGCATCGTGTACGGACGGGAGCGCGGCCATCATTTTGAGATCGAGATGATGAGCCCGCACGCTCATCCGCGTGTCATCAGCCCTCTGGGTGAGGACGCCTCCTGCCCCGTGCTCTCACCAGACGGGGCGCGGCTTGCCTACCTTTCACGCATCAAGGAGATGGGCACTGAGCTTCGAGTGATGGCGCTCAACGGGGGTGAGCCGGTGACGCTGGCCCGGGGCGTCGAAGGGTCCGAGCTGGTGAGCTGGTCTCCAGACGGGCGGTTCCTGACGTACGCCGGGGGTTCACCGACCTCGGTCTTTACCGTAGCGACCGCCGGAGGAACGCCGCATCGCCTCGCGGAAGGGGACTACCCCGCATGGAATCCACGGGGCGGCTGGATCGTCTTCGCCGTCTGGACCGATGCAACCGATCCACGGCAAGGCACATGGGTCATCCATGCCGATGGAACGGGTGCGCATAAAGTCAGCCCAAGCCCAACGCGAACCGTCTGGCGCCCCGACGGACGGGCACTCTGGCAGTTACGCCGGGGCACGAACACGCTGGAGCTCTGGGAATGCTCTGTCAAAAACTGGAGATGGCGGCGGCGTGCCGTGCTGGATCTTGGCGTCCCGCCACCGCCGTACTCGGAGTACTTCCCGTTCAGCGCCGATGCCGCTACGGGCACACTGGCGATCCATCGCCGCACGACAATCGGCCAGCTCATCGTCTTTTCCGGTATCGATCCCAACCGGTGGGGCCGGTAATCAGAACCTGCTGATGGCCCGGTCTCCTACGGCGCCTGTGATCCACCCTCGTAGTAGTCGAGGTACCAGTTGACGAAACGCCGGATCCCCTCCTCGATCGGCGTTGAGGGTTTGAATCCCACCGCTTCGGACAGGCTCGCCACGTCGGCATAGGTGGCCGGAACATCGCCGGGCTGCATCGGCAGCATGTTCTTCTCGGCCGTGCGGCCGAGCGCCCGCTCGATCGCACCGATGAAGTCCATCAGCTCGACCGGGCTGTTGTTTCCGATGTTGTAGAGCCGGTACGGCGCCGGGCTTGTGCCGGGATCCGGATGATCGCCCGACCACGCCGGATCGGGCTCGGGAACCCGATCGAGCACGCGGACGACACCCTCGACGATATCGTCGATGTACGTGAAGTCCCGCTGCATTCGTCCGCAATTGTAGACGTCGATCGGCCGGCCCTCGAGGATGGCACGCGTGAAGAGGAACAGGGCCATGTCCGGCCGGCCCCACGGCCCGTAGACGGTAAAGAACCGTAAACCGGTCACCGGGAGACCGTAGAGGTGAGCGTACGTGTGGGCCATCAGCTCGTTGGCCTTCTTCGTCGCAGCGTAGAGCGAAACCGGATGGTCGACGTTGTCATGGACGGAAAAAGGCATCTTGGTGTTCAGGCCGTAGACCGAGGAGGACGATGCAAAGACCAGATGTCCGACACCGGTCTGCCGGCACCCTTCGAGGATGTTGAGAAAACCAACCACGTTGGAATCGATGTAGGCGTACGGGTTTTCGAGCGAGTACCGGACGCCGGCCTGAGCCGCAAGGTTGACGACCTTCGAAAAGGCATGCTCCTCAAAGAGGCGCTGTATGCCCGGCCGGTCGGCGAGATCGATACGAACGAACTGGAATGCCGGATTGGATTCGAGTTGAGCGAGCCGCGCTCGCTTGAGCGCGGGATCGTAGTAGTCGTTAAGGTTGTCGAGACCGACGACGTTCGCGCCCAGCTCGAGCAGACGCCGGGCGAGGTGAAAACCGATGAAGCCGGCCGCACCGGTGATCAGGACCGGGCCATGCGTTGAGGTCGTCATCATCGCTCCTCTCATGCCCGCACGACGTTCGGCCGGCGATCCCGGTAGACGCCGCGCGTATCGACGATCAGCGGGGCAGACCGGGCGACGAGCTCATAATCCACCGCGGAGTGGTCGGTCGCAATCAGCACCGCATCACAGCCCGCCAGCCGGTCCGCCGTCAGCTCGACCGACTCCATCGGCGGCAAATCCGGCCAGGACCGCATGCGCGGGGCGTGGGGAATGTGCGGGTCGTGATAGCTAACCTCAGCGCCACGCTCGAGCAGCCGGTGCATCAGCTCGAACGATGGGCTCTCCCGCGGGTCGTCGATGTCCTTCTTGTAGGCAAGCCCAAGCACCAGGATCTTCGCGCCCTTGATCGCCTTGCCGTGATCGTTCAGCGCCATTTGGAGCTTCTCAATCACGTAGTGCGGCATCTCGACGTTGATCTCACCGGCCAGCTCGATGAACTTCGTCGGCTGCCCGTACTCGCGCGCCTTCCACGCGAGGTAGAACGGATCGAGCGGGATGCAGTGGCCGCCCCAGCCGGGCCCAGGGTTGAAGCGCATGAAACCGAACGGCTTCGACTCTGCAGCGTCGAGCACCTCCCACACGTCGATCCCCATCGCGTCGTAGACGACCTTGAGCTCGTTGACGAGCGCAATGTTGACCGCACGAAAGATGTTTTCCATCAGCTTGGTCGCCTCGGCCGCACGCGCTGAGGAGACCCGGACCGTTTGAGCGATCGCCTGGGAATACAGGAGCTCGGCGAGATCACCCGAGAGCGGATCGACTCCACCGACCACCTTCGGAATGGTCGTTGTCTGGTAATTGGGGTTGCCCGGATCCTCCCGCTCCGGGGAGAACGCGAGGAAGAAATCAGCGCCGCACCGGAGGCCGGAGGTTTCGAGAATGCCGCGGATCAGCTCGTCGGTTGTCCCGGGGTAGGTCGTCGACTCGAGGACGACGAGCTGCCCCTGGCGCAACCGCGGCACGATCTGCCGCGCGGTGCTCTCGACGTAGCTCATGTCGGGCTCGCGTTGCCGTGTCAACGGTGTCGGCACGCAGATGAGAATCGCATCCGGCTCACCCAGACGGTCAAAATCCACGGTGGCATGCAGCCGCCCCGCTTCAATGGCTCGCGCGAGCCGTCCGCCATCGAGATGCCTGATGTACGATCTCCCTGCCACGATCGCGTCGACTTTCGCCCGGTCGACATCAAAGCCAAGAACGTCAAAACCCTGTTCGGCAAAAGCGATAGCCAGGGGAAGCCCAACGTAGCCCAAACCGATGACGCCAACGGTGGCATCGTGGCTCACGATCTTCTTCCGCAGGAGATCCCCGATGCCACTCATTGATCCAACAGCTCCACGAGATACCTCCCGTACCCGCTCTTGGCGAGCGGCTCCGCGAGTTGCCGCAGTTGAGCGCCGTCGATGAAACCCATCCGCCACGCGATTTCCTCCGGGCTGGCAATCTTGAACCCCTGGCGTTCCTCGACGATCTGAATGAACTTTGCCGCCTTGAGCAGCGACTCGTGCGTCCCGGTGTCCAGCCACGCGTACCCGCGGCCGAGGAGCTCGACGTGCAGCTCCCCCATGTCGAGGTACCGGCGGTTGACATCGGTGATTTCCAGCTCGCCCCGGGCCGAGCGTTCGATCGACTTTGCGATTCCGACGACACGATGGTCATAAAAATAGAGGCCGGTGACCGCGTAGTTCGAGCGGGGGTGCGCCGGTTTCTCTTCCAAGCTGACCGCCCGGCCGTCCGGACCAAGCTCGACGACTCCATACCGCTCCGGATCGTGGACACGGTAGCCGAAAACCGTCGCGCCCTGCGGATCCGAGGCAATCCGTTGCAACCGCTGGGCAAACCCGTGCCCGTAGAAAATATTGTCCCCGAGGATCAAGCAGACGGTGTCATCACCGATGAAATCCTCACCAATCAAGAACGCTTCAGCCAACCCCCCTGGGGACGGCTGCACGGCATAGTCCAGCTTGAGCCCCCACTGGCTGCCATCCCTGAGCAGCCGCTTGAACTGCTGCTGCTCGTGAGGCGTCGTGATGATGAGGATTTCGCGGAGCCCGGCGAGCATCAGGGTGCTCAGCGGGTAGTAGATCATTGGTTTGTCGTAGACCGGCATCAGCTGCTTTGATACGGCGATGGTCAACGGATGCAGCCGCGTCCCGGCGCCACCGGCGAGAATGATCCCCTTCATACGGTCACCCGCGACTTGTGCCGCTTCTTCTTTTTTCGATGCCCGCCTTCTACCTCGTCTTCGCCGTACCCGTACCGGTAATAGCTGTAATAACCGGCGTAGTAGTAGTGATCCCTCTCAAGATCGACGTAGTTGAGCACGACGCCAGCAATCCGCGCCCCCGTCCGGGTCAGCTGACGCATCGCATCGTTGATCACCTTGCGTTTGGCAAACCCATAACGCACGACGACCAGAACAAGATCCGTCACCTGCGCCATAATAACGGCGTCGGTCACCGAGGCCACCGGCGGAGAATCCAAGATGATCCAATCGTACTTTTCACGCGCCTGTTCCAGCATCCTGACAAACGAGTTCTTGCTAAAGAGCTCGGGCGGATTCGGGGGAAGTGGCCCGGTCGTGACGATATCCAGATTCGGGACATCTGCAATCGTGTGGGCGACGTCAGCGATCTCGCGCTTCCCCAGTACGATTGAGGTCAAGCCGCGCACGTTCTTCGTCTGAATCAGATGATGAAGGGCGGGCTTCCTGAGATCGGCGTCGAGGATCAACACCTTGCTCCCGCTGACAGCAAGCGTCTTGGCGAGATTGAACGCCGTCGTCGTCTTGCCTTCCTGAGGCGTGGCCGACGTGACCAGGATCACCTGCGAACCCTCGCTCCTCGCCGCGACCATCAGTGCAGTTCTCAAGGAGTGGTAGACCTCGCGAGCCACGTTCGATGTCTCGCCCGTATACGCGGGCACCGCGACCAGCGGCTCACTCCCAAGATAGTGCTCGACATCTTCGGGGGTCCGGATCGTCTGATCGATGTAATCCAGGCCAAGCACCAGACCGACCCCGAGGAACAACCCAAGCACGAGCGAGAGCAGGAGCGTTCGCTGCGGATTCGGCCGGTACGGCGCCTTCGGAACCACAGCCGGATCGATGACCCGAACGTTATTCAAACCCGCGGTCGATGAGATGTCGGTTTCCTTGGACCTCTGGAGCATCTCTTCGTAGAACCGCTTGTTCTGCTCGTACTCGTGCTGGAGCTTGTCGTACTCGAGGGTCTGTTTAGACAGCTCGATCGCTTGCTTCCGGAGGGCCTGGAGGTTCGCGTACAGTGCCTGTTCCCGATCCTTCTTAATCTGGTAGTCGGTTTGGAGTGATTGGACGATCCTCTGGATTTGGGCGCTGATCTGATCGTTGAGCCCCTGAATGCGCGACCGGAGCCCCTTGATGATCGGATGACCCGACTTGTACGTCCTGAGCTTCTCGGCGAGCTCGACCTCGAGCTGGTTCTTCTGTTGGCGAAGCTGCTGGATGGTCGGATCGTTCATGATCTCCGGCAGGCTGGCGCCGGAGAGATTCTCCGCCTTGAGACGCTTGAGCGCGGCAATCTTTGTTTCCAGCTTGATCCGCTCCGTCTTGGCCTTGGCATAGGCCGACGTCAACGTGTTCACCTGCTCGGTAATGACATTCTTATCCTGATCCCCAACGAGCAACGCATCCTTGCGCTCCTTGAACTGGAGCAGCTTCTGTTCGGATGCTTCGAGCTGCTTGCGCAACGGATCGAGTTTGCTTTGAATGACCTGATAGACCTTGCGCGTCCGGTCGAGGTTGTCCTCGATGTTGATCGCGATGTATTCCTGGACGTAGAGGTTAAGCCATTCGGCCGCTTTCTTCGGGTCGGGATTGATCATGGATAGCTCGAGGACGTTCGTATCTTTGACCGGTTTGACGGTCAAGCTTCCGAGGAGCTGGTACGCGCCGGAATCGTTCCCGGGGCCGCCGAGGCCCAGCTTCCGCGCCACCCGCTCCGCCAAACGCCGGGTTTCGATCACCTGCACCTGATCCTGGGCGTAGTGCTGCAGCTCCCACCAGCTGATGCCGCTATACACCTGATTCTTGATGATCTGCGGTGCCTGCTCCAGGGCAATCCGCGTTGTTGCCCGGTAGAGCTTGGTCCGTGTAAACGCCCATGCGCCCCCGATGAGCATGGCTACGACGACAACCGCCACGATCATCCACTTCTGGCCCCATACCAGGTGCACGTAGTCCATGACGTTGATCTCGGGTTCCGTCTCCTCGGCAAACCAGGCCCCATCAGCCGGGGGTGGCGCCCACATCGGTGGAACGCCGGGCGGGATACCCGGCGGCATGACGTACTGAGGTCCTCCAGGACCGTTGGCAGGCGTTTCAGGCATCAGACATTCTCCTTCGAAAATCAGGAAAGGCCGACGCGCGTCTCTGAGCTGCGGCAATTCCGGAAAACACAGCCTTCCCCTTCATGAACCGGCACGTACGATCAAGCAATTCCTCCCCTGATCCACGTTCAAGGCTGACACAGGAAGAGGAACGGCAAAGAGACACAATCACGCACCCGGCGGTAATGACGCCACCTCCACCTTGATCCGGCGCTCCGCCCTGAGAGGCCAGCGCAGCACGCGGGCACGTTGCCAGCCCGTGACATGCCCGGCCAACGGAGGCACCACCGGCCCCCCTGGAACGCGGGTGTGCAAGGCCGGCTTGAGGAACAACGGACAGGACAGGATCCCATCACGCTGAAAGGGCGTTGAGACGGCGACTCGCTCGTCGTGCAGCTGCGTCTGGACGGCCGGCCAGTCGCGATATTCCTTAAGCATCAGACGAGTTTCAGCGCTCATGCGCTCGTATTATGTGTGGGATCAAGACAAGCGTCAAGCGATTTTTCTGCACACGCTTGCCCGTCGCCCTCCGCGATGAGATTCTCCCGATGGATCTTCACGAGCTGGGGACAGTGTTGAATATCAGCGGCGAACCGAACCGGGAAAGAGAATTGCCTATCCCCCCCCGCCCAGATCCTTCGCGGCGCGCCTTTGGCGCACCACTCAGGATGACAGGGGGGGTGTGCCGCCTTTGGCGCACCACTCAGGATGACAAGGTAGGAATGGCTGCGTCTCTGCGTTTTATCCCTCTTCCCACCGGTCTCCGAAAGAAGCGGCGCACAGCGCTACAACGTTAACTCGGCGCCCCGATGGACCGGGGCGGTGGTCCGAGGTATGGTTTGTCCATGAACGATCGTGGCGATGCGCAGGCTGGCCGCCCGGTGCTCTTCGTTGGTGACATCCATCTAGGACGGAGACCTGCCGTCCCCGGTTCGGTCCTCCCGGAAGCCGGCATCGTGGCGCACGAGCTTTCAGCGGCCGTCGGCGAAGCTGTGCCATCGGGTTCCATGGTGAAGAGGCGTGACGGAGCGGAGCCTCTCCTGAGGAGGGCGAGCTGAAGCGGTGGATCATGATCGCGGCTGTGGCGGCTACGCTGCCGGTGGTGGCTAGCGCCGGCGAGGGAACGATGCCGCCGCCGGTGTTCAAGGTCAAGGTGACGGCGCGCGTGGCCGTCGAGTCGGGCGGGTTTCGGTACACCTACAATGTCGAGAATACGGCGGAGAGTACGCTGGGTATGAGCGGCATCGTCATCAACGTGGGGCCTGTGTATGGAGACGTGAGCCCGCAAGCACCATCCGGATCTGGCTGGATTTTCTTCCCCATCCCAGAAACATGGCATCCTAAGTCCTCGATCTGTTTCCTGCCAGCCCAACCTAGCCCCCCTGGAGCCCAGGTTTCTGGTTTCACACTGCTTTCGAAGCACCCTCCTGGCATTGTCGTCATGGACGTGACGTCTTGGACCGACCCGTGGTTTGACGCGTATTACGCCAAGTTTGGCTATTACCCGGACGATCCAGAGCAGGACGAAATCAAGAGGAATGCGACGGCGCACGTTCCCGTGCTGGGGCCGATGGGGGCTCCTCCTGGGACGTTTGCGCACTGGGACCGGTACCTCGCGGACGTTACGAAGGCGGTGAAGCTTTCATGGATCCCGGATGCGCAGCTCGCTGGCCAGATTCAGGATCTGCTCTCGCAAGCGCGGCACGCGGCGGGGCGGGGAGATTCTGCCGCGGTGACATCGTTGCTCGACCAGGCGATCGCGGTGGTCAAGGGCGCCAGCGCTGACCAGATCACGGAAGAAGGCAGAGAGCTCGTGCGTCTCAACGCCCAGTACTTGAAGAACGCGCAGGCAACGCCGTACGAACCGGTGCTCGATCTTGTGCCGGCGACGTCGGCCCATTATGTGGGCGAGGAGGCGAGCGTAACGGCGCACTACTACAACCGG
>WGCW01000064.1 GCA_015493585.1 Acidobacteriota bacterium
AGGATGACAGGAAAGACTGTCATCCTGAGCACCCACATGCCACCCATGTGTCCCGGTGGGGGCACCAGGACGGTAGACGAATAGGGATTGGGACACGGTTTTTCGAAGTTGCGAGTGATCAGGGCGTTACGGAACCTTCTCCCGGATGATGCAAGTGCTGTGAGTTGAGAGAATCAATCTTTGTTGAACCTGAGGTCAGCGATTCTAGCGGATGAGATGTGCAAGGAATTGGTGCAGATCGCCGCTGAGAATGTCTCACCTGAGGTTGCACCCACAACCGTTGTGATCAGCGGACTTGTGGAAGTGAGACCAGATTCAGGTTTTTGGAAGTTGTTTGCCTGGCTGAAGATAGATGTAACTACCTGATGTATAACATGTTACTGTTTTTCCACAGGAGGGTGCTCCCTCAGCTCAAGCATAAGATTTACAGCAACTTAACGAGTTTTTCACAGGGTTTTCCACAGGGTTTTCCACAGACCTGTGGGACGCCACGCACCGGGCCGGACGAGGCGCGGTTCGTCTCCGCTGAGATCGACAATCGTGCTTGGTTGACCTCCCGGCGTACGGCCCCCGTCAAGGACGAGATCGGGGGGCTTCATCAGCTGTGCCATCGCTTCATCAACGGTCGACGGAGCCTCGGATCCGTGACAGTTTGCCGACGTTCCTGTCAACGGCCCGGTGGTCTCGAGTAACGCCCGGAGCGATTCGTGGCCGGGAACGCGCACGGCGAGCGTTCCCCCAATCGCTGCTGGAAGCGGCGTGCGTACGCTGAGAATGACCGTCAGGGCGGCTGGCCAAATCTTTTCCAGCTCGGCTCGCCACCGTGCGGGAACCTCGACCAGCATCCGGACCTGCTCCATCCCGGCGCAGAGAACGGGCATTCCCATGCCGGACGGCCGGTTTTTCATCCGCTCGATCCTTGCCACTGCGTCCGGTGCGGCAGGGTCAGCACCCAGGCCGTAGAACGTCTCAGTCGGGATGAGGATCACCCCGCCAGCCGCCCGGATGCGGCGTGCCTCAGCGGCAGCGTGCTCCGAATCATTTGGCGTTTCAAGCGGCAGGATGGTCATCGATCTGCGAGGAGCGCCCGCGCGTGTTCGATCGCCGAAGCTCCGACTGCCTCACCGGCCAGCATCCGCGCAAGCTCGCCGACGCGTGCCTCCCCATCGAGAGGCGTGACGCGCGTGACGGCCCGCCCGTTCGTCAGAATCTTCTCCACCCGGAGCTGACTCGCAGCGCGCGCGGCAACCTGGGGGAGATGGGTGACGACCAGCACCTGATCCCTCTCGGCAAGTGTGGCGAGGACGTCGCCCAGGGCCGCGGCGGCTGCGCCGCCCAGGCCGGCATCGACTTCATCGAAGAGCAGCGTCAGCCCCGGAGATGGGCCGCTCGTCCGAAGCGCCGTTCGCAGTGCCAGGTGGAGCCTGGAAAGCTCGCCACCTGACGCGATGGTGGCCATCGGACGCAGCTCCTCGCCGGGATTCGGTGCGATCAACAACTCGCACTCGGCGACGCCCCCAGCATCGAACCGGACCCGCCGCCCTTCCCGCTCGAGCGGGCTGTCCGGGTCGTCCCGTTCGAACCAGCGGAGCTCGAGCCGGCTGCCGCCCATATTGAGCCGGTCAAGGATCGTGGCAGCACCTTCGAGGAGACGTTTGCCGGCGTTCATACGTGCCGTATCGAGCTCGCGGGCGGCCGCATCGTAGGCGGCGAGGGCCTCGGCTCTCTGGCGGTTCGCTTCCGACAGCCGGTCCTCGACCGAGTCCAGATCTGCCCGTTCGGAGATCAGCCGCTCCCGGTGCTCAACAACGGCCTCAATGGGTGAGCCGTACTTGAGCATCAGCTGTTCGAGCCGGTGGAGCCGCGTCTCGACAGCTTCGAGTTCAGCAGGGTCCTCGTCGATGGAGCCCGCGACATCCTGAACCTCGCGAACGCTCTCCTCGACAAGGATCCGGGCCTCCTTCAGACGCCCGGCGACATCGGCGAGGCCGGCCCCGTAGCCGGCCATCTCGGCGGCCTCCCGTTCAGCCCGCCCGAGCTCGCCGATCACGGGCGTCTCCCCTTCGGCAAGCCGCTGGAGCAGCGTCTCCCCGAGTTCCCGAAGCCTGACGGCGTGACGGAGGATCTGCCGTCTGCGCTCCAGCGCCTCGTCCTCGCCCGCCTCTGGCGCTACCGCGTCGATCTCGGCGAGCTGAAACGCGATCACATCGAGCCGGTCACGCCGCGCGTCGCGCGCCCGGGCCAGGGCGGCTGCCGCATCGTCCGCCTCCCGCCACCGTTCGTAGAGCCTGGCCACGCGCTCGCGTAACGTCTCCGGAACGCCGAACGCATCGACTAGGCGTCTCTGCTCGGCGCCGTCGGCCAGACCGTACTGCTCGTGCTGGCCATGGATCGCGAGAAGATGGGGAGCGATCCGCTGGAGCGTTCCCGCGGTGACCGCGACATCGTTGATCCATGCCCGGCTGCGGCCGCTTGCATGCACTTCCCGCCGGATGACAACCGATTCACAGGCCGGAATCCCGAGCTCGGTGAGCATCGCGTCGAGCGCACCGTCCCCCGGTGCTGTGAACGAGGCCTCGACGCGCAACGCTGCGTTTCCGGTCCGAATCATGGAGGCCTGGGCCCTGCCGCCCGCCAGCAATTTTAGAGATTCGACCAGTAACGACTTACCGGCGCCGGTCTCCCCGGTCAGAGCTACCAGGCCCGCGGGTGGCTCGAAGCTCACCTCGTCGATGATCCCAAGACCGTGCACCTCCAGCCGCTCCAGCATGGTGCCATGCTAGCAGACGATCGGACCAGGCAGACAGACGAGCCTGGGTCGAGGTTGTTGTGCTGTGCGGAACCCGTGTGATCCCAGCGGATACGACCACGATGGAAGCACGCGCACCCCAACGCCAAGGCAACCGGTCGCGGGGAGAGCGCCCGAGGGAGCGCGGACTTCAGTCCGCATCGTACGCTCAACGCGTTCTGGTACAAAAAGATGCGGACTGAAGTCCGCGCTCCAA
>WGCW01000065.1 GCA_015493585.1 Acidobacteriota bacterium
CCCCCAACGCTGCATGAGGAGCGACCGGACATCGGTCTACCGCGGTTTCGATCTGCCGTTCAACCGAGCAATGGAGCAGGAGTTCCGGCGCGGCCTCGAGGTCATCGCAAGCGGTGAAACGAGAGCGGGCGCCCTCCGCTTCGCCTCACGAACGGACCGCACCTAAGGACGCCCGGTCAACCCGTTGCGCCATGCACGGCTCCCGGCTGAGCCCGGAGCTGATTCTGTCGGGGGCGGACGATTCCCCGAGCCCTTCCCAACGTCCCACCACCCGCGATCCCCTCTTGGCACCACCTCCTCACCACAATCGCGCCCCCTTGGGCGCAGCGCTGGATTCGGTAGAGGAGGGCTCACTTGATGAACGTCTTCTCATGGGCGGCAGCGATGGGGCACCAATGGGGAAAACCAGATGGATGTACCCGGGAACATTCAAAACACACACATGTGGAAGACCTGCACCGGTGGGCACCGATGCAGGAGGATATGGGCTATGGTCCGCGCTCCAAGGCCGCCTCTGACCAACGGGGCACAGCGCAACAACCTCGACTTCGTGAAAAGTTGCCCCGTTCGATCGCGTATGCTAATCTCTTGCGAACCGTTCAGAAGGGGGCCGCATGGGTTCTCGCCGAACAACCAGTGACCAATTACGTCCACCAAACGGTGGCGGCGCGAGCAATAGCGATCATGTCAACGGTCCTGACGGTACTCGGCCGCAAGCGGCATCTCACAGCTCGCTGGCAGAACTCGCGCTTGAGCTTGAGCGCACACCGCCCGACGCCCCATTCGAGGAGGTGTTGAGCGCGGCGTGCTGCACGCTACGCAACCTGTTCGATCCTGAGGAGTCCGAGAAAGGACGAGGGTTCCGGCGGGAATCCGATCTGCGGCTGCTGAGCGATATCGTCGCCACCCTCGCGGTGCGGTACTCGCGCTACGTGCCCACGATGTTCGGCACCCGGCTGTCGCCGCGCCTCGCGGCTGAGCTGAGGTCGGGCGCTGCGCAGGACGCGGTATCCAACAGGTCCGAGTCCTCGTCCGGGAAAAAGACCGAAGGCGAGCGCCAGGCTAAGTTCCTCGGCGACGTCGTTTGGATGGCCGGGCTCCTGCTCGCAACGTTGGATCCCGCGAAAGAGAACGGGAAGCCTGAGCTCCTTGAGCGTATTATCGAAGAGCTAGGCCATGGCGGCCTCGAGCTGTTTCAGCCACTCTTTTTGGACGGCGGAGTCCATGAGCGCCTCCGAAGCCAACGCGATCTCGCGGACTGGGCGGTGTTGTGGCTTGTGCTGGCGATGGTGGACCTCGGCGGGTGCGGCGCTCTCCTCACGACCATCGCCCACCACCCCTTGTTCCGCGAGCGGTCTGGGGCACCCTTGCGTGGTAGATCAAAAGATGGCCAAAGCGGGAAGCACAAGGCTACGACCGAGGACGGAGAGACTGTGACGGCGGTTCGTCAGGCGCTTGAGGCGATCTTCCCGCCACGCTCCTCTGGGACCCCAGCCGGCGCGCCCAAGCGAGAGGCGGGGACGCCGCCCGCCGCGCCGTCGGGTCCGCTTCTCGCGTGCCTCCTCCTGCGTACGGAAATGCGTGCTTCCGCTCCCGCAGGATCTCCGCGTGGTGATGGGGCGAACGGCGGGACTCCGCTCGAAGCGGTCCCAGGTAACTCCGGATGCGACGATTCTCGTGGGCCCAGTCTCGTGGGCCTCGCTACCGCGTGGCTTGCAGTGGCCATCTGCATCGAGACGGGCCTGCTCCGGCGGCGGCATTTTCACGAGGGCGCAGGTTGGCGCGAGCGCCTCAAGTGGCTCTGGCGAACGACGAGGGAGGCGCTGTTCAGCACACTCGAACAGGGCGTGGATCAGCGCAGCTGCTTTCACCTCCCCTCCGGCGCTGACGATGACAGCGGCGATGCAGGAGAATGCCTAGGGCAGGCGTTTGGGCAAGGTTTCACCCTCCGCATCGACTCCCTCTGGCTCAACGCCTACTTGCTGCACCGGATCACCTTCGAGATGGACCCCAAGGAGGTGCTGGAGGCTCATTTCCCGGAGGGTTACCTGGCGATGGTCTTCCTCCGGCGGTTCGCGCAGCTGACCGCCTACGTCTGCTGGGGCCTTGCCACGCGCCGGACCACGAGCCGGAACGGCGGCCCCCCGCGGGTACTGGGGCGGGGTGTGACGCCCATCCCCATGGATGCCTACACCGGGGCCCTGATCGAGCTCGTGGACGTCTACGCCCACCACGTTCTCGAGGTGCCGTTCGAGGTCCACGTGGGCCGCTTCCTGCGCCATTTCCTCGAGGACCAGGCGCCACTCTACGTGCTCAAGGACCACTACCGCGACCACCTGTACCACGTCATCGACGTGTTCCTCCTCGGCGACTTCCTGCTCCGCGCCCGGTTGGGCGAGGAGCGGGTCCTGATGGGCGAGGTATTGGAGGACCAGCTCGCCAGGGCGGCCAGCCGGACAGTCCAGCCCAGCCGACAGCAGCCCGCGGGTGACCCGGTGCGCCCCGACCTCTGGAAGAACTGGTGTGTCGCGGCCCTGTGTCACGACCTCGGCTATCCATTGCTGATCCACCGCGCGGCGCTGGAGCGTAGCGAACGGGCGCCCATCGGCGAGACGCTCCGCGCCTTCGTGGATGGCCTGCACGACGCGCTCCACGGCCACCTGGAAGAGGTCCAAAGCCGGCTTGCCCAGGTTTTCACCGAAGGCGTCCCGCCGGGCCCGCCGCCGCGCGATGACCACGGAGCGATCAGCGCCATCATCGTGCACGACCATCTGCGGCAGGCCGACTGGGCGCGCGGGGATGGCCCGTTGCTGCGCGAGCTCCGGCCGGCCGCGGTGGCGATCTTCCTCCATGGCCTGGTGCAGCGCGCCATTCCGGTGGAAGACGCGCCGCTGGCGTACTTCCTTGCTTTCTGCGACGAGGTCCAGGACTGGGGGCGGGCACGTCCCATCCGCGGGCCGATCGCGCCCGACATCACCTGGGCCTTCGCCGACCCCGGCAATTGGCAGCTGCGAGCCGAGCCAGTCCTGGCGGGCCTTGATCTCACCGTGGAGCGGCTCGAACCCACGGGGGCCGTCCTTCCTGGGCCCACGGGCGAAACCGCGCGCGTGGAGGAGGAGACGCACATCGACCTGGCTCAGGTGTACCGCCAGGAGGCGGCAGGAATCCTGGACCCCATCTTCTTGTGGGTGTCCAAGGCTCGCAACTTCGAGCGACTCGCCGCGAGCTCGCTGCCGTGGCGCCCGCGGCTGTGTATCGTCACCCCGATCCCCGAGCGCCTGCGGCGCATCGAGGTGAGCTACCTCCACGTGCTCGCCAGAGTGGCGCACCGCTACGAGGAGCTGAACCTCCGCGCCTTCGTCCACCACCTCGCCAGGGCCTGGGACGAGGCGCCCCCCCGGGACCGCCGCAAGCCGGTTGACCCTCAGAAGACACACGAGACCGTGCTCCTCAACCTCGAGCTGCTGGCTGAGGACCGGCCCCTGCGCGCCTTCGAGACCTCCGCCGGGTACGGGGATCTGGCGAACGCCATCGAGGCGGTCATCCGCGAAATCGAGGAGGGGTACCGCCAGCGCGGTCAGGCGCTGTGGCGCCTGGGAGGGAAGCCGTGACCGGAGAACCGCCGGTGCTCGACCCACTGCCCATCGAGATCCCGCGGCGGGAGCTGGCCCGCTTCGTGTCCGATGCGGCGCGGCTCGCCGACCGGGAGGCGGTGCTGGTCCCGCTTCAGGAGCCCATTACCGCGCTCGCGGAGGGGTTCGAGGTGCGGTTACCGCGCCGGCAGGAGACGGCGGGGCCGGGCGGCGTCCGTGGCGGTCGCCGGTGGCGGGATGTGCCACCGGGGCTGCTCCTTGGCGCCAGGACCGCCGAATGCCTCCACGTTCCCGGCCTCGCCGAGGGAAGCCAGGCGGTCTGGCTCCACGACCTCCGCGTCGGTGATCACGTTCTCGCCCGCCTTGGCCTGGTGGGGGGCGAGGACGAGGCCGGGGCGATCGTGGCCCTCCTCGAGCGCGTCGCCACCGTCCTCGCCCGCCAGCTCGCCCGGATCCTCTGGGAGCGGGTGGCGGCGGCGTGGCGCGAGCGCATGGAGGAGGCGGTCGAGGCGGCGCTGGAGCGGCGGCCCCGCCCCACCGGCCCGGACCGCGTGCTCCGCCGTCGTTTGGACGCGGTGGCGCGGGAGGTGACCCGCGCCACCGGCGCCACCGGAGCGGGGATCTTCACATGGCGCGAGGCCCTTCGCGGGCACCGGATGGATGGGTACTGGGGGCCGGAGATGCCCGAGCCACGCGAGCTCGTCACCTCGTGCTCGGGGTGGTGGTTCCATCGTGTCGCCGACCCCTCCCTGGTGCGCTCTGCGCGCCCGCCCGACCCCGGAAATGGGGAGCCCGACCCCGCCCTGGGCCGGGT
>WGCW01000066.1 GCA_015493585.1 Acidobacteriota bacterium
ACTTGCTTCCACGTGATCCAATTGCTGTTTGTTGAGAGGAGGCGAGATCCTTCGCCTTCGGCTCAGGATGACACGGGAAGGCGTCATTCTGAGGAGGCGAAGCCGACGAAGAATCTGGGTGGGGGGGGACGAGCAATTCTCTTTCTCGGTTCGCCGCAGATATTCAACACTGTCCCCATCCCCTGAAGATCCATCTGGAGAACCTAACCGCGGAGGGCGCAGAGGTGCGCAGAGGAAGGTCGAGATGACTTCAACTTCGGCCGGAACTCTGGCCCCCCTCCCAGATCCTTCGCGGTGCGCCTTCGGCGCACCACTCAGGATGACATTAAGGGGGGCGAGATGCCGGATGCTTTCGCCTTAGGCTCAGGATGACATTAAGGGGGGCGAGATGCCGGATGCTTTCGCCCTCGACTTTGGATGACGTGAGGAGCTGTCATTCTGGGAAGGCGAAGGATCTGGGTGGGGGAACTGAGGGAACCAACCGGAATTGACAGGACGAGGGAGGGCTACGATCGCACCTGGCGCAGATGATCGTGGGCTTGCGATCTTGACGCTCCTTTGGCTGGTGACTATATTGAAATTGGTCGATCGAGGTCAATGAGGAAGGTGTGAGTTCATTGTTTCCAAAACGTGGAGGTGTCAGATGGTACGTCGTTTCGTTACGGTGATTGTGGGGATGGCGGTTGGGATCGCGGCAATTCCCGTGGCGGCTCAAGTCGTCTCGTCCGTGCAGTTTGTGCCCGTGGTAGCCCGGTCAAACGGTGTTGGATCATTGTGGCGGACCGATCTGTCGATTACGAACCTGACAAATAGCGCCGTCCAGGTAACGGCGGCGTATCTTCCGGCCGATCAGGCGAACTTTCCTCCGTTGAAATATACACACCAGATGACGATGCAGTCGAAGCAGACGATTCTCGTCCAGGATGTCGTTGGAAAGTGGTTCCCTCAGTTTGGGGACCAGACCAAAGGCGCCTTGCTGGTCTATACCAATGCGCCAGCGTTTGGGAAAGATCTCAGAGACATGATTCGTGCGCAGGATAAGGGTACGGCAGCGCCGGCTCTGGCCGTGACGAGCCGGACCTACAACGCGACCGATCCGAACAGTACGTTCGGACAAACCGTGCCGGCAGATCCATACAGCTACATTTATGGGATCGCGGTGGGCGAAATGACCGGAATGGAACAGGACGACCGGTTTCGCACGAACATCGGCGTTGTCAACCTTTCCGGTTTGACGGCCCCGGTTCAGATCACGGTTTACGGGGCAGCGGGGCAATTGCTGGCTCAAAAAACCGAGAATATTGAGGGCTATTCCCTGCGCCAGTGGAACCTCGGACACGAGTTTGGCGTCAGCAATCTTCAAAACGGACTCGTCGAGGTCAAGATTGATCCGTCGGTGGCCAACCAGGATCCGTGTGGGACGACGGCTGGATCTTTGTCTCCGATGATCGTTGCGTACTTCTCGAAGAACGACAACACTTCTCAGGATGCCGTGTTCGGGGTCGCCCAGGTTGATTGGAGACAGTTCGCCGTCGAGTGCCAGGAAGGTCCAATGGACGGATGCCCTGGGCTCGGGCAGTGATCAACAGCAGACCGTGACCGGCACCATCCTGGTGGCGGCAGGTGCACCGCTGGGTCAGCGAGCTCGTGAGGTCCAGCTCGTCCGCTGGGAAACGCGAGATTCTGAGGTGCTGATGCGCACGTCCCCGGCGCGTTTGAGTGCGAGGGATTTCTCGTGGCCGGAGAGCGGCCCAGGGGAGAAGGTCACGCCGAGCGCCGTGGCCATGCCTTGTGAGATAGCATCGATAAGGAAGGGCAGCGCCGGGATCACTCCGAGCTCGGCCGCCACCGTTGTCAGGAATGGACGTACCATGTGATCGTCCGGTAGGCCCGTCGCCCCGGCCTGAAGCCCGGCATCCCAGTCGAGAAGCCATGCGCCATGTTGCAGGACAACGCCTCTGTGAGCCCGCATCGCCGATCCGATGATCTTCTTGCCGTTGACCGCGACCTCGCCTCCGGCAGGCGCCTGAAAGCAGGGGCTCGACGAAGCTGGAGATGGCAAATGGGCGTTGACCTCGCCTGGCGTCAGCGATGCACGAATCCCGATGGCACGGCACGCGGCAACGAGTCCGGAAGCGATACGTCTGTACGCCTCCTGGAGGTTCTTGGGCAGGATCTCACCGTCGAGCGGCGCAATCAGCGCGTACGTCAGCTCGTGATGGTGGAGGACCGCGCGGCCCCCCGTTGGGCGCCGGACGACGTCGATGCCGTGGCTCCGGCAGAACGGGAGGTTGGCTGCGCTCCGGGGCTGATGCCGTCCCAGTGAGAGGCAGGGCGGGTTCCAGCGGTACAGCCTCAACGTCGGCCGTACCTCGCCCGCGGCGACGGCCTCAACGATGGCGATGTCCCGCCCCATGTTGAGAGCGCCGGGAAGTGGGTCATCGACGACGAGACGCCACGTTTTCCGGCTCAATGTTCTCCATCCAGGGACGCCCAGCGGCGCCACGCCGATTCGAGCGGCTCACCGCCGGACCAGAGGGCACGGGTGAAGGCCTCCACCCAGGGATCGAAGCCTGGGATCACGCGGAGGTTGTCTTCCTCCGACAGGACCTTCGGATCCTGCGCCAGTGGTGCAAGAGCCGAGGCTGCCCGCCTGAGCCGCCACCCCCATGAGCTCTCCTCGTACGACTGATCCAGGCGCCGGGCCCAGAGCCGCAACAGTGCGGCGATCTTGACCGCGTTCGGGTGAGGACCGGCCGGCACGGCGTTTGGAATGACGGGATCCATGCCAAGATCGTGAATGGCGATGCCAGCCCGGCGTTCGAGAGCGTGAAGCCCCCGGCTGACGTCGGCGTGGAAGAGGCAGTTCTCGAACAGCTCCTCCTGGCCCGACCCATCGATGCCGTCGAGAATCCGGTGCCGGTCCTTCGGTGTCAGGAGCAGCGGCGCCGCTACGGCGAACTCCGCTCCCGCACGGTGGAGCCGTTCGATGCGGTGTTCAAGCTCGGTCCCAGCACCGGGAAATGGGAACAGGCCGAGCACCGCGCCCCAGGGGTGCCCGTCCCAGCTCTTGGGAATGTGCAGGGTGGCCGAGAGAGGAGAGGGGAGCACGGGCATCAGTGCGACGACCCGTGAGGTGTCATCGTCCGTGTCGAGCCCGAGGTCTTCCGGCGTGATCGCCGGATCGTCGAGGATCAGCAGGACGGAGCTGCCCCGTTCGAGAAGACGCTCCAAGGCGTCGGGGCGTTTCTGAATAACGCGGGCGAACGCCATGGCACGCACGGGCTGCCGCGGTACAACCGTCTCGGCTGGTAAAATCCGTCGCGGTGCATCTTCCCAGACGACTCCCATCCGAATCGGATCGAGCGATACCTTTGAAACGGGGAGGTACCCGGGCCGCACGACATGGGTGACCGGGAAGAGATCGGGGAAAGCGGGCTCAATCCGCTTCATGAACACTCCGGTCGAGGAAGGCCTCCCAGATCGAAGGTCCTTCCGGCATTCCATGCTGGATGGATCGTGCGACGTACTTCGCCAACACGTCCGTTTCCAAGTGGAGCGCGTCGCCGGGCCGATGTGCCCCCAACGTTGTTGCATCGAGGGTTGCCGGAATCAGAGCGACCTCGAACCAGCCGTCACCGGCCGCGGCGACCGTCAGCGAGACCCCGTCTAAGGCGGCACTTCCCTTGACGGCCACTTCCCGGCTCTGGGCTTCAGGCAGTGTGATCCGCCACCGGGCGAAGCCTCCTGCGCGGGAGATGGAGATAATCCGAACGACGGCATCAACGTGCCCCTGAACGAAATGCCCGCCAAGCCGCCCGCCAACGCGGAGCGCACGCTCGAGGTTGACCTGATCGCCGGGCCTGAGCCCGGCCAGCAGTGTCCGGCTCACGGTTTCCGGCGAAAGATCGGCCGAGAAGGTGCCATGTGCCGGTTCGACGGCGGTCAGGCATGCCCCGTTGACGGCGACGCTGTCACCCTCGCGGGGCGCGCCGCCGTCAGGCCAGGCCGCCTGAATCTGGATTCTTGCGCCCCCCGTCGTCCGGGACGTTTGCACGACCGCCCCAACAGTTTCAATCAGACCCGTGAACATCAGCCCCATCCGTCCGCATTGCCCGGATCTCCACATCGGTATCGTGTCGAGTCACAGAGACGATCATATACCTTTTTGCCTCATCGAGCATCCCCGCCCCAAGACCACCGATCGCAGCTGGCGCGCCGTTGCCACCGATGATGGTGGGTGCCATGAATAACTCGATCTCGTTGACGAAACCACCATCGTTGAACGAGCCGTGAACCGCCGGCCCGCCCTCGACGAGGAGCGCAGAGATCGGCTCTGCTGCCAGCGAGCGGAGTAACGGGCCGATCGCGGGACGTCCATCCGGTCCCGCCTCGGCCTCGAGAAGCCGGACCCCGGCATCAGCAAGCCGGCTTCGCCGTGTGGCCGGGGCGCGCGCGGTGTGCACGAGGAGCACACTCCCCGGATCCTCGCGGATCAGGGCGGCCGTGGCGGGGATGGCCAGCGTCGAATCGAGCACGATGCGGAGCCAGCGCCCATTGCGGTTCATCCCCAGCCGCCGCGTCAGGCGTGGATCGTCCGCACGGATGGTTCCGATGCCAACCAGGATCGCGTCATGTTCCTCGCGGAGCTCGAGCCCACGGCGCCGGGCGGCTGGACCTGTAATCCACTGGGAGTCCCCGAGGCGTGTTGCCATTTTTCCGTCGAGACTGACGGCCGCCTTGAGCGTCACCCATGGGATTCCCCGGGATGCCCAGTAAAGCCAGCGGATGTTGAGACGCCGTGCCTCCTCCGAAGCCACGCCCATCGTCACCTGGACGCCAGAGCTCCGGAGGCGTTCAGCGCCGCCTCCGGCAACAGGGTTGGGATCGGGCATGGCGATCACGACCCGCCTGATCCCCGCCTTGAGGATTGCCTCGGTGCACGGTGGCGTTTTGCCATAGTGGTTGCACGGCTCGAGTGTGACATAGAGCGTTCCACGCCGCGCACGGTCCCCAGCGGCAGCAAGGGCGTTGATTTCCGCATGTGGTCCGCCAAACCTCTCATGAAACCCTTCGCCTGCGAGACGCCCCTCCGCATCGAGAATTACCGCGCCGACCATCGGGTTGGGTGAGGCACCGAACCGTCCGCGGGCGGCCAGTTCGATCGCTCGCCGCATCCAGCGGCGATCGGTTCCGCCGGGAGGATGATCGCCCATCACCGGCTACGATGCCGCCAGGAGGGCATCGACAAACTCGTCGGCATCGAACGGCAGTAAGTCGTCTTCGCCCTCACCAATGCCGACCCAGCGAACCGGGAGCTTGAGCGATTCGGCGATCGCCAGGATCACTCCGCCCTTGGCCGTGCCATCGAGCTTGGTGAGGACGACACCGTTGACTCCTGCTGTGGCACCGAAGCGCTGCGCCTGCTCGATACCGTTTGAACCGGTGGTTGCATCGAGGACGAGCAGCACGTCGTGTGGGGCGCCGGGGACCTCCCGGCCCGCGACCTTGCGGACCTTCTCGAGCTCCTTCATCAGGTTGGCACGGGTATGGAGCCTGCCGGCAGTATCGACGATCACATCGTCGGCACCACGTCCCTTGGCCCTGGCAATGGCATCAAAGACGACCGCAGCAGGATCTGCTCCTTCATTCTGATGAACGAGGGGAACGCCGATCCGGTCGGCCCAGTACTGGAGCTGTTCGACAGCGGCCGCACGGAACGTGTCAGCGGCAGCAAGAATGACCGAACGGCCGGTCTCACGATACCGCTTTGCAAGCTTTGCGGCGGTCGTCGTCTTGCCAGTTCCGTTGACGCCGACCAGAAGCGTGACCCGTGGCGAATGCGCCTGTCCGGTTGGCTTGGACGACTCCTCAACCGACCGGAGGAGCTCGACGAGACGTTTGCGAAGCGCGGGGCGAAGCTGCTCGGCGTTCTGGATCTCGCCGGACCGGACACGTGCGCGCAGCTCATCGGCGAGCCGAACTGAGAGGGTCACACTGGCGTCCGCGGCAATCAGAGCATCCTCAATCTGGTCGATGTGCCGTGCCTCCACCGGACCGGTGCGGCGGAAGGCTTCCCCAACCTTCTCCAGAAACTCCGTGTGTGTCATGAAAAGGCCACGCTTGAGCTTGGCCAAGATTGTGCGAGCCACAGTTTCCTCCGAGTCTCCGAAGCGGACGCCTCAGGCGAGCTCCCTTGCGATGACCCGGGCCGCCCTCCGGAGGTAATACTCTGCCCGTGCAGTCAAGCCGTCCCGGCGGATCACGAGCACGACATAGTAGCCGTCCTGAAGGATCTGCGTCAACGAGGTCAGGCCGTCGGCAAGGATCGAATACGACTCGACAGGCCCGGTCCCGGTGGAGTCAAACGCCTGACCGATTCTCCTCTTGAAGATGCTATGGTAGGCGCCCTCAACCTTGAGACCGTACGGATCGCCCTCCCGCATCACACACTCAATCGTCTCTCCCTCGTGGTCGAGAAAGATGGCACCGACGGATTCAGGAACATTGACCAGGAGGTTCGTCAAAATATAATTGAATGGCATTACTTACCCTTGAGGAGTGTTTTCGCTGTCGCGGCCCACTGGGAGTCTGGTGAATTCGCGATGACCTCTTTCAGGTATCTGTTGGCTTGTTCCTTCTTTCCTGCAAGGATCAAAGCCTTCGCGAGGTCGAGGGTCGCTTCAGGACGTTCGGGAAACTTCAGGTGCGCGGCCTGGAGCGTTGCGATTGCCGCGTCGAGTTTCCCCTGCTTCTGTTGGACTTCAGCGAGGCGGAGCACCGCCTGAAAGACGGGAACCGGAGCATTTGCAGCCCGGCGGAGATTCTCCTCCGCAGCCACGAGCCGGCCGGTCTGAAGATAGGTCATGCCAAGGTTGTAATAGACCTGCCACCGATGGGGGTAGGTTGTGTCAGCCAGCACCGCGAGAAAATCGACCTCCGCGAGCCGGTACTGTTTCAACGCGAGATAGGCAACCCCCCGATTGTTGCGGGCATCCGAGAAGGATGGGATGAGGGCCAGCGCCTTGTTAAACGCCTCGATGCTCTGAGCGGGCTTGTTCAGGCGCAGCTCGCAGAGCCCGATCATGTTGTATGCCGTCGCATTACCGGGCTCCAGCCGGGCGGCCTCCTCGAAATGTTTCAGCGCGGCCTCGTAGTGCCCCTGCTGCAGCTCCACCGACCCCTGCCGCATCACGGTGAATGGATAGAGCGGATTCTTCACGGACATTGACGAGCTTGAACCGGACCGCCCATGTCCGCCCGTGCTGGCGCAGGAGGACACGATGAGGAGCAGGCCGCACAACAGAATCGAAGAAGTTCGTCTCATGATGCCTCCTGGGGCGAGTGAGGTTCTGTATCCATGATTGGCCGCGTTCTGCGCGGAGGCGGCGTGATATCCCCGGCGGCAACCGCGGCCACAAGGGCTTTGATGACGTCTGGATCGAAGCGAACTCCCGCCATGCTCTCCATCTTATCAAGCACGCTTTCCAGTGGCAGTGCCCGCTGGTAGGGCCGGTCTGTCGTCATTGCATCGAAGGTATCCGCAGCCCCGATGATTCTGGCCATCATTGGGATCTCCTCGCCGGCGAGATGATCCGGGTACCCCTTCCCATTCCACATCTCATGATGATTCCGGATTCCCGGGATGATGTCCTTGAGCATGCGGATCGGCGCCATGATCTGTGCCCCGATGACGGGATGCTGACGCATGATGGCGTACTCCTCGGGCGTCAAGCGGCCGGGTTTCTTGAGAATGTCATCGCGGATGCCGAGCTTGCCGACATCGTGCAGGATGGCGGCGATCCGGATTCTAAACACCTGTTCCTGGCTCAGGCCGAGATGCCGGGCGATCGCCATTGAGAATGAGCTGACACGCTCGGCATGTCCACGTGTGTACGGGTCCTTGGCATCGATGGCCGCGGCCAGTGTGCGGATGGTTTCGAGGAACAGCTCCTGATTCTGCCGCAGCGCTTGCTTGAGCCGGCGGATCAGGCTTTCAAGATTGCCTGCCATGTTATTGAAGTTGGTTGCAAGGTGGGCGAGCTCGTTATACCCATTGACCTCGGCCCGGACTGTGAGATTGCCCTGAGCCAGTTCCGATGTCACAGCCGCGAGCCGCTGCACCGGCCGGATCATGAATCCGCTCAGGAAAAAGCCCAATGCCAGCGCAGCCCCGGCGGCGATGCCGGTAACGATGAGCGTTCGAACCTGCATGGCGCGGACGAACGCAAACGCCTGGGCTGTGGGCCGCTCAACGATGACCGCCCATGGAGGCTGTCCTACGGGGGCGATAGAACCGAGCATTTCCTCGGTCCCGCCGTCCTCCGGTGTGCGGTAGATCTGCGTCAATCTCAGCGGTTTGATCAGGAAGTCATGCACCAACGGTGTCGAGGCCATCAAGCGCCCGGCCAGATCCGGTCTGGATCCAATAACGACGCGACCCTTCTGATCGATGATGGCGATCTGGAGCCCGGCCAGCGCGTTATCGTGGAGCCGCTCCTGGAGGCCGGTCAGATCGATGGCGCCGGAAAGAACCGCCGTGGGGGATGTGGTGCCGGAGGCCATCAGGGGGAATGCGAACGTCGCGACTCCAGCGGGGAAACCGGCGAGAGGAATGTGACGCCGCTCGATGGGGCGGCCGCCGAACGCCGTCTTGCGATCCCGGGCGAATAGGGTATCCAGCTGTTTCTCGGCGGGGCTCTGAAGATCCCGTGTCCGGACGAAAGCGCCCTTTCCCGAGCGATCGAGAACCTCGAGCCTTAAGATGGCCCGATCGTGTTGGGCCAACGAGGCCAGCAGCGATTCGAGATGTTGAGGCGAAAACGAGCCGACCGCTTCGAGCGCGCGGACCGTGCTGGCGAGTCTGGTGCTGTGCACCGTATAGAATAGTGAGACCTCACTGGCCAAACTCACCGCCTGGCGGGTCAGGTATTGCTTCTCAATTGTCGTCAGGTGCTCCCGGTTCCGCGCCGCGAGCAGCAGGCCAACGGCTACCACCGGCACCACGGTCACGAGGACAAGCGTGGCGATGATCGGGTAGCTCAGACTTGACCGGAAACGCTTCAGCACACCCATGAGCACATCGGGCAATATATCACGGGACGGCCCCCACGGCCCGGGGGAGCTGAGGAGAGTGGAAGCTGGGGGGAGTAGGGAGAGGAGTGGATATGAGCTGACACCTGAGGTGAGAGTGTTCCTGTCCGTCGTTCCGGGAGATCGGGTCGGCTATGCTTGAGATTGCGGGGAGGCGCACGGGATGAGCAGAGGCAAGAACTCCGGGACGTGGATCGACATCAGCCGTCCGTTGCGGGACGGTATTCCTGTTTGGCCTGGGGACCGGCCGTTCCGGTGTGAGACGCGGCGTGAGGGAGGGATGGTCCTTTCCTGGTTCTCAACGACCTGTCACGTCGGGACCCATGTCGATGCGCCGCTTCACATGGAAGGAGCTGGCCGAACGGCTGCTGAGCTGCCGCTTGAGCGATTCATCGGGGACGCGGAGATTGTGGCGGTTCATGACGCACAGGGGAGCATTCGTCTTGAACACTTGCCGGAGGGATGGCGTCCGCGGGCCTCCCGCGTCCTGTTTGCAACAGGCTCCCATCCCGTGACGGCTCGAGAGGTTGGCGAAGGCATCTTAGGCTTCAGCGTGGAGCTCGTCGATGCGCTCGCAGGATGGGGGATTATCCTCGTGGGTATAGACACACCCTCCGTGGATCCTTTCGATTCGACGAAATTCGAAGCGCATCATCGCCTCGCCAAGCATGGAATCAGCTGGATCGAAGGGCTGATTCTCGAGGGCGTCAGCCCGGGGCTCTACGAGCTCATCGCCCTCCCGATGCCGCTGGCCGAAACGGAAGCTGCGCCGGTCCGCGCTGTCATTCGCCCGTTGGTGTAAGTGATCTTATCGCGTGCCGTCGAGGTGCCTTGCCTCCATCCCGTTAGGAATACAGCTCGAGGAAACGCCGCAACAGGCCCGCCGCCTCGGCCGACGGGCGGAGCGTTGCGCGGATCTCATTGAACGTGGTGTTGTCCGGCACGTAGTCCTCGCGGTAGAGCTCGAGCCGTTGTCCGAGCTGTTCGGCTGACATC
>WGCW01000067.1 GCA_015493585.1 Acidobacteriota bacterium
ACCCGTGTGATCCCAGCGGATACGACCACGATCGAAGCACGCTCACCCCAACGCCAAGGCAACCGGTCGCGGGGAGACCGCCCGAGGGAGCGCGGACTTCAGTCCGCATCGTACGCTCAACGCGTTCTGGTACAAAAAGATGCGGACTAAAGTCCGCGCTCCAAAGCTGCCTCCGGCCGACGGGGCACAGCGCAACAACCTCGTTTGCCCGCCGGGGAAAGCCGCACTCGATCCGTGGTAACGTGGCCCGGGTCATGAACGGAAACGCTTCTGGAAGCGCCGTCTTCCTCGCACCGGATGAGGCCGTGCGCGAGATGCCGGCCAACGCCGGTCCCCGCGCCTGCCACAGTGGCGAGGAAGCCCCCGCACACGATGAGGATTCGTGAAGCCCGCATCTCCCCATCACCACGTTCCTTGGCAGGTGCACGCCGGCCTGCTCTTCGTCCAACTCAATTTCGGCGCTTTTCACGTCAGCGCCAAAGCCGTCCTCGCCCACCTCCACCCGCTCGCCGTGGCCGGCCTTCGCGTTCTCATCGCCACCCCGATCCTGCTCTTCCTCGCCTGGCGGCACGACCATCTGATCCCCTCCCGCCGCGACCTGCCGTGGCTCGCCCTGCTCGGCTTCCTCGGCGTGTTTGCCAACCAGCTTCTGTTCATCTTCGGCCTGCGATGGACGACCGCCACCAACGCAGCAATCCTGATGCCCTCAATTCCCGTTTTCGCCGCCGGCATCGCGATTGCGAGCGGCGTCGAACGTGCCAGGCCAAGACGCCTCGTTGGGATCTTCCTCGCGGCTGCCGGAGCCCTCGTCATGCTCGAGCCAGCCCGCTTTCAGCTTGGGAACCGGATGGTGGCCGGCAACCTGATGATCCTCGCCAACTGTCTGAGCTACGCCACATTCCTCGTGCTCATGCGGCGCATCCTGACGCGCCTGCCCGTCACGACGGTGATCGCGTGGAGCTTCCTCTTCGGCGGGGCCGGCGTCGCCGCCGCCTCCACCAACCATCTCGCTGCAATCCCCTTTGCCGCTGTTCCCGCCTCAGTCTGGATCCTGATGGCGTACATCGTGCTCGTACCAACCACTCTGAACTACCTGATCAACACGTGGGCTCTGGCCCTCTCCACACCCTCGCTGGTGGCCGCCTATACCACGCTCCAGCCGCTTGCGGCCGGACTTCTCGCGGCGATCTTCCTGGCCGAGCGGCCCGGCTGGCCGCAGCTCGCCGGTGCCATCCTCATCGCCACCGGCCTCTGGCAGGTCTCGGCCACCCCGCCCCGGCCAGCTCAACAAAAACGCCCGTCACATCCCTGAGCGGCATTGGCTCCACCTCCCTGCCCGGCATGGCCTGATCGAGACCGGCCGCCACAAACATCGAGCCCCGGCCGCGGCCGGGGCTTTGCTTCATTCCAAAACGGCCAAGAACCATCAAGGCTTGAGGCCGATCTGCCGGCCGATGCGGCGAAAAATCTGCTCGGAGTTGATCGACCCGTAACCGGCACCTGCCACCCGGCGTGTCGCGTACCGGCGTTACAGGTCTTCGATCACGACCCGATCCCCGGGAGGTCACGGGCTGGAGTGTCAGGCCCCTCTACCGGCGCCGCTTCGCGGGAGACCGGCCGCCGCCAAGCCTGCGATTGACCTCCTCAACGTCGAAGCGCTCCGGATCGAACTCGCCGCCCACCCATGTCAACATCTCCT
Source organism: Acidobacteriota bacterium (assembly GCA_015493585.1). Lineage (GTDB taxonomy): Bacteria > Acidobacteriota > Thermoanaerobaculia > Thermoanaerobaculales > Sulfomarinibacteraceae > JAADFN01. The sequence goes on from WGCW01000067.1 coordinate 1,700, forward strand.
CATATTCCGGATGATCCGGTTGGCTGAGCACCTCCAGCATGTGGCCGTAACCGAAAACCCCGCCGATGTCCTCCGGCGGGCAGGCGCGCCGGCCGCCGGTCACCAACGGATATCGCGTCCCTTCCGAATCGATCGGCAGAACCTTCTCCAGCACGATGTCATGCACCCAGCTGTCACCAAAATCATACTCGTAGACCAGCTTGTCCTTCGGCTTCGTCAGCACCTGATCGAGACGGGTATCGCGTTCGTCTTCTTCTTCCAGATCGAAGTCGAATCCCTGCTCAACCGCCCCGTAGCGTATCCCCTTCGCCACGAAGTTATGCAGGTGGCTGTCCGTCCAACCCATGGCGCTCTGGATCACATGGTGCAGCTCGCCAAGGGTCATGTCACTTTGAACTTCCAGCCGCCTCCAGATCGGCGGCCTGGTGTGCCGTAGATTGACCTTGAGTTGGAATACCTTCGTCTCCATACATCGCCTCCCGGCATGATTTGGTCACATATGGCGTTCGAGTCCACCGGCCCCGCCCACCGAGCGCGGCAGCAGCGGGTTGTCATGTCGCCGTTACCTGCTCTGTACTTCATCTATCATGCTCGTGACGTGAGGGTTTGATCTGCGGTGGCTGACGATCGCCACGTCTAGGTCGATATGCTCGTAAAGGCTCAAAGCCCGGCGGATTGCGCCGATGATCCAACCGGCTTCATTCCCAAATACGCCCCCACCCAGGAGTGTCAGGAAAACTCTTTTGCTGCCATTTCTTCCCATGTTCACGATCGCGGCGCACAGTGTTGCCTCATAGGCTGCCTCCAGGACAAGTCGCGCGAAATCCGCCCATAGTGCCGGTGCATGCCGCGAATAGGCGACCGGTAAGGCAGAGCAGTATGCCTGCGAGACCAGGTGCTTACAGTCATGTAGCGTGACCTGTGTCTCCCACTGAATACCGATTCGGAGCTTTTGGCGTATCTCATCTATTTCTTCCTCATCCAATGCTCGAAGACGTTTCGAGATCTCGACTAATCCACCGTACGATGCCAATGCATAGCCGTTCCTCATCTCCCACAGCCGATTTTTTGAATTTCCTAAGGCTGCTCCAATATCTGCGAGACAGTCGATCTGGTTGCGAGCGGATTGGCCGGCCTGTCCATTGACCATGACAAAATAATTTCGATAGATCGTACCGGCGCCTGCCGCAATGGCACACGCGGGTCCCTGGGTGGGATCATGTTCATAGATCCCAACACCCTGTTCAGGCGTGATATGTGGTGAAGTCATTTCAAGAAGGTTGAACTGCGACGCCACCTGAAACAGAGCTCCTTCATTCGAAGGATCTACGTGTAAGGTCTGGGCATCCGCGATGATTTCACGAATCGACAGTTTGCCAGATGGGGGCGCGCTCGACAGGGCACGTTGTCTCAGTTCGGCCAGGGACGGGACTTCGAGCTCACCATACGTCCATGCTCTGCCGTTGACATGGGATTTTAATGTGTTGCCCTCAACAGAGAGATGAGCCCGAACCTGCTGTGGCGATTGCTCTCTGAAGCCGGTTAACCGTTCAAACCAGTCCATATGTCCTCGCTTGAATGACATCAGGGGTGACCTCACCGGTTTTTACCAAGCGCAGCCGAGCGCAAACCGGTGGCGCAATTCGTTATGTGTCTTTCCTGATACTCTTCACGATGTTCTTGATTTCTTCAAGCTCACGATGAATATCTTGAGACGCCACGCTTGCCTTATAGGCCATGATGATCAGTTTGACAGAGACCAAAAACACCCCCGCCTCCAACAAGAGATCATGCGTCAGGCCCGTAAAAGACAGAGCCGCCGCAAAAAGAACAAAGGTCAGCACGATCACAACCACCGAACCTATATCAAAATGTTTCATTCCTCACCTCTTTGGGCAGATATAACGGCCCGAGTTCAGCGGACCAGGGCCGCAGCCGCCGCCGGCCTGGGTCCGCTGGAATAAGATGTTAGGCTGCCGATCTGTGTCGATTTCAATGGCCACGACTGTTACTTGTTTCCAAATGGTGACTGCCGTCCGTCAGGAAGATCGAGATCATCGATGATTGCCATCAGATCTATTTTAGGGACCTCCCTGGGGAGGTCCTTGAGATGCTTCAGCCAGAAGGCAGGGATGCCAACTACCGGAACCACAACGAGCAACACAATCCATAGCGCCTTTGTTTCTTCGCTCATCGCTTCATCCTTGGAGATCAGGACGATGTATAGGATTGTCAGGACAATCCATGAGACCGCTGCGAGAAACCAAGTTGGGATGTACAAAAAGAAGAGAATCACATAGAGGCCACTGCCTGGCGCACGGCCGTGTGAGGGAAAGAACGCAAGGCCGCCGAGGAACATCAGTATGGTGTAAACGACGATCACGGGAAGCATAAACGAACCGAGCATCACGATTCTTCTGTGTTTTTGCGGGATTTCCATCTGGCCTCCGTTGAGCCTCCCGAGCCTAACTACTACTTCTGCGTCCGAAGGGACGTGTTGTAACGCAGCAAGGCATTCTGCGTCATTGGCGCTGTTGACCTCCAAGTAACATGGTACCACGGTGTTACTCCCCCATCGACGCTGCGGCAGGAGCGTGATCAACGCACAATAACTCAATGGCTCCCCGGGCACCTTTCGAATCGCGGAACGGCGTGACCGGGGTTCGGCTCATTTCAAGAGGAGGGGCAATCGCTCCTCTAGGCTGGCGCGGTCCAGGATCCCGGTCGTGTTGAAAACCTCAAGCGAGAACTTTCCTGTCGACGACATCGCTTTCCAGTTCTCGGCGACCCATTTCAGGTCCTCGGCTGTAATGAGGGCCACATCGGTGTCGGTAGGCGTTGCGTGCTTCAGGCGGATCGCCTGGAGGCGAGCCTCGGGGGCGTATTCAGGCACGACCACCAGAAACACGTTGACGCGCCTCGGCGACTCGCGAATGTACCTCCTAAACTGGTCAAAGTGGGCCTTGGGGAAAGTGTAGATCGACTCCTTGCCCT
>WGCW01000068.1 GCA_015493585.1 Acidobacteriota bacterium
AGTGTACGGTACTGATAACGCAGACCTTTGAGAAACCGTACCTAAATCCCTGTTCGTCCACCGTCCCGGTGCCCCGCACTGGGGCATGTGGGTGCTCAGAATGACAGTGAGAGGGATTGCTTTGCCTCGTCAGGATGACTTCCCTTATCCTCATCCTGAGCCACCCAGCCTTTCCCAGTCGTCTGAGGCACCCACCGTTTTCTGTCGTCCTGAGTGGTGCGCCAAAGGCAAAGCCATCCCCCCTTGTCATCCTGAGTGGTGCGCCAAAGGCGAATCCATCCCCCCTTGTCATCCTGAGCGGCGTGCCGGAGGCACGCTGCGAAGGATCTGGGCGGGGGTTTCCGTGAACTGGTCGAGCCTTGTCGTAGCTTCTGCTCAAGAGTGTTCACGCCGACCTCGCCAAAACCGTAGAGTAGGGGACAGTGTTGAATTCATTTGGGACTTCCTCTGCGGTAAGCGTGCTCGGGACTGAGTAAGGTAATAAACCGCGGAGAACGCAGAGAGCGCGGAGTGGGGTTCGAAGTTAACGCCCTCCTTCCTCTGGGAACCTTCCCGGCCTCTGTGGTTGCGCTCTTCAGACGGACGTTGCGTTGGATGTATCGTGAAGGGCGCGGAGCGGCCTGCGGGGGATGCAAAGAAAGACTTTGATTGCTCTGTGGTCATGGCGGTTTTCAGGACTTGGTTTGAGATGTATGGTGCTGGCCCCCGCCCAGATTCTTCGTCGGCTTTGCCTCCTCAGAATGACTGTGAGAGGGATCGCTTCGCCTCCTCAGGATGACACCTTCCCCTGTCATCCTGAGCGGTGCGCCCGAGTCAAAGCCATCCCCCCCTGTCATCCTGAGTCACTCTCCTTCCTTGTCATCCTGAGCCGAAGGCGAAGGATCTGGGTGGGTGGGGGCCGTCCGTGGAACGGCTTCGCCTCCTCTCAACTAACAGCAATTGCATCACGTCGGAGAAAGCAGTGTACGGTACTGATAACGCAGACCTTTGAGAAACCGTACCTAAATCCCTGTTCGTCCACCGTCCCGGTGCCCCGCACTGGGGCATGTGGGTGCTCAGAATGACTGTGAGAGGGATCGCTTTGCCTCCTCAGAATGACGCCTCCCCTTGTCATCCTGAGCGGTGCGCCGGAGTCAAAGCCATCCCCCCCTGTCATCCTGAGCGGTGCGCCGAAGGCGCGCTGCGAAGGATCTGGGCGGGGGCACACACGGATCAGGCTCTCCCTCCAAAATGTGGAAGGATCGCCGCTCCTCCCGCCGCAAGGCCCCAGATATCCGGATGCCACGTTCGGATGAGATCAATCCATCTGTGGCAGTCAGTGTCTTGAGAGTGCAGGGAATTTTCGGGATGCGCAGGCGTAGATGTTCTGTGGAGGTTGAGATGAAGAAAGGCTGGCGTGAAGCGCTGGATGATCTTGGTGGCGGCTGGGCTTCCTACTGTATAACGTGCGTCCATACCCATGCTGGGCCGACCTGTGATGCCTTCCCGGACGGAATTCCCGACGAGATCCTTTTTAATCTCGTCGATCACCGGAAGCCGTATCCGGGGGACCATGGCATCCGCTACGAGCCTGCTCCAGGATATGAAGACTCGGTGGATCAAGGGATGGAAGACCGCCGCCAGTTCGACTTCATCGTGAAGAGGCTGTACGGCGGCTGAGCACCCGCCACGCGAACACGCGGAGGCTGGGAACAGGCCTCGACGACGTGGACAGTCCGGCCGCTGATGCCGTGCGGTGGCGGGCCGCCGGGATTTCAGCGGAGGAGGGAGCGCATGTTCGAGAAAATCTTTTTCTGGCTCATCGTGGCTGGTCTCATCCTGTGGATCTTGACGATCCTGCTCCAGATCATGGTGAGAGGCATCGCCAGTGGCGAGGTCTTGATCAACAGCCTCCTCGGCCTCATCACACCGCGCCACCGTTCCCCTGAGCACGATCCGAGCGGTCCACATGATGGCGACGATCAGACGCCGGGAGATGTGTAGTGGCCGGATTGACCTGCGATGGCTGGCCCCTTTGGCCCGGCGGTGGTTCGACGCAGGCCGGCCCTGGCCCGCAGCAGCTGTGGGTGGGTTTATACTGGATAAGAACATCAGGAGGCCGTCATGGTCAATACTGCTCTTGGGCAGATTGTTGGGAAACGGATCACCGGCGTCGTCGTCAAAAAGGGGGAGGCGCCTGCCTGGCAGCTCCACCTTGTCTTCGATGATGACACCTGTTACGAGTTTTGGGGCGACGGTTACCTCGGCAACGCCGGTGGCCTTGATCGTGGTGGCCTTGCCGAGGCCCGGCATTACCTTCACAAAAGCCACACGATCGTCTTCGAGGCAGTTCTCGGCGCACCCGAAGCGTCTCCCGATGATGACGCGTAAACCGGCTGCACACGGCGAACCCCCCGGCGGCGGGACAAAACCCGAGCATGGGGCAGATCGCAGAGAAAGGAGCCTTCGCGTGGGGTAAACAGTCAGGAAACCGGCACGTTCTTCCAGTACTGGGGAAAGGCGAGCGGTGCTGGTGAAAGGCCAGCCAAGCATCTCCTCGTATATCACCTCCTCGATGTTGCCGCTGTGGGAATGGTGCTTCTCGAACGCCATTCAACTTTGGTGGGCCGCTTTGCTGCGATGCTTGAACTCGATGAGGAGTCCTCGCGGCGGTGGGTCCTGTGGCTCCTGGCGCACCACGATATCGGCAAGCTCGCGGCGGCGTTCCAGAGGCTCAGACCGGACCTGGCGGACGGTGAGATTCCGGATAGGTACCAGTACTCGGTCCGGCACGACACGCTGGGGTACGTGCTGTGGACGAAGCACCTCCTGGGCGAGGTTTTCCCCGACCTGGAGGAATACTCGCCGTTGGAGGAAGGGCTTCTGACCCTGCTGGCGACGTCCTCCGGCCACCACGGCAAGCCACCGGAGGTCACCGACTGGAGCAGCTTCTGGTTCCGGCCCGAAGACCTCTCCGCCGCACGGGAGCTCAGCACCCGGCTGAGCGGGATGTTCTTCGGATCTCCCCGGCCTCCGGCGTTCGAGGCGCCCGATGAGTTTGCATTCCGCGACCGGGCCGCCTGGGCGTCCTGGTCCCTCGCCGGATTCGCCGTCCTGTGCGACTGGCTCGGCTCCAACCGGCGCTGGTTCCCCTTCGTCGAGGAGCCCATGGCGCTGGAGACATACTGGGAGGAGCGAGCGCTCCCGCAAGCGGGGCGCGCGGTGGAGGAGGCCGCCGTCGTCCCCGTGCCAGCCCGGAGTGAGACGCGCTTTGCCACCCTGTTCCCCGGCCTGCGCTCGGCCACCGGCCTCCAGGACGCCGCAGACACGGTGCCGCTCGCCGATGGTCCTCAGCTCTTCATCATCGAGGATCTGACCGGCTCGGGCAAGACCGAGGCGGCGCTGACGCTGGCCGGCCGGCTCCTCGCCCGGGGCGAGGGCGAGGGGATCTACGTGGCGCTCCCCACCACCGCCACCGCCGACGCCATGTACCGGCGGGTCGGCTCCGTGTACGAACGCCTGTTCGAACCGGGCAGCCGGCCCTCCCTGGTGCTCGCCCATTCCCGGCGCGATCTCTCCACCAGGTTCCGCGAGTCGATCCGGAGCACGGACATGGCGGTGGAGGCACCGTACGGCGAAAACGAGCCCGGCGCCGCCGCCACCTGCGCAGCGTGGCTCGCTGACAGCGGCAAGAAGGCGCTGCTGGCCCAGGTTGGTGTCGGTACCGTCGACCAGGCGCTGCTCGCCGTGCTCAACGTCCGCCACCAGAGCCTTCGCGCCGTGGGCCTCCTGGGCAAGGTCCTCATCGTCGACGAGGTCCACGCCTGCGACGCCTACATGAACCGGCTGCTCGAGCACCTCCTCGAGCTTCACGCTGCCCAGGGCGGCAGCGCCATCCTGCTCTCGGCCACCCTGCCCCTGGAGACACGGGGCAAGCTGGTGGAGGCGTTCTGCGGCGGTGCTGGCTTCGAGCCGCCGGCTGCGTTACCAGACGCGTATCCGCAGCTTGCGGCGATCTCCCGCGACAGGGTGCATGCCGTCCCCGCCGAGCCGCCACCGTGGTCGCGGCGCACCCTCGGTTTCGAGCTGTGCCATGATCCTGAGGAGGCCATGGGCTGGGTGGAGGAGCGCGCCCGGGCGGGCGCCGCGGTGTGCTGGATCCGCAACACCGTCGCCGATGCCATCGAGGCTTCCCGGGAGCTCGCCGAACGGCTCGGCGCGGAGAACGTCACCCTGTTCCACGCCCGCTTCGTCCTCGGCGACCGGCTCGAGATCGAGGCGGACGTCCTGCGGCGCTTCGGTAAGGACAGCGGCCCGGGAAGCCGCCGCGGCCGCGTGGTGGTCGCCACCCAGGTCATCGAGCAGTCCCTCGACCTCGACTTCGACGAGATGCTGTCCGACCTCGCCCCCATCGACCTGCTGCTCCAGCGCGCAGGCCGCCTCCACCGGCACCGCCGCGCCGCGGACGGAACCCCCCTCGCGCCCGGCGACGGCTTCGACCAGCGTGGACCGGCGGTGCTCCACGTGCTGGCACCGGAGCCCGTCGACGATCCAACCGGATCCTGGATCAGGAGCTTCCTGCCCGGCACCTCATTCGTCTACCCGGATCACGCCGGGCTGTGGCGGACCGCCCGCCTGCTCCGTGACCGGCCGAGCGCCAAGCTGCCCGAGGACAGCCGCCTCCTCGTCGAGGAGGTGTACGGCGCCGGATCGTCCCTCGCCCTGCCCGGCGGCCTCGAGCGAAACGCCGTGGAGGCCGAGGGTCAGCGCCACGCCGATGCCTCCCAGGGCGAGGCCAACGCCATCGCCTTCTCCGCCGGCTACGGTGGCGGTTACGACTCCTGGATTGACGACGAGGACACCCGAACCCGCCTCGGCAAGCCAACGGTCACGCTCCGCCTCGCCCGCTGGGACGGCGCCGCGCTCCGCCCGATGGCCGAAGACGACGATCCAACGAGGGCCTGGCGGCTCTCCGAGGTCACCGTCCGCCGCAGCCTCGTTGCCGACGTGCCCGAGGCGACGGACGCTGCCCTGGCGGCCGCAGTCCAGAAGCTCAAGGGCGACCCGGCATGGCGCGGCGGACACCTTCTCCTGGTTCCCATGGAAGAACGGGACGACGGCAGTTGGGAGGTCCAGATTGTCGGGCGTGGGGGCGAGTCCCGAAAGATCAGGTACCGATCGACGAGCGGATTGGAGGTGTGACAGTGAACCTCATCGACGACCCCTGGATCCCGGTGGCGACCCGCAGCGGGCGGCGGAGGCGGATCGCGCCGTGGCAGCTTACCGAGGACATGGACGGAGACCCGATCGTCATGGTGGCGGCGCCGCGTCCCGATTTCTCCGGTGCGCTGCTGGAGTTCCTCATTGGTTTGCTCCAGACCGAGGCCGCCCCGGAAGAGCGGCGTGACTGGGCGCGGTGGCAACGGCAGCCACCGTCCCCGGTGGAGCTCCGGGAACGGCTGGCGCGGGCGGCCCCCTTTTTCGAACTGTTCGGCGACGGGCCGCGGTTCATGCAACCCATGGAACCCATCGAGGAAAGCGGCGCGCTGGAGCCGATCGAGACGATGTTGATCGATGCCCTCAATACTCATTTCCGAAAGCCGGGGAGGGTGACGGGCATGTGCCCGGCCTGCGCTGCCGCCGCGCTGTACACTGTGCAGGCGTATTCGCCGGCAGGCGGGCGAGGTCACACTACGGCCCTCAGGGGCGCCGGGCCGGTGACGACCATCGTCGAAGCGGATCCCGAGTTGGAGCCCGAACGCCGTACGTTATGGCACACGATGTGGCTGAACGTCCTTCCGCGGCGCCGCTTCGAGCTGATTACCGGCAATCCACGGCTCACGGATCCCCAGGCCACCTACCCGTGGCTCGGTGCGACGCGGCTGTGGGAACACAAGGTGACCACCACCCCCGAAGACATGTCCCCGTACCACCCCTTCTGGGGCATGCCGAGACGGATCCGGCTGATCGAGCCAGGCAGCGAAGGTGGGGCGCGGCCCTGTGACCTGTGCAGGGCTCAAACGCCGTTGGTCGAAACGTACTTTCTCCGCCACGGCGGCATGTTGTACGCCGGTCCGTGGAAACATCCGCTTTCTCCGTGGCGCACCGGGCCCCAGGGCGACATCCGCGTCATACGGGTGAATCGCGGCGGTCTCGGCTACCGGGACTGGCCGCAGTTGGCTTCCGGCACATGCGGCGACGAATCGAGCAGCGCACCGGTGGTCACGGAGGCCGTCTCCGACGGACGACGGGTCGCTGGTAGGGCTCGCGTCTTTGCTTTTGGTTACGATGTGGTACCGGGGCAGAAAAAGAGCCGTGGCTGGTACGAGTGCAGGATGCCCACTTTTTGCCTCCCCGAGGAGCGTATGAGGGCTCTCGGCGAGCTCGGATCGAACATGGTCGTGGCGGCCACCGAGGTCATGAGGAATCTGCGTTCGGCGCTCAAGGAAGCGTGGCGTGCGCCGAAGTCGCCCGATTTCGCCATTTCCGCCTTTTGGCAGCGGACGGAGACCGTTTTCTATGCAGAGCTCCAGGCGATCCTGGAAGCGCTGGCCAATGACAGGTCCGGGTACGAGATCCTTCATCGGTGGCACCGATCGATCTGTGAGGCCGCCGAGCACCTTTTCGAGACCTGGGCCGAAGCGGGTGACATCGGGGAGACCGACCCTGGCCGGATCGCCCGCGCCCACCGTGATCTTCGGCGTTTCAACTGGAAGAAGAGCATCCGCAACGCCCTGTTCCTGCCCGATCCGAAGAAACACGACACGAAAGGAGGAACGGCATGAGCACTCCGATGGAGAACATGAGCGCGGACGCGCACGACAAGGACCACGAACAGAAGGTTGTCCTCCAATGGTGGTCCGAGACCATCGGCGACAAGAACGCCGCCACCGGTCCCCGGGCGGAGCTGCGGCGGGCGGGGACGCTGGAGGAGGTGGTCTTCGTGCCGCTCTACCACGACCTGCGCCGCCGGCTTGCCGGCACGAGGTGGCGATCCGTCGACCGAATCGCCATGGTAGCCGGAGTCCTCGCCCGGGTGCGCGAGCACGACGGCGGCGCCGGGTTCGCGGACCAGATGGCCGCTCCCCGTGCGGGCGCGACGGCCAGGACGCCCCGCGTCTCTCCCTCGCGCTTCCGCCGGCTGCTCCGGATCGGCGACGAGGCGGAGGATCTCGAGCGACTCTTCGAGCAGGTGCGGCGGGTGGTCTCGCTGCTCGACGGGAGGGTCAACGTCACCGACCTCGCGGCGAGCCTCTACTGGTGGAACGCCGGGACGCGCAAGCGCTGGGCGCTCGCGTACTACGAGCACGTGGACGAGCGTGCGCTGAAGACCGAGTGAAAGGAGCACGACCATGGAACGTTTTCTGCAGCTTCATCTGTTGACCGCCTATCCGCCGGCCAACCTCAACCGGGATGACCTGGGCCGGCCCAAGACCGCCATCTTCGGAGGCCAGCCGCGGCTCCGGATCTCCTCCCAGAGCCTCAAGCGGGCGTGGAGGACGTCGGAGGTGTTCGAGAGTGCCTTTGCAGGTCACGTTGGTATCCGGACCAAGCGCATGGGCCGGAAGGTCTTCGACGATCTGACCGCCAGGGGGGTCGAACCGGGCGACGCCGTGCTGTGGGCGTGGCAGGTCGCCGGCCGTTTCGGGAAAACCAAGACCTCGGAGAGCAACCTCAAGAAGGCGGTCAAGAACCTCGGTGAGGCCGACCTCGACGCGCTTCTCGAGATCGAGCAGCTCGCCCACTTCGGCCCCGAGGAGCTAGCCGCCATCGACCGCCTGGTGGAGAGCCTGGCGGAGCGCGGCGAAGGCCCCAACGACGAGGAGCTCGAGCTGCTGCGGAAGAAGCCCGGCGCCGTGGACATCGCGCTCTTCGGCCGGATGCTCGCCGCGAGCCCCGTTCACAACCAGGAAGCCGCGGCCCAGGTGGCGCATGCGATCTCGGTCAACGCGGTGCAGGTGGAGGACGACTACTTCACCGCGGTGGACGACCTCAACCCGGGGGTGGAGGACGTTGGGGCCGGTCATGTGGGCGACCTCGAGTTCGGCGCGGGCGTGTTCTACCTCTACCTGTGCATCGACCGCCGCCTGCTGGTGGAGAACCTCGGCGGTGACGGGGAGCTGGCGGCGCGGGCGATCCGCGCCCTGACCGAGGCCGCGGCCACCGTGGCGCCCAGGGGCAAGCAGGCGAGCTTCGCCTCCCGCGCCCGGGCGTCGTACGTCTTAGCCGAAAAGGGCGACGTCCAGCCGCGCAGCCTGGCGGTGGCATTTCTCGATCCGGTCCGCGGCAACCCGATGCTCGCCCGCGCCATCGACGCACTGCGGAAGACCAAGGAGAAGCTGGACTCGGTGTACGGTGAGGCGCTGCCGGAGTGCGAGCTGGACGCCGTCGAGGGCACCGGATCGCTCGCCGGGCTCCTCGATTTCGTCGCGGAGTAGGGCCATGGCACGGTTTCTTCTGTTTCAGCTCGCGGGACCGCTCGCCTCGTGGGGTGAGATCGCCATCGGCGAGGACCGCCATTCGGCGCCCTACCCCGGCCGCTCGGCGGTGCTCGGGATCCTCGCCTCGGCGCTCGGCATCCGGCGGGCCGAGGAGGTCCGCTAGCGCGAGCTCGCCGCCGGGTACCGGGTCGCGGTGGTGCTGTGTGACCCCGGCGAGCTGCTCCGCGACTACCACACCACGCAGGTTCCGTCTTCCACCGAGGCCAAGGGCTGGCCCCTGGCGACGCGGCGCGACGAGATCGGGGTCATCGAGTGGAGCCGGCGGACCAAGGGCAAGGGCGGCGAGGCGATCTTGTCCTACCGCGACTACCGGTGCGACGGCCGCTGGATCGTGGCGGTTCAGGCCACGGCGGACGCACCCGTGCCGCTGGAAGAGCTTCGCCGGGCGCTGCTGAGGCCCCGGTTCTGCCTGTACCTCGGGCGCAAGGCGTGCCCGCCGGCGTTACCGCTGGAGCCCCAGGTGGTCGAGGCGCCGTCCGTGGTGGGGGCCCTCGGCGAGGTGCGTTTCCTCGACGTCGCCGAGACCGCCACACGGAAACGGCAGCGCCGGCCGCGGGAACGCTTCCGGCCCTCGCTGTACTGGGAGCCGGGGGTAGAGTCCGGCCTCGGGCCCCAGGACACCGCCCAAAGGTGGGACGACCCGGTGTCCCGTGCCCGCTGGCAGTTCCAGCCCAGGCTGGAACACCACGCGCCTCTTCCTGGGGAGGTGCCGCCATGTTCATGAGCCGCATCACCCTCTCCCCGGCCGCGGTCCTCCGCGACCTGGCCGCCGCGGCCGACGCTTACGCCGAGCACCGGCTGATCTGGTCGTTTTTCCCCCGCGAAGACCGCCAGAGAAGTTTCCTGTTTCGGAGGATGGAGACGCGGGGCCGCCCCTCGTTCCTCGTGGTCTCGCCGGAGGAGCCGGTGCCTCCGTCAGGGGCGTGGATCGTGGAATCCAAGCCCTACGCGCCCAAGCTGCGCCAGGGCCAGCGACTCGTCTTTTCCCTGCGTGCCAACCCCGTGGTCCGACGAAAAACGGATGAAGGCCGTCAGCGCCGGGACGACGTAGTGATGGACGCCAAAAAACGCTTCAAAGAGGAGCATCCGGGAGAGATGGTGCCCATCCAGCGGTTGATGCAGGATGCAGGAGCCGCTTGGCTCGAAGCCCGTGCGCAACGGCTGGGTTTTGTCATCGACCCCCGCCTGGTGCGCTGCGAGGGATACCGTCAGCACCAGCTGACACGCGGCCATGGCAAGCCGGTACGCTTTAGCAGCCTCGACATCGAGGGTCTCCTGACCGTCACCGACCCCGAGCGGTTCGTCAAAACCCTCGTGACCGGCATCGGACCCTCCAAGGCGTTCGGTTGCGGCATGTTGCTGGTGCGGAGGCCGTAGGAAGGAGTGTGTATACTTGGTGTGTAAGGGGGTGCCATGGGTCATCGAGTGAACGTCATGCTGGATGATGAAGCGTGGACAGCATTGCAGAAGATCGAACGGGGTCAGCGGAGCCGTTTTGTCAGCGAAGCGGTCAAGCAGGCCGCGCTGCTGAGGCAGCGGCAGCGGGCGGTACGCGAGATTGATGCCCTCCGCGCTCAGATCGTGCATCCGGGCGGAAGCGCAGAGCAGTGGGTGCGAGAGGACCGGGAGAGCCATTGACCGTGGTCGTCGTTCCCGACGCCTCCGTCATTCTCAAGTGGGTCCTCCCGCGCGACGAAGAGCCCGGATGGAATCGAGCCCGCGCGATTCTCGACCGGTTCGTTCTCGGAAAGCTTGAGCTTGCGGTCCCGTCACTCTGGTACTTCGAGGTCGGGAACACGCTTTCGAGGCGTTTCGGCATGAACCCGGGCGCTGGGTTGCTGTGCTGGTTGCGGGAGCTGGTGCTGTCAGAGGTCTCTCCCGCAGAAGGCTGGGGAAGGACGGCTGTGGGGCTCGTTGCAGACTACGGTGTGACCTTTTACGACGCCGCGTATCTGGCCGTTGCCATGGCCCGGCGCGGAACCCTGGTGACGGCCGATTCGGCCTTCGTCCGGAAGATGGGGCCGCGGCCCGGCCTGGCGCTTCTGGATCGCTTCGACCCGGAGGTGTGATGCTCCCCAAGCTCCGCCCCCTGCCGATCAAGGACCGCGTCTCGGTGGTCTGGGTGGAGAAGGGCCGCCTGGACATGCTCGACGGGGCGTTCGTCGTGGTGGACAAGGCAGGCGTCCGCACCCACATCCCCGTGGGCAGTGTCACCTGCCTAATGCTTCAGCCGGGCACCCGGGTCTCGCACCGCGCCGTGGAGCTAGCGGCCCGGGTCGGCTGCCTACTGCTGTGGGTTGGCGATGGCGGGGTGCGGCTCTATGCCGCGGGCCAGCCCGGTGGCGCGCGCAGCGACCGGCTGCTCTACCAGGCCAGGCTCGCCCTGGACCCCAAGCTCCGGCTCAAGGTGGTGCGCAAGATGTACGCCATCCGCTTCGGCGAGGAACCGCCCGCCAACCGTAGCATCGATCAGCTTCGCGGCATCGAGGCGGCGCGGGTCCGCAAGACCTACCAGAACCTGTCCGACCGGTACCGCATCCGCTGGAAGGGCCGCAAGTACGACCCGACACACTGGGAGGGGAGCGACGCCGTCAACCAGGCCCTCAGCGCGGCCACCGCCAGCCTGTACGGGATCACCGAGGCCGCCATCCTGGCGGCCGGGTACGCCCCCGCCATCGGCTTCATCCACTGGGGTAAGCCGCGATCCTTCGTCTACGACATCGCCGATCTGGTCAAGTTCGAGACCGTCATTCCCGTGGCCTTCGAGGTTGCGTCGAGGAAACCGGAGTACCCCGAACGGGTTGTGCGCCGCCGCTGCCGGGACGCCTTCCGCCGCACCCGCATCGTCGAGCGGCTGATCCCGCTGATCGACGAGGTGCTCTCTGCAGGCGGGATCGAGCCCCCGGGGAAACCCCAGGATGCGCTCGATCCAGCCATTCCCGAGCAGGAGAAGCTGGGCGATGCTGGTCATCGTGGTTGAGAACGTCCCACCGAGGCTCCGGGGCCGCCTCGCCGTGTGGCTGCTAGAAGTCCGGGCCGGGGTCTACGTGGGCAACCCGGGCCGCAAGATCCGTGAGATGATCTGGGAAAACGTCCGCGAGGGAGTCGAGCATGGCAACGCCATTATGGCCTGGTCCACCAACACCGAGAGCGGTTTCACCTTCGACACCGTGGGATCCAACCGAAGAATCCCCACCGACTGGGACGGCCTCCAGCTTGTCTCCTTCCATCCGGAGGCCGTCGACGAGGAACTTGCAGGCCTTGCGCCGGATGATCTTTGACAACCGAACCGAACACGGTGCAGCCGTGCTCAATACAACGAACGAGACCCGATTTCTTCTGGTGGTGCCTTCCCTCAGTGACAACCGGTAGCGGTTACAATCGGTTCCAAGAACAGAGTTCCCCGCACCCGCGGGGCTGAACCGCGTCCTCAACGTCCACGCCAGGCAGCGGGGCGAGTTCCCCGCACCCGCGGGGCTGAACCGCTGACAACTACCACGGATATGGTGATGAAACAGAGTTCCCCGCACCCGCGGGGCTGAACCGGGCGAGGGAGGCGCGGGCGTTGTGCCTGGCGTGAGTTCCCCGCACCCGCGGGGCTGAACCGAAACAACGGAATCACGGCGGATGTCATGACTAGAGTTCCCCGCACCCGCGGGGCTGAACCGGCTCGGGCGAAGCGGGAGGCGGAGCTGGCCGAGAGTTCCCCGCACCCGCGGGGCTGAACCCGGATGGTCCACGACGAGTGGGATCCGGTGGTCGAGTTCCCCGCACCCGCGGGGCTGAACCGGTCCACGCCATCTCGGTGGCGGCTCGTGAGGAGAGTTCCCCGCACCCGCGGGGCTGAACCGCCCCAGCCGCCAGCAACAGGTTCTCCGAGTAAGAGTTCCCCGCACCCGCGGGGCTGAACCGGCCGGACGCCGTGTACGTCGGCGACTATCTCAGAGTTCCCCGCACCCGCGGGGCTGAACCGGACGAGAGCGAGATACAGATGGTAGAGATGGTGAGTTCCCCGCACCCGCGGGGCTGAACCGGCATCCGTCATGGCGCTTGGCCGGGCCACCGTGAGTTCCCCGCACCCGCGGGGCTGAACCGCAATCTGCCGCGCGGAAGAGGTGCGCGAGAACGAGTTCCCCGCACCC
>WGCW01000069.1 GCA_015493585.1 Acidobacteriota bacterium
CGCAACTCTGGCCATGTGCAACTCCCCTGCGTGAACTGAGAAACAGGGTAGCGGGGGGAGTGAGCGGTGTCAAGTAATCAACAGTGTCCCTATTATTGCATATTGCACGGATCCTGGTGCTTGAGGCTTCATGACGACGTGAATTCTTCGTACATAGGCCCACCTTCAGCCCGTGGATGTACAATCTCCGGCGATGTGGGTCGCCCTCGTGAGACTGTCCGCGCTCGGAGACATCGTGCACACGTGGCCGCTGGCCTTGTCCCTCAAGGAGGCTCGGCCTTCCCTGCGTCTTGCCTGGATCGTTGAGGCGCGTCTCGCTCCGCTCGTCTCGCACCACCCTGCGGTGGATACCACCATCGCCGTCAATACCAAGAAATGGCGCCACCGGCTCTGGTCTCCCCGAACGCTGCGTGAGATCCGCGACGTCCGCCGTGGCCTATTAGACCTCGGAGCGCAACTCTGCATCGATCCCCAGGGCGTTGCAAAATCGGCATTCATGACGTTGATGTCCCACGCGCCCCGGCGCGCCGGCTTGGCCCGTCCCTGGCGGCGCGAGACCCTGGCAGGGTTGGCCTATACGGAGGTTCTCCAGGTCACGGCGAACCATCCTCACGTTATCCGGACGAATCTGGAATTCCTTCGCTGTGTTGGGGCCGGGCCTCCCCCGGAGCCTCCGGCACCGGACGGCAGATGGCTGCTCTCCACGTCGCAGGCGGCACCCCCCTCCCTGCCCCCACCGGGTTCGTACGCCGTTATTTTCCCGACCGCAGGACACCCGTCCAAGGCGATTCCGCCTGAGATTCTCGCCCAGGTTGCCGCAGCCATCGTCAAACGAGGCCTTCCCGTCCTCGCCGGTTGGGGACCCGGGGAAAGAGAACTTGCCAGCCAGGTGGCCGGACGCGCCGGCCCTGGCGTCAAGGTGGCACCTCCAACAACGATCATGGACCTCGTCCGAATGGTGGATGGTGCGAAGCTCGTGATTGGCGGCGATACCGGCCCGGTCCATCTTGCGGCCAGCCTGGGAACGCCAACGGTCAGCGTCTTCATCGCAACCGATCCCCGCCGGAACCGGCCGCTTGGAGATGCGGTCGAGGTCGTTGCAACGGTTCCAGACAGTGGCGGCGCCCCGTCCGGATCTGCCTCGGTGCGCCCCGGCCCTCCCCCGGACATCGCAGACGTCCTCGCCGCCGTAAGAAAGCTCAACGTTCTTCCGTAGGATCGACCGGCCGGGTGGACACATGGTAGCGCGCCGTCACGTCCCATGCCCCGTTGGTACTCCAACTCACGCGCGGGGGAGAAGATGCCCACTCAAGCATCATCTCCAAACCGGTGAATCAATGCACGTGACAATCGGCGGTCAGCTTCCAAACTCCGCAGTAGCAGGACTCACAAAGTCTTCCTTCAGGCGCCGCAGAACCGGCGCTCAGATAGATGCATCATGCATCGTTCAGGCTAATGTTACAATGTACCCGCAACGTCAGGGGAAACGGAAGGGTAAAGCATGGCTGCTCAGCTTGGCGAACTCCTGCTCAAGGCGAATATCATCACGCAGGCACAACTCGATAAGGCGCTCGAAGAACAAAAAGCGACGGGTGGCCGGCTCGGAGAGCATCTCATCAAACTCGGGTATTGCACCGAGGACGACATCCTCGATTGTCTTTCACAGCAGTATGGCGTTCCGTCGATTAACCTGAGAAACTTCGAGATTGATGAATCGATCATCCGCCTGATCCCTGCGGACGTCGTTCGCAAGTATCAGTTCATCCCTGTGTCAAAAACCGGTGCCACCCTGACCGTGGCCATGAACGATCCCACCAATGTCTTCGCGATGGATGACATCACCTTTATCACCGGCTACCGGGTCGAACCGGTCGTTGCTTCGGAAGGAGCGCTCCGGGAAGCCATCGACAGGTATTACGGCACCACTCACTCGATCGAGCTCAAGAAGGTCATGGACGACCTGTCCAACGTCGAAGAGGCCGCTGCCCTCGAGGTTCTTGAAGAAGAGGAAGAACTCGACGTCGCTACACTCGAAGCGGGCGCAGAAGAGGCGCCGGTCGTCCGGCTTGTCAACCTGATTTTGACCGATGCGATCAAGCGGGGCGCGTCGGACATCCACCTGGAACCGTACGAGCGTTCCTACCGCGTCCGGTTCCGGATTGATGGAATCTTGTACGAAATCATGAACCCGCCGATGAAGCTGAAGGAAGCGATCACATCCCGTATCAAGATCCTCTCCAAGCTCGATATCGCCGAAAAGCGCCTCCCCCAGGACGGCCGGATCAAGCTCAAAATGAAGCTCGCCGGGAAACGCAAGGAGCTCGATTTCCGCGTCTCGACCATTCCAACCTTGCACGGCGAGAAGGTCGTGCTTCGTCTCCTGGACAAGGAAAACCTTCAGCTAGACATGACCAAGCTCGGATTTGAGAAGCCGAGCCTAAAGAAATTCGAGGAGGCGATCTTCAGACCGTATGGCATGGTCCTGGTCACGGGACCAACGGGGTCCGGAAAAACGAACACCCTGTATTCCGCGATCTCAAGGATCAATACGACCGAAGTCAACATTATGACGGCCGAGGATCCCGTGGAGTTCCAGCTGCCCGGCGTCAATCAGGTCCAGATGAAGGAGTCGATTGGCCTCAATTTTGCCGCCGCGCTCCGTTCGTTCCTGCGCCAGGATCCGAACATCGTCCTCGTCGGCGAGATCCGGGACTTTGAAACGGCAGAGATCGCCATCAAGGCGGCCCTGACCGGACACCTGGTCCTTTCGACCCTGCACACGAACGATGCACCTTCAACGATCAACCGGCTGATGAACATGGGGATTGAGCCTTTTCTCGTGGCAACATCTGTCAACCTGATCTGTGCCCAGCGGCTGGTTCGCCGGATCTGTCCAAAGTGCAAGGAACCCGACGACGTTCCCGTTCAGGCGCTTCTGAATGTCGGTTTCTCCGAAGCCGAGGCAACCGAGATCCAGATCTACCGCGGCAGGGGTTGCGATGTCTGTAACAACACCGGGTACAAGGGGCGTGTCGGATTGTTCGAGGTCATGAAAGTCACGGACGACATCCGTGAGCTCATCCTATCGGGCGCATCGGCCGTTGAGCTGCGGCGCAAAGCCATTGAAGAAGGAATGATCACCCTCCGGCAATCCGGTCTCCAGAAAATCAAAGAAGGTATGACGACCATTGAAGAGGTTGTCCGCGAGTCGGTCCTGTAAAACGCGGTCAAGGAGGTCAGCATGACAGCCAGTTTGCACCAACTTTTGAAGACGATGGTTGAGCGAGGTGGCACCGACCTCCACATCACGACCAATTCACCTCCGGTCATCAGAATCGATGGGCTTCTGACGCCTCTCAATCTGCCGCCGTTAACGGCTGTCGAAACGAAGAGGCTCGCCTACTCGATCCTGACAGACGCCCAAAAACACCGGTTCGAGGAAACACTTGAGCTCGACCTCTCCTTTGGCATCAAGGGGTTGGCGCGTTTCCGGGCGAACATTTTCATGCAACGTGGCGCCGTGGGCGGCGCTTTTCGCAGGATCCCGTACGAGATCCTTGGATTTCGGGAGCTTGGGCTTCCTCCGATCGTCGAGTCGTTGTGTGAGAAACCCCGCGGGCTTGTCCTCGTGACGGGGCCAACCGGCTCCGGGAAATCGACGACGCTCGCGGCCATGATCGACAAGGTGAACCGGGAACGGCCGGTCCACATCGTGACGATCGAAGACCCTGTGGAGTATCTCCACTCCCATAAGAAGGCAATCGTCAATCAACGGGAGCTGCATGCCGACACGCTGTCCTATGCCAACGCGTTGCGATCCGTTTTGCGCGAGGATCCTGACGTCGTTCTCATCGGTGAGATGCGCGACCTTGAGACGATCGAGTCTGCCCTTCGGATCGCCGAAACTGGCCACTTGACGTTCGCGACCCTGCACACGAACTCAGCTCCGCAAACGATCACTCGTATCGTCGATGTGTTTCCGGAGCACCAGCAGGCGCAGATCCGCGCCCAGCTGAGCTTTGTGCTCGAGGGGATCATCTGCCAAACGCTGCTCCCGCGGGCGTCCGGTAAGGGGCGCGTGCTGGCGACGGAGATCCTCACGCCGAGCGCAGCGATCCGGAACCTGATTCGGGAAGACAAGATCCACCAAATTTATTCAATGATGCAGGCGGGCCAGCTGAGGCACGGCATGCAAACGTTTAACCAATCTCTGGCATCGCTCTATCACAGGCGGTTAATCAGCCTGCAGGTTGCAATTGCCACGAGCTCACGGCAAGATGAGTTGCAGGACATGATCAACCGCGGGATTGGTACGCCCACCGCCGGCCCAGGAGGCCGTGAAACAAGGAGGCCATGATGGCGAACTTCGAATGGAAGGGGCGGGATCGCAACGGACGCCCACAGTCGGGGGTTCTCGTCGCGGACAACAAGGACGCCGTGATTGCAGCATTGAGACGACAACAGATTGTGGTGACGACCGTCAAAGAAAAGGGGAAGGAGATCGCTCTTCCCCGCCTCGGCGGCGGTATCAAGAGCAAAGATATCGCCATCTTCACGCGGCAGTTCTCAGTCATGATCGATGCCGGCCTGCCGCTGGTCCAGTGCCTCGACATTCTCAGCCAGCAACAAGAAAACAAGTCGTTCCAAAAAGTCCTCTTCCAAATCCGGGAGGACGTGGAGTCCGGGTCATCGCTGGCCGAAGCGATGCGCAAGCACCCTCAGGCCTTCGACGACTTGTACGTCAACATGGTGGCAGCTGGAGAGGCCGGTGGTATTCTCGATACGATCCTTCAGCGGCTCTCGGTGTACATTGAGAAGGCCGTCAAGCTCAAGACTCAGGTTCGCTCCGCAATGATCTACCCGGTGTCGGTGATCACGATTGCCGTTATCGTTGTATATGTCATCCTGTGGAAGGTTATTCCGGTCTTTTCCTCGCTCTTCGAGGGTCTCGGCGCCGAACTCCCATTCCTCACCCAGTGGGTCGTTTCACTGTCAAAATTCATCGGCCGGTTCTGGTGGCTGATCTTTCTCGTCGTCATCGCAGGGATCTTCGCAATTCGTCAGTATTACAGAACGGAAGCCGGACGGTATCAGATCGACGGCCTCCTCCTCAGGCTTCCGGTGCTGGGCGTTATCCTGAGAAAGATCGCCGTGGCCAGGTTCTGCAGAACACTTGGAACGCTCCTCAACTCTGGTGTTCCGATTCTCGAATCGCTGGACATCACAGCAAGAACGTCTGGGAACGCCATCATCGAGGAAGCGATCATGGGCGTCCGCAAGGATGTCGAGGAGGGCAAGACCGTTGCGGAACCACTCACCCGGAGCGGTCAGTTCCCTCCGATGGTCTGCCAAATGGTCGGGGTCGGTGAGCAAACCGGGGCAATGGACACCATGCTTGCCAAGATCGCTGACTTCTATGAGGACGAAGTCGACGCCGCTGTCGAAGGTCTGATGAAGTTGATCGAGCCGGTCATTATCTTCTTCCTTGGAGTCGTGATCGGCACCATCGTGATCGCTATGTACATGCCAATGTTCACACTCCTGAGCAAGATCGGGTGATGGCACAGGATCCACCATCCTTTCAAAACGTTATGGGCGGGGGGTCATCCCCGCCCATGTTTTTGCCGTCACACCGGTCACTGATCTGGCTCGTCAGCATTCGGCTCATCGTTGCGACCACACTCTTCGTTGGCGCACTCATTATTCAGGCCGCAACGAGCACCATTCTTCCCCTCAACGGCCTCTACATCCTGGTCCTGGCGACCTATGCGCTGTCGCTCGTCTTTCTCGCGCTCCTTGCTACACGGCTCTCGCCCAAAACACAGATGGTGATACAGCTCATCGGCGACATCATCATCATTACCGGGTTCGTCTACGTCACCGGCGGGCTCTACTCGCCGTTTTCGTTTCTCTATCTGACGGTGATTATCATCGCAGCCATCATTCTACGGGGCGGTGGATTCCTGTTCGCGGGGCTCTCATCCGTTGCCTACGGTCTGCTCGTAGACTTCATGGCCTTTCGGATGGTCCCGCTCCCACCCAACCTCTCCGGCGAGAGTTACCCGCTCCCCGCGTCACACATCCTTCTAGAGCTTCTCATCCATGTCGTCGGATTCATGCTCGTTGCGGCGCTCGTTTCATACCTGGGCACATCCCTGAGGACGACCTCTGCACGCCTCCAGGAACAGCAGCAACGGGCCCGCCAGTTTGCAGCGCTGGCCCACCACGTCGTCCAATCGATCGGCTCCGGGCTGATCGCCGTGGACCTTGAGGGACGCGTCCTGTACCTCAATCCAAGCGCGGCCGGCATTCTCCGCATCCCTGATCCGCCGGCCATGATCGGCCGCCCCATCAGGGCGGCTTTGCCACTTGAAGGTATCGATTGGCAGACCGTTCTTCGTCCGGGTCAGCGAACGGCGCAGCGGCGGCTGGAGGCACCACTGGCGGCATCCAACACCCACCTTGGTCTTTCGGTTGGCCCCCTGAGCGACGAGACCGGAACGAGGGTGGGTTTCATCGTCAGTTTTCAGGACCTCTCTGAGATTGAGCAGGTCCGGAGGCGCGAACGCTTGAAAGACCGGATGGCAACTCTTGGAGAAATGACTGTCCGGGTGGCGCACGAAATCAAGAACCCCCTCGCGTCGATCTCCGGCTCAGCTCAGATGTTGGCCAACAAGAACGGCATGGACCCAACGACACAACGATTGCTCAAGATCGTCATCGATGAATCGAAGAGGCTCTCAACGACGATCGACAGTTTCCTCGACTCCGCCCGGCCGCACCACCTCAACCGGAGGATGATCGATGCGCTGGAGCTCTTAAAGGACCATGTCGCCCTTCTCCGTGGAAGCAACACCATCGACCAACGCCACGAAATCACCCTGACGGCCGAGGGTCCACTCCCCATCTCGGCCGATCCGGATCTCCTCAAGCAGGTTTTTTGGAACCTGTCACAAAATGCGCTCCAGGCGATGCCGGATGGCGGACGTCTCGAAATCTCCGCGGGGCATCAGGAAGGAACCGTCATTCTCCGCTGGACCGACACCGGTGAAGGCATGGATGAGGCGCTCAAGTCGAAGGCGTTCGAACCATTCGTCACGACACGGCCGCATGGAAGCGGTCTCGGTCTTGCTCTGGTCTACACCCTCATCGACGAACACAACGGATCCGTCGAGATCGAGAGCCAGCCCGGGCACGGAACGACGGTGACGGTTGTATTACCCTGTATGGGGCAGAGCAGATGAACGAAGGCAGGATCCTCGTTGTCGATGATGAGCAGTCGATCCGGGAGTTTCTCACCATCCTCCTGGAGGAGGAGGGGTATTCGATCGATACGGCTGACACCGTGCATACGGCACTCGAAAGGCTGCAAGCCAAGGCCTATCCCGTCGTCATCTGTGACCTCAAGCTCCCAGACGGAACCGGCATCGATGTGCTTGAAGAGGCTCAAAGACGCCACATCGGCTCCCGATTCATCATCATCACGGCTCATACCACACCCCAACATGCGCTCGAATCGCTCCGGGCCGGCGCTGCCGAATACCTCTCCAAACCGTTTGACGTCGAGGAGCTCAAGCTCATCGTGCAAAAGCAGATAGCCACGGCAACCGATCGCGTACCAAGAAGAGGTATCTCCGAGTTTATCGGGGAGAGCCCGGCTATCCGCGAGATTCTCGACCTTGTGCCACGGATTGCCGTAACTCCGTCCACCGTTCTTCTCACCGGTGAGAGTGGAACCGGCAAGGAGCTGCTGGCACGTGCCATTCACAGCCTCTCAGACCGCTCGGAGGCACCGTTCGTCACGGTCAACTGCGGCGCCCTTCCGGAAGGGCTGCTGGAGTCGGAGCTCTTTGGACATGTCAAGGGATCGTTCACCGGAGCTGTTCGGGACAATCCGGGACTGATCGCAAAGGCTCACGGCGGGTCCGTCTTCCTCGACGAAATCGGTGAGCTCTCAATGCCGATGCAGGTCAAGCTTCTCCGCGTCTTGGCCGAGCACCGCGTCCGCCCAGTGGGAGGCACCCGGGAGCGTGACGTCGACGTTCGTGTGCTCGCCGCAACCAATCAGGATCTTGAGGAGGCTGTCGCCAGAGGCCGGTTCCGCGAGGACCTCTTCTACAGGCTCAACGTCATTCATCTCCACTTGCCGCCCCTTCGCGAACGGCAAGCCGATATCCCTGCGCTCGCCCGCCATTTCGTGATACAGAGTTGCACCCGCCTCGGGGTCCCATTCAAGCGGTTGACAGCCGACGCGGTTGGGATTCTCCAGGCGTATCATTGGCCCGGCAACATCCGGGAGCTCGAAAACGTGATTGAACGGACCGTTGCCCTCGAGCCATCGGATATCATTACATCCGGCAGCCTGCCAGAATCGTTGCGAGGCCAGTTGGGTGGCTCAAAGGCGCACCGGGCGGCTCTCCCCGAAGATGGTCTCGACCTCGAGGAGTATTTGACCGGTCTGCGACGTGCTTTCATGGAGCAGGCGCTCGAACGAACAGGCGGCCACCAGAAACAGGCGGCCAACCTCTTGAGGATGTCGTACCGGTCGTTCCGGTACTACGCAGGCAAGCTCGGATTGAGTCGCGAGGAGGACACAAATTCATGATGACACGATCGTCGCTCATCGCAGCGCTTTTCATCTTTACGCTCATTCCGTTGGGTTGCGGTGGACCGCCAGCAAGCGGTGCACGCCACCACACAGCCCTTCGGGAGTCACGTCTCGAACAGCCCCCGATGGCGGTATGCCCGGATGGCACCCGCCTCATCCTCGAGCTTGCCGTAACGCCTGAAGAACACCAAAAGGGGCTGATGTTCCGGCCGTTCCTCGCTAAGAATCATGGCATGCTTTTCCTCTTTGATGCCGACGGCATCCCAAGCTTCTGGATGAAGAACACGCTCATTCCGCTTGACATGGTGTTCCTGAACGACGCCGGCCGCATTGTCTCGGTCGCTGCCGATGTTCCGCCCTGTGCCGCAGATCCCTGCCCGCAGTACCGGCCAACGGGCCCGAGCCGCGCCGTACTCGAAGTGGCCGCAGGAACGGCCAAAGCACACCACCTCACGCCGGGCACAAAGATCACGTTTGAACGCGTCCCGGATTACCCGATCCGGCCAGCGGCCCATTGACCCAAACGGATGTCTATTGGGGCTCCCACTCAGCTGAGAGGACCGTGTGGGAGTCTCGGGCGGGGATGAGCATCTCGGTCACCCCTCAGGAGCCGGCCGCTTTGGCCTCTGGCTTTGCTGGCGCCGGCGTACTCTCGGACGAGGATGGGGATGACGCCGCCTCGTGAGCTCCATCCCGTCCTTTACCTTTCCCGTAATCAGTAACATACCAACCAGAACCCTTGAACTGAAGGGCTGGAACGCCCAGCAACCGCTTGAGCTCCCCTCCACACAACGGACAATCTTTCAGCGGTGGTGCACTGGCATGTTCGATCCGCTCGAAATGCTTTCCACATTGACGACATTCATATTCGTAAAGAGGCATTGCTTCCTCCTGGCCCATGACATATTCCGACCGGCCCGGCATTCCGATTGGAGACCGGGCGTTCTCCCTTTAAGACGACGTTTTCACCTGAATCCGTATTCCACTCGACGCGGTTTCGTCCCTCTCGATCAACCCGAGAAGACTCAAGGCATAGACGATTCTCGCGTTGATCCCGGGGCCGAACGGCCCGGCCTGGCACAGCTCAATGAAGGTCCGCTTCCCGTCCACCATCTCGAGGAGCTGACGCTCACCCGCTTCCAGACGAAGCCCAGAGAGATGATCGGGAACGACCAGACGACGAAACACGACGTTCTTACCGCCCAGCTTCGATGTAATCTTCTTCCCATCGCGGATGCGCTTGCAACCCGAAAGAATAGCCCGCGGAGTAGGAATCTTGATCTTGTACACCTCATCTTCCCGGAAATGCCCTACCTCGAAGGTCACCGTTCCGCGGTCCCAATCGAACATGCTCCAAAGGATCGTTTGCACCTGTTCTCGCACGAGCGGTCCCAACTCTTCCGGCTGGAGGAAACCAAGTTGAACGAGGACGCTCCCGTGCCGCATCCCGGGGGACCGCGTCATCTCATCGGTCGAAATCCGCAACTGTACCTTCGTGATCCTTCCACGCGCCAGAAGAAATTCGCCCAGACTCTCCGAACGATCCGAAGAGGACGCAAAGATGACATCTCCATCTAGAATATAGATCCGCTTGACCGTGTCGTCCTGGCGCAGCTTCATCACCCCCGGGACGTGGTACTTATGAATCGTTGCCAACATCTCCGGCAGCGTCGACTCGCTCAGGTCTCCCCGATAAATGAAGGTGCTCTCAGACATCTGTCATCCTTCATGGCCTCGATGCGTGTGGCGGAAGCGCAAGGGAATCGAACCCTCCGGCCGACCCGCCGAGGGCCGGTCCAACGGATTTGAAGTCCGCGGGAGCCACCAGGCCCCATGCGCTTCCCGATGATCCCGGGTCCGAGCCGCTCGCCGTTCATCCCGCGCAATCCGAACATTCCGGCCCCGCGACCGTCGTGGATTCTATCACTTCTTCGCTCAGCCTTGGATGGCTCTCAGCATCGAGGTTGTTGCACTGTGCCCCGTCGGCCGGAGGGTTCGATTCCCTTGCGCTTCCGCCACAC
>WGCW01000070.1 GCA_015493585.1 Acidobacteriota bacterium
ATCCACGACCTGGAGGGCCACGTCCTGAGGCGCTACCTCGAGTCAAACAACGTCTGGACCTGGAAGGAGGACTCCATCTGGGGGCCCAACGGCCTGCTGGCCACAGTCAGCCCAACGGAGGGGACGAAGAGCTACACCCTCGATCACCTCGGCACGCCGCGTCTGGTGACCAACCGCTGTGGGGACCGTATCGCCCAGCACAACTACTATCCGTTCGGCGAAGAAGCGACCTACCCCTATCAGGACACCGAAAGGATGAAGTTTACGGGGCAGGAGCGGGACCTCAACCTGACCAATCAAACCACCGATGACCTCGACTACATGCACGCCCGGTACTACGCCTTCAACATCGGGCGGTTCATGAGCGTGGATCCTGTCAGGGGCAAGGTGGGCAGCTCACAGTCGTGGAACCGGTACAGCTATGTCAAGAATCAGCCGCTGGCTGGCGTCGATCGCAATGGCAAGATCGGCCCGGGACCGGCGTTTTCCGACATGCTCACTGTATGGGCCATGGGCAGGGGGACGCAGCCTGAGGATCGGCTCAAGATGTACTTGCAGATTCAGAGGGGAAGGCAGCGGGCGGTTGGGTTTGATCTTCAGATCGGTGCAACTGCGGCGTTGACGGTGTTTGGTCCTGAGTTTCTTGCGCCTCGGCTGGCGTCGCTCGGAATTGATGCCACGGAGGCAGGTCTTCGGAGCCAGGCGATCGTTGGCGCGATGGCCGGGTTCTTTTCGGCGCACGGTGAGAGGCGCGCGACAGGCGCGCTTGCGGGGGCCAGTCTCGGGCTGATCCCCCTCCCCACGGCGGACCCCGTCGCCAATGGCCTCTCGGGCTTTCTCGGGAACTCAGCTGGCCAGGTGATATCGCCCCCGAGGGGAGGGTTTAGTTTCAATCTGGCAAGTCAGGCAGCTCTGGCAGGCGCCTTCGCGACCATTCCCACGGGATTCTCGGCCACAATCATGAGCCCGGCCGCCCAGCGGACCGTGCTCCCCGGTCTCAACGCAGGGATTCAGGCGGCGATGCAACATCTCGTCAACACCTCTTGGAGGGAGCGGGGAATTGATGATGCGACGGCAGCTTCCACGGTCGTCAGATGCGGCAACTCGTACAAGTTCTTGAACGACTGCTCGCAGTGAGACCTGCCTTGAGCATCAGGCGTGATCCAAGCGATAGGAGCCGAAAGCAAGGGAAGATGACGTTGACCAAGGGCACGTCCATAACAGAAGCTATCCAGATTGCCAAAAAAAGGACTTTGATTTCGCGTGTCCCGGTAGTAGCTGTCGCAATCATTATAGCTGGCATCGGATGGCGTACATGGAAGGCTGGCGGTGGGTGGGGGCAGTACGTTGGGGTTGGCCTAGTTGTATTGGCGGTCGCTGACTCGGCTCGCCTGTTCTGGCAGGAGCGTCGTGATCCGGCGCTTGGCGCTTTTTCAGGCGGGATCTTCCGGTTTTACTGGATCTCAGGCCGATCGGTTGAGGTACCCCTTTCTCGGGTGCGCTGGGTCAAGGTGCACGATAATCCGTACTGGCAGTTTCGCCGTGTGTACCCGAAGTGGTTCGAATTGGAGATCGAAGGTGAGCCCGGGGGAATCATTGTACCGGCTTCCAATCTCAAGCCGGAGGCCAGGGACATCCTGACCAGGATGAGCCGGTCAAAGCGATGAGAAAGGAGGGCACGGAATCGTGGGGGACGAGGCGTCAGACCTACACCTACGACGGTTTTGGTAACATGACCTCGATGACCTCGACTACATGCATGCCCGCTCCTACGCCTTCAACATCGGGCGCTTCATGAGCGTGGATCCTGTGAGAGGCAAGGTCGGCTCCAGCCAGAGCTGGAACCGGTACAGCTATGTCGACGGCAATCCACTCAGGTTTTTCGATCCGGATGGCCGGGGACTTCTCGACGCGACCACGGGCATAGACATCTATCTTGCGCTTTTGAAGGTGCGCGCGCTGGTCGACGGCTACGTTCACGGGGGCCTGGAGGCCGCGAACGCGCCGTCAGTGGATTTGGGAACGCCAACAGGGGAGGCGCTCACCGAGGAGTATTCTGTTGGCTCCGCGATAGGGGCGTGGTCCGCGCGTCATCCGACAGTTCCGGTCGTTGAGGCGAAGGTTGGTGTCACGCTGAAAGGCGGTCCATTCGGTGGAATTGACGCGGTTGCGGGATTCTCACTCGTGAATTTCAACGATCCATATTTCGTGTTCGGCGCTGGAGTTTCAAGGAGTTTTTCCAGGAACCTGAGGATCGGGATAGCCGCGTCTTTGTTGTTTGGCACGGTTCTCAACTACAGAGGGCCGACTTCTTTCCAAGGGAAGTTCACGTCCAGCTCTGCTGGCGCGTTTCCGCTCGGATTCTCTGTCGCCGGCAACCCGGCCGATTCTTCGCAGCCCTCTGCGTTCACGCTTGATCTGACGAATTCCGTCGGGCTATCAGAAACCGAGATGTATTACGTACCACTGGCGAAGAGGCTCGATATGGACGACGCGACTGCAGCGAGCACGGTTATGCGTTGTAACGGCGCGTACCACTTTGTAGACCAATGTCAGTAAGCAGCCTCCGCCTCCCCGCCACCGGTCGGATTGATCATGTCAGAGACCGTTAACATGAGGACGAGGTGCGCTGGGCTCATCTATGCGTTGTCATCAACGGCGATCTGCTCGTTTTCTGTTCTGCTGTCGGTTAGCTCCTGGTTTTACAACACCGGTATCGGGATTGAGCACGGAAGATATCTGATGCGGAAGGGAACGCTCGTCATCGATCCCGGCCAGACCTTTGGACTTGTGCTTTACGTGTTATCCAAGGTGCTGATCGGGAGCGTAATCGCTGTCGTCGTTCTTGTCATAATCCTGTTGAACGACGTGGGGCGCGTGGAGGAGTTTAAGGAGGTCTTTCGTAGCGAGAGTTTGCGAACGTACAGGCGGGTATTCCAGGTGGCGGCGCTGAGTGTTGCCGTACCCTTCATCGTCCAGCTGCTTTCCTGGGCTTTCAGGTATTGAGCCACAGGATGTCTGATAGCACCATGGGCATGCACGTGCTTGTTCGTGATGAGGAGCCGAGCGTCAACCGGAGCTGGTCCCTGCGAAAAAGCCGAAGAAGCACACGGAGGAGCTAGCCCATCATTGGTTGGAGATTATTGGAGGCTGATGTTGTGAAAGATAACTCCGGAAATGGGACGGACCGTATCTCGCGTATTTCTACCGCGGGTAATAACAACACTGAAGGGCTCCTGGAGTCCGTTGAAGAGGTTGTGGAACATCTCGCAGCGCTTGATGCTGAAAAAAGGTATGATGCGTCCGAGGTAATTCGCAACGCTGTGATTGAGATGCGGGATGCCATTTGTCAGCGGCTTGAGGTCGAAACGGATGAATTGGCGTTGGTTTCACTCCTCCAGACGTTACAGATGCTCTGCATCGACACGAACGTTAGAACATTAGTCAAACGGTTGGCAAAAAAGGATCCAAGGACCCTCGTTAGAGTCTATGCTGTCGCAGCACTGGGGTGTGGGGATTCTGTCAGCACGACCGACTCTTTGGTGGGCATGCTTGCAACGGAGACCGATGAGGAGGTGCGGATCCAGATACTGTTCGCGTTGTATCGCCTTGGATACCGGGAGGTGTGGCCGCAGATTATCCGCTGCATGAAGACTGCTACTGATTACCATGTCCAGTGTGCGGCCATTGATGGGATCTTAAGCATAGATCTTGGCCCAAGGAAAGCGGAGGTTGTCGACGTGTTAAGAAGCCTGGCGACTGGCGAGAACATAGCCATTGCTGTTTCGTCTGCAGCCCGTGGTGCGCTGGATGAGCTGTCAGAAGTATGAGAGGTGATCTATTGCGACGAAATTCACCGCAGGTTCGAACATCTGGTCCGCGAAAGGATGAAGTTTACGGGACAGGAGCGGGACCTCAACCTGACCAATCAAACCACCGATGACCTCGACTACATGCACGCCCGCTACTACGCCTTCAACATCGGGCGCTTCATGAGCGTGGATCCTGTCAGAGGAAACGTGGGCTCCAGCCAGAGCTGGAACGCGTACATGTATGTGCGGGATAATCCGATCCTCCTGACCGATCCAACGGGGAAGAAAGCCCGCGTTCTCAACGAGAGGGCCTACCACCTTTTGGAGGAGGCGCTGGGAGCTGACGCCAAGCTACTGACCATGGACAAGGCCGGGAAGCTCTCGCTCAAGGCCACCGCGGCGCAGCTCGCCCACAACGAGGCTCTTAAGGTCCTGAGCGACATCATCAACGCAAAAGAGATGTATGGGATTACCGTCTCATCAGTCGTGCGCACCAAGAACGGTCTCGTGAGGCTGGGGCCACCACGGCACTCCGCAGTCAATCTAACCGCGCGACGGGACCCAACCTATTCGAAGGCCGTGAATGATCTCTATGCCCCGCCGGCTGGATTTGACGCGCTCGTAGCGGTCGAGCCGAATATTGAGCGGGACTATGTCGGTGTCAGAGGAAACAAAGGCAAGCCCGTTCTTGCCGCGGCGTCCCTTTTCCATGAAACGGCGGAAGCATATGGAAGGACGACTGAGGGCATGCCGAGGAATATCGCGCATGCCCGGGCGATCGGTCGTGAGTTAAGGTGGCGGAAACAATTTCCCCTGCTTGAACGATACTCTCTCGGAGCAGGGCCGATCGCGCCGAAACGTTGAGAAGGTGCACCATGATTTCTCTGAAGTTCGCCAGAATTCTAGGAGCAGGCGTGCTCGGAGGCATGCTGATTACGATTCCACCCGCGACGCCAAGCGTGAGCGCGCCAGTAAAGTCGTCGGTGTGCCGGACCCTTGAGAAGATAACAACATTCCGCAATTGCTCTGGGGCTGTCACCTATACGGTTAAGCTCACCCTCGCGCCAAAACGTATTTCGTTCCATGTCCGGTTCCAGAATCGGGGTCCCGGTACAGTTTTCTTCCTTGCCAACTGGCCACCCGTAGTAGCGCAGAACGCGGCAGAGGCGTCCATAAGCATCGCTCTCGGTGAGCCGGCCTTGCAGGCCAGCGCCCTTCCGCAGATGGTAAAAGTCAGGCCAGGTGCTGTGGTTGAAAGAAACGTGAACGTTCCGATCAGGCTAGAGTTGACCCAGGTGAAGTTTGTTTACTTCACCCTTTTTTTTGCCACTGACGATCCTGGCTTCTTTGAACACCTTGCTAAGGATTGTGGTGGACACCAGAATTTCTGGTATACCGACAGTTATCGCGATCAGGTTCGCTATGCAGATCTCGTCCTTTCCGACACCATTGAATTTCCCTTGCAGGGGCACCTTTCGGAGAAGGCCGGAGCAGGCTCTACTGGGTCGAGGCCGGGTAAATGATCGGCCATTCTTGGTGGACGAGTCTCGTGGTGGTGCTCCTATGTGGGGGAGTTGCCGCGTGTAGCTCAACGGCTCGGCCGGGGCCACTATCGGCTCATAAAGGTTCGCGATGGATCAAGAAGGCAGTCTGTTACCAGACGCCGGACGCAAAGGTAAAGGTGCCAGGGCCGGTGATTGACGCAACTCTCCCTCATGACGAATCACCTCATGATACCGGGCCACTGGGCGCAGCAACGGCCGGATCAACTGCGACCAGCCTGCTCCGGTATTCCTCGTCTTGTTGGCGGCGCCCGGACCTCCGGCTAATCCACCGGCTGGCCTTGCCCTCACCCCGGGGAGATGTGCCCCGCGCGCAACCCGACTGGAGACGTCCTACACCGCTCCCGGCATCCTGTCAGACTTCATCCTCAGGATTAACATCAATCACCGGACCTGGCACCTTGATCGCGACGAAAGTTGGTGAGAAATGCGGGCTACGCAATGCGGTCATTATGCGATGTAGATTGACCATTGTATGGCAGTAATGTAAGATGTCTTGGTGCTGAAACGGTACCTTTCCCGCCGTTTGCCGCTGGGGCCGCCGCCGCGGCGTCTCGTGGTGTTGACGGGCGCGCGCCAGGTGGGTAAGACAACGCTGGCGCGGGCGGCCTACGAGGCAGGGCTTCGCTACCTGAACCTGGACTCGCCCGGGGAGCGCCAGCGTCTGAGACCGGTATCGGCCGAGGCCTGGGGGCGGGTCGTCGGCGAGGCGGTCCTCGACGAGGTTCAGAAGGCGCCGGACCTACTGGAAAAGATCAAGTGGGCGTTCGACGAGGGGGAGATCGGCTTTTCGGTTCTCCTGGGCTCATCCCGCATCCTTCTCTTGGACAAGGTCAAGGAGTCGCTGGCGGGGCGTGTCTTCTTGTACGAGCTGTGGCCGCTGACGTGCGGCGAGCTGGCGCCTCACTTTGGCGGTGGTCTGCCGGACGTCCCCCTGATCGTCCGGCTGATGGAGCCCGGCGTCGACATGGCCAGCGTGCTCGGGCCGTTCGAGGACGGGGTGGCCGGGCGTGAGCCGGCGGCGGCCCAGGCCGCGCTCCAGCACCTTCTGGATTGGGGTGGGATGCCGTCGCTTCTGGAGCTGCCACCGGAGGAGCGCTTCACGTGGCTCGATTCCTACCAGGCGACCTACCTCGAACGGGATCTTTCGGACCTCGCCCGACTCCGGGATCTGGAGCCGTTCGTCACCTGTCACCGGCTCGCCGCCTTGAGGGCGGGGAACATCCTCTCGTATTCGGAGCTGGCCCGTGACGCCGGCCTACCGGTGACCACCGTGCGGCGTTACCTCCGTTACCTTGGTCTGTCCTACCAGACGATGCTTCTGCCCGCATGGTCCCGGAACCTCGGGGTGCGCCTGGTCAAGGCGCCGAAGCTGCTCTGGGTTGACGCCGGTGTGCAGCGCGTGCTGTCCGGGCAGGAGGGGGGACTGACAGGATCTCAGTACGAATCGTTCATCATCTCGCAGATCCTGACCACGTTGTGGACCCTCGGCGTCCGGGTGCGGGCGTCCTATCTCCGGACCTCCGGCGGATTGGAGGTTGATCTCCTGCTGGAGACGGCCGCAGGCGTCCTGGCCCTCGAGGTCAAGACCGCCCGCCGCCCAGCGGCGAGCATGGCTCGTCCGATCGAGCGTGTGCGGCGCCTCCTCGGGGACCGGTACCTCGGTGGCCTCGTCGTGTGCCGCTGCGACACGGTGACCCGCCTCTCGGAAACCGTTTACGCCGTAGCCGACTGGATGCTCCTTGGGATGGATGCCCACAGAAGCTGACGGCGGTTCGCCGATCCGCCCCCTCCGAGACGCCACGACCCTAGGTGCGAGTTTTTCGCCGCGGGAGATGGTATCCCCGGCATGCGCGAGCAGTCCCGGGAATGAGGGCGTTGCGCTGTGCTGCATTGGTCGGAGATAGCCTTGGAGCGCGGACTTTAGTCCGCATCTTTTTGTGCCGCAATGCGTTGAGCGCACAATGCGGACTAAAGTCCGCGCTCCTTCAGGCGCTCTCGCCGGGACCGATCGCCTTGGCGTTGGGGTGAGCATGCTTCGATCCTAGTCGGATCCACTGGAATCACGCGGGTTCGGCACAGCGCAACGCCCTCGGAATGATGCAGGCGTTCACTCATCATACCGGACATGCAACGTGTGGACGTGGGTCTTCAGGGAGCCATGGTCCCGGGTTCTTGGAGGAGGTTCTTGTCGAAGGATACGAGTGAGCTGCATCCTGCGGTTCGGGCCTGCTCGCGGATCAGGTAGTCGGCGAAGTCCGCGGGTCCTGTACGGAAGGCGGCCAGGGCGGCCAGCAGGAGGTCTGGCTGCTGGTAGCTCACCTGCTCGGCCTTGAGGAGACGGTCGAGGACCTCGACGATTTGGTCTTTCGGGAAGCGGTAGGCGGATTCGAGCACCCAAACCAGCTCACAAACGACGATCTCAGAGATGAACAGCCCCTCGCCTCGAGCGATGGCTCCGTCGACGCAGGCAGCGGCGCGCACACCCTGCTCGGGGTCGTCGTCCACGAGGTAGCGGACCAGGACGTTGGTGTCGAGGGCGATCATCGCCGCCTCGCGGCGGCAGTACGGACCGCCCGGTTCATCTCCTCGATAGTGACACCCCGTCGTGGAGCTTTGAGATACCCCCGGAGGGTCTGGAGATCCACCGTCTCGGGTTCGAGAAGCACCGTGCCATCCTCCAAGAGACGAAAGACGACCCGATGCCCGGGGCGAAGGCCCAGGGCTTTCCGAACCGCCTTCGGGATGGTGATCTGCCCTTTGGTCGTCATGGTCGAAGTTGGCATCGCCTTACTCCCTGGCCTATTTCTTACTTCAATATAAGTCATTCTTTTCGTACTCGCCAGGTGTGAACCCAGCTCAGGGGGGATGCCCAGCGCCGCCGGCGGCGGTCTACGGATTCAACCCGGAGATCACTGGCGATCTCGAGACGAGTCAGCTTGCCGCTGGCACCGGATGGTGAGTGCGCCATCAACACCTCGGGCGGGCTGATCGCCAAGGGACATCCCGTCGGCGCGACCGGCGTGGCCATGATCGGCTGGAGCGCGTGGCAGCTGCTCGGCAAGGCGCCGAAGGGGTTGCAAGTCCCAGATGCCAAGG
>WGCW01000071.1 GCA_015493585.1 Acidobacteriota bacterium
AGCAGAGGAGCACCGCTGTCGTCTTCTGAGCGGGACTGAGCACAAAAACTGACGGATCGAGGGAGCAGCGTAGGGAAGGTGCGCCTGGCGGAGGCCGCTGAGAGCGATTGGCTCTTGGTGATGGTGGCGGAGGGGTGCTTGTGGAGGTCAAGAGGGCTGAGGGAGGCGTGGTGAAGATGGGTTTTTGAGTGAGCGGAAGAGATGAACAGTGTCCCCTTTACCCTTTCTCCCCTTTCCCTTCAGTCAGGAACCAACGGTGTTGCCAATTTCATTGGAGGTAGGCGGTCATGAGGGGTCTGAGTTGCTCGACGGCGAGCTCAGTGGGGAGTGAATCAGGCGCGGGGGAGAGGGGTCACCCGGACGGATGTGGGGCGGCCCTCCTCCTCGTCGAGGACCTCGAAGCGCAGTCCGTCCCAGGTCACGACGGTTTGATCGTTCGCCTGGCGGAGCGTGGCGACGAGGCCTCCGACGGAGTCGGCGTCCTCGATGTGTTCCAACGTGCGCTTGAGGAGCGGTTCGAGCCGTCGCAGGGAGAGGTGACCGGGCACGATCCATCCATCCTCGACGGGCGTGACCGTGTCGGAACGCCCGCGGTCGAACTCGTCCTCGATTTCTCCGACGACCATTTCGAGGGCGTCTTCGAGCGTGATGACCCCTGCAAAGCCGCCAAACTCGTCGAGTACGATCGCCAGATGTTGCCGCGACCGGCGAAAGTCCTGAAGGAGCTTCGGCAGGATCTTCGTTTCGGGAACGAAAACGGGCTTTCGAACAAGCCGGGTCCACGGCTCATCTGCCGCGAGGTTCAGGAGTGCCTTAGCGTGAAGAACGCCGACGATGGCATCGGGGCTGCCATCGATGACGGGAAACCGGCTATGTCCAGATTCCTCGATTGTTAGGCGCACCTTCTCGAGCGGCCAGGACCGGTCGATGGTGTGGACAAGGGGCCGCGGGACCATGATCTCCCGCGCGATCGTGGTGTTGAAACGGAGGAGCGATTCGATCATGTTCCTGGTGTCACCGGGAAGCTGCGCGTGGTGATGGGCCAGGCGAAGCATGAAGAGCAGATCCTGCTCGGTGACAGGCGCCTTTGGACGCCGGGTCCGCGTGAGAAGGTTCATCAGCAGGCCGAAGAGCCACGTGATGGGGGTCATCAGGAGGTCAACGAGGTACAGGGGCCCGGCAACGGCGTGCGAGACGCCTTCGGAGTGAACCTGAGCGAGCGATTTTGGCGTGATTTCGCCGAAAACGAGGATGACGAGGGTCATGATCCCAACGACGGAGGCAAGCCCGGAGCTCGCAGTCAGCCGGTAGGAGATCCGGGTGGCCAGAGCCGAAGCGAGGACGTTGACCAGATTGTTCCCGATCAAGATCGTGATGAGAAGCCGCCTCGGGTTATGTGCCCAGCGGTCGAGGCCTCGCCGGGTCAGGTGGCCGCTGCGCTCCCGGAGCGCCTCGAGACGGGTCAGCGGCAATGACGTCAGTGCGGTCTCCGAGCCGGAGAAGAACGCGGAGCCGATCAGGCACGCCACGATGGCGAGGGTGTCAACCGGCATCTGTCCCGCTCCAGGGCCGGTGAATCCGGCAGCGCGTCCGGTTGGCTGTGAAGCTGCGCCGCACGTGCTCGGAGCGGCGCGGATGGGGTTTCGGAGGTAGAGGCGGGTCATCCATCACGAGGATTCTACCATGCAGACAACGCCTCCTGTGGTATCATTCCTTCGTCTCACGGAAGAAAGAAAAGGCTCAAACAAGGCAAAGAAGGAGGATGACCATGACAGACACCCCATCTCAGGTTCCGCCGGTACCGCCGCAGCCACCGGAGTCTCCGCAGGCTCAGGCTCCGGTTCCACCGGTTCAGGGGCCGCAGAAAAAGGGCCTCAGCCCGTTGGCATGGGTCGGCATCGGTTGTGGCGTGCTGATTCTGATCATCGTCGTTGTCCTGGTGGCGGGCGGATTGTTCGTGGCGCACAAGGTCAAGCAGGCCGGGATCAGCCCTGAGCTGTGGGCCAAGAATCCGGCGCTGGCAGCGTCGAAGATGATCACCGTCGCCAATCCGGATCTCACGGTGGTCAAAGTCGACGAGGACAAGGGGCTGATCACGGTCAAAGACACCAAGACCGGCAAGGTGGTCACACTCAACCTCAAGGACGTCGAGCATGGGCGCATCAATTTCACAACCACCGTGAATGGAAAGACGCAGACCGTTGCGATCAACCGCGAAGGCGAGGGCCAGTCCGGCTCGGTCAAGGTGATCAATGAGAAAGGAAAGACCGTTGCGGAGGCCGGTGAAGGCACGGCGGGGCTGCCCGATTGGCTCGCGGCCTATCCGGGCGCCGAACCGGCGGCTCACTACACATCCAAGAGCGATTCCGGCGTGTCGGGGAGCTTCACGTGGAAGACGAAGGCGCCGGCCGATCAGGTCATCAGCTTCTACCGCGCACATTTCATGACCAAGGATTTCAAGGTGACGGGTTCGACCACGGCCTCGAGCGGAAACACCACGCTCCAAACGCTGCACGTAGCCGGTCCGTCCGGGAAGCGGACGGCGCAGGTCAACGCGGTTTCGAAGGAGGGTAAAACGGTTGTGACGCTGACGTTCGAAGACAAGACGGCGAAGTAACGGTGCCGCAAAGGTGATGCAACGCATCACAAAGCTTCGGGCGTCGGTTTCGGACGTCATTCTGGGTAAGGCGGAAATCATCGATCTGGTCATCGCCGCCTTGCTTGCCCAGGGTCATGTGCTTCTCGAGGACATCCCCGGTGTGGGAAAGACGACCTTGGCTCGCGCGCTGGCACGGTCCGTCAAGCTTGAGTTCCAGAGGATTCAGTTCACCTCAGACACGTTGCCGTCAGATATCATCGGGATCTCCGTGTACCGGCAGGCCGCGGGCGGTTTTGAGTTCATCCCGGGTCCGCTTTTTGCCAACATTGTGCTGGCCGATGAGATCAACCGCGCCTCTCCGCGGACACAGTCGGCGTTGCTGGAGGCGATGAGCGAGCGCACGGTGACGGTTGAACGGACCCGGTACCGGCTGGAAGAGCCGTTCCTCGTTGTCGCAACCCAGAACCCGGTCGAGGCCGCCGGCACATTTCCACTGCCGGAGTCGGAGCTGGACCGGTTCTTCATGCGGCTCTCGATGGGTTACCCGGAACGGCCCGAAGAGATTGCGCTCATCCGTTCGGGTGGCGCCGAGCCCCGGCTGGGCGCACTCGAACCGGTGCTGACGGGCCAGGATGTCCTCGAGCTCCAACGTCAGGTGTCCGGGGTGCACGTCGCCGATGCGCTCGAGGAGTACCTGTACGAGACTGTCGTTCGAACGCGGCGTGAGCCCGGGACGGCGCTCGGCGTGTCCACCAGGGGAGCGATCGCATGGCAACGCGCCGCCCAGGCGCTGGCGCTCGTCAGGGGCCGCACCTTCGTCACGCCGGACGATCTGAAGGATACGGCCGAGCCAGTGCTGGCCCACCGCGTCCTCCTGGCTGATCTGTCGCTCGGTGCCGGGTGGGAGCGGAGCCGCCGGGAACGGGCATTCATCCGGTCGATTCTCGCGAAGATCCCGGTGCCCAGGTGATCTTCCCGGCCACGTGACCGTGGGGGAAGGCGCCTGCACGCCGGCGTGTTCTCAAAGACGATGAGCCTCGCGCGGCCCTTCCCCGGTTTCAAGCTCCGCCTGACGCGGTTCGGCGGTTTCTTCCTCGCCGGCATGCTGCTGACCGGCCTCGCGGCGGCCAACACCGGCAACAATGCGCTGGTCATGATGCTTGGGATCGCGATGGGGAGCTTCGTCGTGTCGGGGACGTGGTCCCGCCAGGTGCTCGGCCGGGTTGATGTCCGGGTCGAGCTTCCACGCCGTCTGCACGCCGGGACACCGGTGCCGGTGGACGTGACGATCACGAACCGTTCCCGTATCTTTCCGGCGTACGGTGTGGTCATCCGCGACGGATCGGGCGCCGCGCTCCTGACGGAGCCACTCGTCGGAGCACGTGGGGCGGTCCATCGAACGGCCGCGGTCGTGCCACCGCGCCGGGGATGGCAGACGTTCGGGCCTTGGCGGCTGGAGGTCGTACTCCCGCTGGGCTTCTTCGTTAAGTCGAAGCTAGTGGGCCAGCCGGTGCGCCGCCTCGTCTACCCGGAGCTCAAGCGGTTTGGGACCACCGTGATTGGACGTGGCCGAAGGGGTCAGCGTGCAGTCGGCGGAGGGCGCCGGGGCCGTGACGGGGAGCTGCGCGAGCTCCGGGAGTACCGTGAGGGGGATGAGCGCTGGCAGATCCACTGGAAACAGTCGGCGAGGCAGGGGAGGCTGATCGTCATCGAGCGCGAGGCGCCGGCCGGCGAGCCGCTCTTCGTGGTTGTCGATCTCCGGAGGCCGCAGGACGGTGATCCTCTGGCGTTCGAAGCGATGGTGAGCACGGCCGCTAGCGCGGTCCTCGAGCGGCTGCAGCGTGGTCTTCCGGTGGGCATCATTGTTGGGAGGACGGTCGTACAGCCGTGTCACCGTCTGGCCGAGATCGAGAAGCTGTGGCGTCCGCTCGCGCTCGCGCATCCGCTGCCGCCGTCGGCGCCGCCCCCCGCCGTGCCGCCCGGTGTCGAGGTGATGCGTCCCGGTCCGGAGCGGGCCGTCCGATGAGCACGGACACGGCACTGCGGCGTCTGGCCGGTGGCGCGCTCCTCTGGGCGATCCTGCCGGCGCCGTTCCTCGGGATCATCATGCCGCCGTTCTGGATCGTGGCGGCCGCCGCAGCGATCTTCGCGCTGCGTTCCTCCAAGCCGCTCGTCCTCTCACTGCGTCTGAAGAACCTGTACGCGATCGTCGCGCTTCTCATTGTCCTGGCGGTTGGCGGATGGCGCTTTGGCCCGTTACGCCCATTGGGGCACCTGGTCCTCCTCCTGGCCGCCGCCGAGGTGGCCACACTCTCCGGCCGCCGGAGCTTCCGCACGGCGGCGATCGCGGCCGGCTTGTTCTGGACGCTTGCCGTCGCAGCCTCGACCCACGTGATGCTGGTGGTCTACCTGGTGCTTTCCACCGGTGTCCTGTGGTGGGGTGGGATGCGCACGTTCCTGTTGCTGGAAGGTGTGCCCCCACAGCGGGCGAAGCCACGCCCCCATCACCTCGTTCCGGCGGTTGTGGCAGCCGTCCTGCTGGCGGTTCCGGTCTTCTTTCTCATCCCCAGGCTCCGGTCTCCGTGGGTCAGCGCCGGGACGGCTCGCCGGAGCGTCACGGGGTTCACCACGGCCATCCGGCTTTCCGGGCTTGGGGAAATTCAGAAGTCGAGGCGGCTCGCGATGATCGTCACCGCCCCACCGGGATCGCGCATCGATCCGGCCCTGGCGCGCTTTCGTGCGACGGCGTTTGAGCTGCTCAAGACGGGGCTCTGGTTGCCACGGCGCTCGCACCTCGGCCCATGGGTGCGGCCAGGGACCAGGCTCCGGCTGGCGCGCGGAGCGCTCGCAGGGGCGTTGACGTTCGGCATCGAGCTGCTCCACCCGGAGGGATACCTCTTCCTGCCGCCGGGGACGGTGGCCGTCCAGGCGCCGGTGCGGCTGCGCCTGGACATCGCAGGTGGTGTGCTGACGTCCTCCTCCGTCCGTGGTCCGTTGACGTACCGCGTCTGGATTAGGCCCGGCGTCAGGAGACCGCTGGGGCGTCCAGAACGGGAGGATCTTCTCGTGCCCTGGCGGCGCACCGCCTTTGCCGGGCTGGCACGCGAGGTCACAGGGGGAGCGGTCTCGCCGCGCGACAAGGCCCGGGCCATCGTCCATTTCCTGCAGACCCGCTACCGGTACACGATGAGCCTCCCACGGCGGTACTCCCCGGATCCGGTCGGGGATTTTCTCTTCAGGGATCGAAAGGGGCACTGCGAGCTCTTTGCCGGGGCGATGGTGACCCTGCTCCGGTCGATCGGGATCAGGGCGCGGCTGGTGGGTGGCTACAGCGGCGGGGAGTTGTTGAACGGCGGACGGGTCCTGGAGGTTCGTGACGAGAACGCCCACACGTGGGTCGAGGTGTGGATTCCGCACGTGGGATGGGTCCCGTTCGATCCCACACCTCCAGGGAACGTCCCCGCGGTGCAGCTTGGACGTGGCTTGCAGGCCGTGCGCTGGGTGGCTGACAGGATCGAGCTCTTCTGGGATCGCTCCGTGCTGACCTTCGATCTCAGGGACCAGGTACGCGTGCTCCAGGGGACGCTCCGGCTGGTCTCGGGGTTGAGGAGATCCGCGGCCAGTGGTGTGCTGCTCGTGCTGCTCGCCGCGACCGGAGCGGTCCTCCGGGCGGTTTGGAAACGGAGAACGGGGAAAACCGGCATCGTCCGGGGGCCGGCCGCACGCGCCGTCGAGACGCTCGAACGGAGGATCGAACGGCAGGGCTACGCCGTGCCCGCGAGCGCGACTCTGCGCACGATCGGTGCGCTCGCCGCGTCGGCCTGGCCTCAGGCTGGCACCGCGATCGGGCGGCTGAT
Source organism: Acidobacteriota bacterium (assembly GCA_015493585.1). Lineage (GTDB taxonomy): Bacteria > Acidobacteriota > Thermoanaerobaculia > Thermoanaerobaculales > Sulfomarinibacteraceae > JAADFN01. The sequence goes on from WGCW01000071.1 coordinate 6,457, forward strand.
CACTCTTGCGGAGGATGAGCTTTACGGGAACGGAGCACCCAGCGCAGGCCGGGTACGGGAGGTACGGCGCCTGCGCCGAGAGATTCGAAGGAGGGGAAGAGCAGGCACGCCAGCCAGGGGCCGATCGGAATGAGGAGAGTCCCGATGAGGACGTCGGTGACGTAGTGGTAGGCGAGGAGCATCGTCGCAGCGATCAGGAACGCGGAGCACGGAATGTAGAACCAAAGCCAGGAGGGCCGGTAGCGCTGCACGAAGTAGAGCGTCAGGAGGGTGACCATTGTGTGGCCGGACGGAAAGGCGTCGACCTTGGTGTTCTCGAGGATATCGAGGAGGTGGCGGACCGGTCCGCCGATCAGTCCGGCGGGGAGTGTCTGGTAGTAGGACGCGGCAACCGTCGCCCGCGGCCCTAGCGCGGGGAAGAGGAAGTAGCCGATGTAGGAAACCAGGAAGGTCGAGAAGATCGCTGTGATGACCCACTGCCGCTCCGGGTGGCGATGGGCCGCCATCCAGACGTAGAGCGCAAACGGCAGGAAGTAGAAACTGGTGTAGGCCAGCGTCAGCGTGTCGGTGATGGGCCACGGCAGGTGCGAGGACCAGAGGGCCGTGGAGAGCCGGTCGCCGAGGATGGCGTGATCAGATGCGATGAGGAAGTGATCGTATGTGATGGGGCGGAGCGTGGTGATGATGGGGCCAAGGCTCTGGAAGATGTTGAGGAGAATGGCAAAGGGAAGAATTTCCCGGATCCAGCGCGCCGTTTCATGCGTGTCCGAGGCGAGCCAGCGAACGGCGAGGAGGAGGACGATGATACCGGCAATGAGGTTGGGGATGACAGCATCCGCCTGCCCGCCCCCGATGATTGCCAGGATCGTCAGCACGAGGGAGGTTCCGAGGAGCAGCCGCTCCACAGGGGCAAAGCGCCACTTGCTCCCGGGGGCGAAGCTCTCTAAGATGGGGCGAGAACGTTTGATGCGCACCGTATTCGCCGTAGTGATGACCTTTCTGGCCGGGCTGGTGGCCTTCCCGGCGTGGGGGGGAGAAATCGTCCGCCTCCATCTGGATGATACCATCCAACCGGCCTCACGGCGTTTCATCGAGCGTGGCCTTGAGATGGCGGCGTCTGATCATGCGAAGCTCGTCGTCATCCAGATCAATACCCCGGGGGGGCTGCTCTCCTCCACGCGCCGGATCACGTCGGCCATCACGTCGTCTCCGGTGCCCGTCGCCGTTTTCGTCGCCCCGCCCGGTGCACGCGCGGCATCCGCTGGTTTCTTCATCTTGGAATCGGCCGATGTCGCCGCCATGGCGCCGGGGACGAACACGGGGGCGTCCCACCCCGTCGGGAGCCAGGGGAAGAACATTCCAACTGATGAGCGGACAAAGGCGACGAACGACGCTGCCGCGATGATCCGCGCCCTGACCAGCCGTCGCGGGCGCAACCCCACGCTCGCGGAGAAGGCCGTCACGGGAAGCGAATCGTTCACGGCCGGCGAGGCATTGAAAGATGGGCTGATCGATGCCGTCGCTCCCTCGCTCGATGAGCTCATCGCGTCGCTCGACGGGAAGGCAGTCACGCGGTTCGATGGGGCGAAGGTGACGTTGCACCTGGAACCAGCCTCGATCAAGGAGGTTGAGCCCTCGCAGGCGGAGAGGTTGCTCTCCGCCCTGGCCAATCCCAACATCGCCTACCTGTTGATGGCGCTGGGCATGCTTGGGATCTACGTCGAGCTGACGCACCCCGGTGCGGTTGCGCCGGGCGTCGTTGGGGTCATCGCCATGCTGCTCGCGCTCTATTCGCTTTCAGTTCTGCCGTTCAACCTGGCGGGGATTGGCCTGATCGTCGTTGGCATCGCCTTGTTCGTGCTTGAGGTCAAGGTGCCGAGTTACGGATTGTTGACGGTGGGCGGGCTGATTTCGTTTATCCTTGGATCGATGATGTTGTTCACGGGACCGATCCCGGCGATGCGTGTCAGCCTGTCCGTCGTGCTTCCGACGGCGTTCCTGATCGCGTTCGTCGTGATCTTCCTGCTGTCGCGGGTTGTCAAGCTGCACCGCCGCCGGCCTCTGACCGGCGCCGAGGGGCTGATCGGCGAGGTTGGTGAGGCCCGCACACCCCTTGCGCCGAAGGGGCGGGTGCTCGTCCATGGGGAGTACTGGAACGCCGTGATCGAGGGCCAGCCCGTGCCGCGGGGGACCAGGGTGCGGGTGGAACGGATCGATGGGGGTGAGCTCCGCGTCGCCCCGGTCATGGAACAACCGGATGAAAACAGGGGGGAGGACGTCTGATGCACGCATTTGGATCTGGCCTCGGATTGGTCATCATTGTTGCCGTTTTCTTGCTGTTCAAGTGGATCGTCATTCTCAAGGAGTATGAGCGTGGCGTGATCTTCCGGCTGGGCCGGGTCCTGTCCGAGGGGAAGGGCCCGGGGCCGACCTTCGTCTTGTGGCCGATCGACCGGCTCGTCAAGGTCAGCTTGCGCGTGGTCGTTCATGACATCCCGCCGCAGGACGTCATTACGCGTGACAACGTCTCCGTGAAAGTCAATGCGGTTGTGTACTTCCGGGTGATGGACCCCGTCAAATCCGTCATCGAGGTCGAGGATTACATCTACGCAACGTCCCAGCTCGCACAGACCACGCTGCGATCGGTTCTCGGCGAGGTCGAGCTCGACGATCTGCTGTCCAAACGCGAAAAGCTCAACCTGAAACTTCAATCGATCATCGACCAGCACTCCGATCCCTGGGGCGTCAAGGTCACGATGGTCGAGATCAAACACGTCGACCTGCCCGCGGACATGCAGCGTTCGATGGCACGTCAGGCCGAGGCCGAGAGGGAGAAGCGTGCGAAGATCATTCACGCCGAGGGTGAGCTCGAGGCGTCGAAGAAGCTGGCCGAAGCGGCTCAGGTCATGGAGGAGCAGCCGGTCTCCATCCAGCTCAGGTACCTTCAGACGCTGACCGAGATCTCGACGGACAACTCCTCGACGATTGTCTTCCCGTTGCCGCTCCAGCTGCTGGAGAGCCTGATGCCGAAATCCAAGTCCTGAGGGGGTCATGGCGAGAACCTACTACCAGATCGAGCTGACGGCGCGGCAGCTGACGTGGCTGATCATCGCCGTCGCGCTGCTGGTGATCGTCGCCTTCGTCCTGGGATACGGCGCGGCGTGGTCGACGTGGGCCGGATCTTCGGCGACGGCACCTAGGCAGCGGACGGCTCAGGCGGCGGCTCCTCTGCCCGAAACCGTGCTTCCCTCTCCATCACCCACCGCCGTGGTTTCTGTCATGCCGACGGCGACACCGACGATCGTGCCACCGTCCCCGACGCAGCCGGCCACTCTCACGCCAACTTCGGCTCCCACTGCGACGCCAACGGCACGGCCGGTCCGGAAGGCCCGGAGGGCGGTGCGGCGCCGCGTGCCCGTGCAGAAGGCCGTGACCAAGGCCGTGCCGCGGTTCTGGGTGCAGGTTCTTGCGGCCCGCCACCCTGGCGAGATCCGGAAGGCGCGGCAGAGGCTGACCAAACTTGGTTTTCCGCGGAGCCATCAGGAGGTTCTCAAGGTCAAGGCGGAGGCGGGCAACGTGTTGTACAAACTGCGTGTCGGGCCGCTCCCGGACCGGGCCTCGGCCGGGCGTGTGATGCAGCGAATGCGGGCCGAAGGCTTTCCTGACGCGTGGGTGGTCGTCCCGTGAGCTTTGGTGTCAGAGATGCTGCGCCGGTGCTCCCACCGTGGATCCGGAAACAGAAGCTGCGCTTGGGAGAGCTGCACGAGATCAAGCGCCAGATGCGGGAGGGCGGCCTGTACACCGTCTGCGAGGAGGCGCGCTGCCCGAACCGCTCCGAGTGCTTCAGCCGTCACACGGCAACGTTCCTGATCAACGGTGCGATCTGCACGCGGCACTGCGCCTACTGTGCGATCGCTCACGGCCGCCCGGGGCCGCTCGATCCGGATGAGCCGGCAAAGCTCGTAGCGACGGCGCGCGCCATGGGGCTTCATCACGTGGTTATCACCTCCGTCGACCGTGATGATCTGCCGGACGGAGGTGCGGATGCGTTCGTTGCCTGTCTTTCCGGACTACGGGAGCTCCCGGATCCTCCATCGACCGAGGTTCTGACGCCCGACTTCCGCGGGGAGATGGAGCTCGTCGACCGGATCATCGCGGCGCAACCCGACGTCTACAACCACAACGTAGAAACGGTGCCGCGCCTCTACCGGAGCGTCCGCCCCTCGGGGCGTTACGGCTGGGCCCTCGAGGTTCTCCGTCGGGTGACAGAGACCGCGCCCGGGATGATCCGGAAATCCGGGCTCATGGTGGGTCTGGGAGAAACCCGGGATGAGGTCGTCGAGGTGCTCGAGGATCTCGCCGGCGCGGGGTGCCAAATCGTGACAATCGGCCAGTACCTCCAGCCGACGGCAGCGCAGATCCCGGTCGTCCGGTATTGGCATCCGGACGAATTCGCCGGCCTCGAACGGGAAGGCCGGAAGTTGGGGCTTGAGGTCATTGCCGGCCCGTTCGTCCGTTCTTCGTACCGGGCTGAGGAAGCCTACCGCACCCTCGCTGGCGCCCGCTGAACCGCACGATGCCTGAAGAAGGATGACGGCTGGGACCCGGCCGGAGGGTGGAGACCCGGGCGCTCGGTCCGGGGACGTGTACACTCGTTCCCAGGACCGGTTCTCAGTTTTTGGAGGTTTGAAATGGGGGACGGCACACTGTATCTGGGCGTTGAAGGGGATGAGCATCTCGGCCTGGACAGCGACCATCTGACGACCCATGCCGTGTGCCTGGGCATGACCGGCTCGGGCAAGACGGGACTGGGCATCGTTGCGCTGGAGGAGCTTGCGCGGCGTGGCATTCCGATGCTGGTGATCGATCTCAAGGGCGACATGATCAACCTGCTGCTGCATTTCCCCAAGCTCCAGCCGGACGATTTCTTGCCGTGGCTGCCGCCGGACGAGGCGGGCGACAGGCAGGCCGCGGAGCGGACGGCGGAGCTGTGGCGAACGGGTCTCGAGAGATCTGGCCTCGGCGGAGATGACATCGCAGCCGTCGCCTCGGGCGTCAGATGGCAGCTCGTCACGCCCGGTTTGGCGGGTGGCGTGCCGCTCGACGTGCTCCCAAGCTTGTCGGCGCCCACGGGCTGGGATCCGGCAGGCGCCCCCGACGCGGCGAGGGACCGGGTCGAGGGTGTTTCTGGGGCGCTGCTTTCACTCGTTGGACGCGGCGGTGATCCGTTGACCGACCGGGACATGGTTCTCGTCGGCAACGTGCTGATGGAGCTTTGGCGCCGCGGGGAGCAGGCCGATCTTCCCAGGGTGCTGGCGAATCTCGCTGATCCGCCGCTGGAAAAGCTTGGGGTGTTGCCGGTGGAGACGGTGTATCCGCGGAAGGACCGGAAGGAGCTCGTGTTGGCCCTCAACACGTTGCTGGCCAGTCCGGCGTTTACCGCGTGGACGACGGGTGTGCCGTTGGAGATGCTGGAGCTTCTCGGGACGCGGGAGGATCCCCGTGCCACGGTGGTCTCTCTGGCCCATCTCGAAGAAGAGCAGCGCCTCTTCGCGATGACGCTGCTCTTCACGGAGCTCGTCGCCTGGATGCGGGCTCAGCCGGCGTCGGGGAGTCTGCGGGCGCTGCTCTACGTCGACGAGGTGCAGGGGATTCTGCCGCCGTACCCGGCGAGCCCGCCGACGAAGCGGCCGTTGCTGACCTTGCTCAAGCAGGGGCGGGCCTTCGGTGTTGGCGCCTGGCTGGCGACGCAGAATCCGGTGGATCTCGATTACAAGGCGCTTGGGAATGCGGGCGTCAAGCTGGTCGGCCGGTTGATCACCGAGCGCGACCGCGCGCGGGCGCTCGAGGGGCTCGGCCTGCACACGCTTTCCGATGGCCGCGAGGCTGGTGATGTCGTTGCGGGGCTTGCGAAGCGGCAGTTCCTGCTGGACGACGTTCGTTCCACAAAGCGCGTGCGCGTCTTCTCCAGCCGCTGGGCGATGAGCTACCTAAGGGGTCCGGTAGCCGCTGCCGAGCTTGGGCCGTTGATCGGGCAGTTCGGTCCGCGGACCGCCGTGCCAGCGGGACCGGCGCCCGAACCCCCTCGATCATCCGAAGCTGCCGCCCGGCCGGAAGGGGTGGACCATCCGCCGGTCTTCGATGCGGGTGTGCCCGTCCGGTACGTCCCGGCTCCAGGCCCGGCACCTGCACGGCCGTGGCTCTTCGTGGCGGATGCCGTCACGATCGAGCGCCGCAGCCTCAACCTGCTGCGCACGATCGAGGAGCGGTGGCGTTTCCCCATCGATGATGACGGCCAGATCCTCTGGGAGGAGGGGAGTGTGCTCGACGATGATCCCGGTTTTGCAAAAACGGTACCGGAGGGCATGCGTTTCCCGGCATCGGTACCGCCGAAGCTCGCTCAGGAGGCCAAACGTGCCGGGCGGTCGTTCGGGACCTGGCGGGCCAGGCGTCCGGTCACCGTGCTCGTCAACCGCGCGCTCAAGCTCGCGGCAAAGCCTGGGGAGGCGCCTGAGGCGTTCCGGGAACGCTGTCTCGACGTGGCTGACCATGCCGACGACGCGGCCCAGGATCGCGTGCGCCGGCGCTTCGAGCGCAAGATGGAGACGCTCAAACGGCGTCTTGAGCGCGAGCGGGAGGAGCTCGAGCGCGATCAGCGGGATCTCGAAGCCCGGAAGGCCCAGGAGAATCTCGGGGTCGTCGAGGGGCTGATGTCAGTCTTGCTGGGCTCCGGTGGACTCCGCGGGGCCGCACGGCGGGCCGCATCAAGGACGCGAGGTGCTGCGGAGAAGCGGCGGATGCGCCAGCGTGCCGAGGCGGAGGTCGACGAGTCCGTGTCCGAAATCAAGCGGATCGAAGACGAGCTTGCTCAGCTTGCCGGTGATCTTCAGGACGAGATCGATGCGATCGCCGCCGCCTCGGAAGAGAAGGCTGGGCGGATCGATGAGGCCGCCATCCGTCCCAAGCGCGCCGACGTCGTCGCACGGGAAATCGTGCTCATCTGGGAGTCGCCCGTCAGCGGATGAACTTGAACGTCCGGTTCCAGCGAGTCCTCGTGAAAAAGTGGAGGAAGACGTTCGCGAGCTGTTTGAAACGGTGGCCGAAGCCGCGCCACTGCCAGTCGTTCGGCTTGGCCTCCCACGACCAGTAGATCAGGACCGCCCGTCCCTGGAGGTAGTCTCTCGGGACCGGTCCCCAGAACCGGGAGTCGAGGGAGTTGTCGCGGTTGTCGCCCATGCAGAAGATGCTGTGAGGCGGCACGGTGTACGGCCCGAAGTTGTCCCTGAGCCGCAAACTCGGGGGGACCATCGGAGAGTCCGGATAGACCATTGGATCCTTGTGGATGACGTACGGCTCGTGCTGGAGCTTCCCGTTGACGTAGAGCTGCTTGCGCCGGACCTCAACGACGTCCCCGGGCAGGCCGATGCAGCGCTTGATGAAGTCCCGCGAGGGGTCCTCGGGAAACTTGAAGACGACGACATCGCCCCGTCGCGGCTCCCGGAACGGGAGCAGCTTGTCGAGGATCGTATGAAAATGCGGACCGTAGATGAACTTGTTGACAACGAGATGGTCACCGATCAGGAGGTCGTTCTCCATCGATCCTGATGGGATCTTGAAATTCTCGAACACGAACGTCCGCAGAAAAAGCGCAAAGATGACCGCGACCAGAATCGCTTCGTAATACTCGCGCGTCGCCGATTTCTTCATGAATCCTCCATCTTGAGCACCGCGAGGAAGGCCTCCTGTGGCACCTCCACGTGGCCGATCTTCTTCATCCGCTTCTTGCCCGCCTTCTGCTTCTCGAGCAGCTTCTTCTTCCGCGTGATATCGCCGCCGTAACACTTGGCCAGGACGTTCTTGCGCAGCGCCTTGACGACCGCCCGGGAGATCACCCTGCGCCCGACGGCGGCCTGAATGACCACCTCGTAGAGCTGCCGGGGGATGACCTTCTTGAGCCTGGAGACGAGCGCCTGCCCCCGGTTATACGCCTGGTCGGCGTGCACGATGACGGAGAGGGCGTCGACGGGCTCCCCGTTGACGAGCACGTCGAGCTTGACCATGTTCCCCGGCTCATACCCGGTCAGCTGGTAGTCGAACGAGGCATAGCCCCGGGAAGAGCTCTTGAGCTTGTCGTAAAAGTCCATCACGACCTCGGCCAGCGGCAGCCGGTACTCGATCAGTACCCGCTCCGGCCCGACGTACTCCAGGCGCTTCTGCTCCCCGCGCCGTTCCTCGCACAGCTTGAGGATCGGACCGACCGAATCCGACCGCGTCAGGATCGTCGCCTCGATCATCGGTTCGGCGATCGTGGCGATGGCCCCGGCATCGGGGAGGTCCTTCGGGTTGTCGACCCAGAGCACCTCACCGGCCGTGGTCTCGACACGGTAGCGGACGCTGGGAGCGGTCGTGATCAGGTTCAGGCCGAACTCGCGTTCGAGACGTTGCTGAACGATCTCCATGTGGAGCATCCCCAGGTACCCGCACCGGAATCCAAACCCAAGGGCCTGTGAGGTGTCGGGTTCGAAGCTGAGAGACGCGTCGTTGAGGCTGAGCTTGTCGAGGGCGTCCCTGAGGTCCTGGTAGTCGGCGGAGTCGACCGGGTAGAGGCCGGCGAAGACCACCGGTTTGGCCTCCTCAAAGCCGGGAAGCGGCTCTGCGGCTGGGTCGCGCTCGCTTGTGACCGTATCGCCGATCCGCGTCTGATGGAGGTCTTTGATGTTGGCGAACATGAAGCCAACCTCGCCGGGACCGAGGCGGTGCGCCGGTTCGGGCTTCGGCGTGAAGTGCCCAAGCTCCTCGACGTCGAACGTCGAGCCGCCCGCCATGAAGCGGATCTTCTGGCCGATGGCGATCTGCCCCTCGCGGACGCGGATCAAGCAGCACACGCCGCGGTACGGGTCGTACCACGCGTCGAAGAGGAGCGCGCGCAGCGGCATCCCGGCTTCACCTCGTGGCGGCGGCACCTTCTCCACCAGGGCCTCGAGAACCTCCCGGACACCCTCGCCGGTCTTGGCTGAGACGTGCAGGGCGTCCTCGGCCGGCAGGCCGACGACCTGTTCGATCTGCTCGGCGACCCGGTCCGGATCTGCGGAGGGCAGATCGATCTTGTTGATGACGGGGATGATTTCAAGGTCGTTGTCGAGCGCGAGGTAGGCGTTTGCCAGCGTTTGTGCCTCGACCCCCTGGGTGGCGTCGACGACCAGGAGCGCCCCTTCACACGCCGCGAGCGACCGTGACACTTCGTACGAAAAGTCGACATGACCGGGCGTGTCGATCAGGTTGAACAGGTAGGTTTCGCCATCGGCGGCCTCGTACATCAGGTTGACGGCATGCGCCTTGATCGTGATGCCACGCTCGCGTTCGAGGTCCATATCGTCGAGGAGCTGCTCCTTCATCTCGCGCGCGGACACCGCTGACGTCAGCTCCAGAATGCGATCGGCCAGGGTCGATTTCCCGTGGTCGATGTGGGCGATGATCGAAAAGTTCCGGATCTTTGACGTCTTCATCGCTTCCTGCGCATCCCGGGCGGTTGCCACTTCGTACTGGGCCGGGCGTCGAAACGCCGCGGGTCCTGCCGCTCGCCGCGCGCGAAGGCTAACTGTCCCGCGCGCGCGATCATGGCGGCGTTGTCCGTCGTCAGTGCGGGCGGCGGGAGCACGACCTCGACCCCGAGGTCCCATCCGGCCTCCGTCAACCTGCGCCTCAGCAGGCTGTTGGCGGCGACTCCTCCAGACACGGTAATCATCTCCGGCCTGTGGAGGCGGGCCAGCTCGGGCAGCGGCCGCAGCAGTTGATCGACGACCGCCCGCTCGAATGACGCGAGAAGATCATACACCGGCTGCGGGATATCCTCTCGCGCTCCGGCGTCTTCGAGCCGTTCGGCGCGGATCCACCGGATCGCGGCCGATTTAAGCCCGGAGAATGAGAAGTCGAATGGAACGCCCTTGATCCGGGGCCGTGGGAGCGGGACCGCGCCAGGATCACCACGTCTGGCGAGCCGGTCAATGACCGGACCGCCGGGGTATGGCAGGCCGAGCACCTGGGCGACTTTGTCGAAGGTCTCGCCCGCGGCGTCGTCGCGGGTCCGGCCCAGCCTCTCGGCCGTGCCGGTGGCGTCCATCAGGTACCAGCTCGAGTGCCCGCCCGATGCAACGAGGGCCAACACCTTCGAGGGGATTGGCCGCGCAGGCTCCCCGTCGAGCGAAAGGAACGGCGAGACCAGGTGTCCCTGAAGATGATCGGCAGCGACCAAAGGCAGGCGGCGCGCCCAGGCGAACGCCGCTGCAAACCGGACGCCGACCAGAAGCGCGCCGACCAGCCCTGGGCCAGCGGTCACCGCAACCAGTCCGATCTTGCCCCGTGCTTGTTCGAGGGCGGCTGGGACCAACAGTGGCAGCGCCTTCAGATGTTCTCGCGACGCGAGCTCCGGCACGACGCCGCCGAACGGGGCGTGCGCCTCGATCTGGCTGGCAAGTACGTGCGCCTCAACCCGCCCCTCGCCATCGAGCACGGCGACCGCCGTCTCGTCGCAGGAGCTCTCGATGCCCAGCGTGCGGGGGACCGGCGCGCCGTTCATGGTCAGAGCAGGGCCGCGAGGGTCTCGCCGTAGGGCGGACGGGCGATACCGCGGTCGGTCACGATGGCCGTCACGAGCTCGGGCGGTGTGAGGTCGAATGCCGGATTGAAGACGGTGACATTGGGGGGCGCGATCGCCACGCCGCGGATCTGGCGGACCTCGTCGGCGTCGCGTTCTTCGATGGGGATGGCCTCGCCGGACGGCGCGTCGAGGTCGACGGTCGAGACCGGCGCCACTACGTAGAAGGGGACGCCGTGGCGCGAGGCGACGACGGCCAGGGGATAGGTCCCGACCTTGTTCGCGACTGACCCGTCCGCCGCGATCCGGTCGGCCCCGACGAACACCGCCGCGACCCTCCCGGACCGCAACACGCTCGCTGCGGCCGTGTCCGCCATCAGTGTGACCGGAAGACCGTCCTGCATCGCTTCCCAGGCGGTCAGGCGTGCGCCCTGGAGCACGGGCCGCGCTTCGGGCGCCCAGAGCCGCTGCAACCGCCCGCGGGCGGCAACCTCGCGGATGACCCCGAGGGCGGTGCCAACACCGGCGGTCGCCAGAGCGCCGGCGTTACAGTGGGTCATCAGCTCGACCGGTTCGTCCCCAGGGAGGAGGTCCGCCCCGAATGCCGCCATGCGGAGGCACGCGGCGGCATCCTCCGCCTCGATGTGCCGGGCTTCAGTGAGGGCGCGAGCAGCCCGGTCTGAAGGTGGCTCTGACCGGATGACGTCGAGCACGCGGTCAACGGCCCACGCGAGGTTGACCGCGGTCGGCCGTGCGGCCTTGAGACGTGAGGCTGCCTCTTCGAGCGCTGCATCGGAGGGATCCGTGAATGCAGCCAGGACCATGCCGTAGCCGGCGGCAACGCCGATGGCGGGCGCGCCGCGGACGACGAGGCCGTGGATCGCGCTGGCCACATCGTCCGCCGTGGCACAACGGACCCACGCCGTGCGCAGCGGGAGCTGGCGCTGATCGAGGAGCAGGAGCGCATCATCGTCCCAGTCCAACGTCCGGATCTTTGAGGTCATATCTGCCGTTCTCCCCCCTGCGGAATGAGAAAAACGGCGGGGCCCACCGGGGTCCCGCCGCATCGATGGCACCGCGAGCGTTACTTCTTGATGTTGGCGCGCACCGGCACCTTGAGCTCGGGGTGCGCCGGATCGGTCGTATGGATCACGAGCATTGTGGCATGGAGCCCCGGTGCCGCCTTCGGCGACACGATGACCGAGACTTCGTAGCGGCGGCCCTCCTCGATCGGCATGATCGATGTCGTAAATGCGGTGTCCCCGACCGTTGCTTTCGTGACTTTGACCGGCTTGGAGCGGTTACTGACGATGATGACGTTTCGTCCCGGCTTGACCTTGGCCGAGACCGTACCGAACTGGATCTGGGAGGGTGTCACGTACAGGAGTGAGCGGACGACGCCGTACACTCTGACCTGGACCGTCTTGGCGTGGGGATGGGTCGTATGGATCGTGACGATGCCGTTGACCGGGCCGATTGGGGCATCTTTGGCGACCTTCAACGTCACGCGGTACTGCGTTTTGTACTTGCCGGCAATCAGCTCATCCGGTCCGAGCTTCCGGACTGATGCCGTGATGAACGGAACGCTTGGCTGGACCTTGGTGACCTTGAAGTCTTCATTGCTGTCACTGACGATCGTGACTTCCTGGGTCGATGTCTCTCCTTGGAGCACGTTGAACCGGACGAGCGGACGGGGCAGCACCTCAAGATAAGGATGAACGATCGCTTTGATCACCAACGTGGTCGTTGGCGTTTGCGGATCGTTGGTCAGCACCAGGAGCGATTTTGTGATCGGCCCAGTAAACTCAGTCGTGTCCACCGTCGCCTTGACCAGTCCGGCCCGCCCGGGGGCAACCTTCCGGTCAAACTTGGCGACCGTGCACCCGCACGTCGGCCGGACGGCCTGGATCACGAGCGGCTGATCACCATCGTTGACGATCTGGAACGTCGCATGGAGCTTTTTACCCTGTGGAACGACGCCGAAGTCCTTGACCTTGACAGGGACATCCATCTTCGGACCGTGGGCAGCCGTTTCCTGGGCGAGCACGGCTGACGGAGCCGCAAGGAGCGCGGCAGAGAAAAGTACAAGCGCGGTCTTTCTCAGCATTGTGGATCCTCCTTCGTGGTATGCTCCACATGAGCACGCGTTATCTTAGGGTTTCCCGGAACTCTGGGCAACCCCAGCTTGGAGAAATCTTTGCAAGAGACGTACCACGCCGGAGAGCGCATCTACTTCCTCCCGATCGGTGGAACCGCGATGGCCTCCCTCGCCGGATTGTTGCAGCTCGCCGGCCACCGCGTGATGGGGGTCGATTCCGTGCTCTATCCGCCGATGAGCACTGTCCTGGAGGATGCCGGAATCCCCGTGCGCCTCGGTTTTGACCCGACTGCGATTCCTGAAGGCCTTGATCGCGTCATCATCGGGAACGCCGTCGGACGAGAGAACCCCGAAGTTCAAGAGGTGTTGCGCCGGCGCATCCCCGCCCTCTCCCAGGCGGAGGCCGTCGCCCACTACCTGCTGGCCCAGGGCCGGCGATCGATTGTTGTCGCTGGAACACACGGGAAGACGACGACGACATCGTTGCTCGCATGGATTCTGGAAGATTCCGGCGCCGATCCGACCACGCTCGTCGGCGGCGTTCTGTCGTGGAGCGGCTGCTCGTTCCGGTTGGGGCATGGCCCGCTGATGGTCATCGAGGGTGACGAGTACAACACGGCGTTCTTCGATCGCGGGCCGAAGTTCTTGCACTACCGTCCCGAGATCTTTCTCCTCGGTCCGGTCGAGTACGACCACGCCGATATCTACCCCTCCTTGGATGCCGTTCTGACGTCGTTCCGCGCCGGAACGGCGCAGGTACCGCCCCGTGGGTTCGTTATCGTCAACGCCTGGAGCGCACGGGCGCTCGATGCGGTCCGCGACGCCACGGCCCACATCGTCACGGTCGGTCCGTCCTCGAAGCACAGCTTCTGCGTTTCGGATATCGTGTCGGGTCCGGAAGGCGCATCGGCGCAGATCGTCTGGAGCGGGGGACAGGTCCGCCTCCACGTTCCGCTCTTTGGCGGGCACAACCTCCAGGATGCGGCGATGGCTTTCGCCGGCGCCGTGATCTCCGGAACGCCCCCTGACGCCGCGCTGGCCGCGTTGGCACGATTCCCGGGTGTCAAGCGGCGGATGGAGATCGTTGGTGAGGTCCACGGGATCACCGTGGTCGATGATTTTGCCCACCATCCGACCGCACTGGCCGCCACGATTGCCGCCGCCCGGGAGCGTTGGCCGGGCCGCCGGCTCGTCGTTGTCTACGAGCCGCGTTCGCTGACAGCCGGGCGCCGTCTCTTCCAGGATGCCTACGCTGGCGCGCTCTCCGGCGCAGATATCGTGGTGCTCGCGCCGGTCTACCACGCGGGCCGGTTGCCAGAGGACGAACGGCTCGACCGGCACGCCGTCATCGCGGCGTTGGCGGCGCGCGGTGTTGAGGGGTGGGCGCCGGACGCAGGCACCGGCCTCGTGGAGCTCGTAGCGCCGATGCTGGAGGAGGGTGACGTTGTTCTCGCCTGCTCCTCGGGCGACCTCGGCGGGTTTCATCGCCGTCTCGTCGCGCACCTCGGAGCGCGGGATTGACCGGGCCGCGGTACCATGTTCGCATGAAGGCATCACCTGCACCTCGACGCACCGGGCGACGCGCTCTCAGGCTGGCCTATCTCCTGGCGACGACAGGGGGGCTCGGGGACCACGTCGCCGCTCCCGGAACGTTCGCCGGATCGCTCCCGGCGGCTGTCCTCTGGCTCCTGCTGACGCTCGTCGTTGCGAGGATCAGCGATCTGGCATGGCTGACCGCGCTTGGTGTCATTGTGGCGACCGCCGTTGGCATCTGGGCCGCCGGTACTGAGTCCCGCCGCCGGGGTGTTGAAGACCCCGGCCCCGTCGTGATCGACGAAGTCGCTGGTCAGTGGCTGACCATTCTCATCGGCCTGATCCGCTTTACGCCGGCCCACCAGTGGAACTTTGCCGTCTTCGTTCTCGCCGGTTTCCTGCTCTTCCGGCTCTTCGACGTGGTCAAACCCTGGCCCGTCCACTGGCTCGAGCGCCTGCCCGGTGGTCTTGGCATCATGATCGATGACCTGGCTGCTGCCACCTACGCCGGTATCATCCTTGCCTTGATCGCGCGATGGCTGTAGCCCGGGGGTTCAGCCTTTGAGGTGAGCCGCGATCTCTGGATCGTCCGGCGCTTCGGCGTAGAGCCTCTCCCATTCGGCCCGGGCTTGCCGGTGCCGTCCCTGAGCCTCGTACACCAGCGCTCGCTCGGTGCGCACAGCCTTGAGCAGGCCGGCTGGTCGGCCCTTTTTCCGCCGCAGCGCGGCCGTCAGCGTCTCCCGGGCGGCATCGAGCATGCTGAGTCCGCGTAACGCCCGCGCCTTGTAGAGCATGATGGCGGTGTGGACTGCGCTTTCGTTGGCGACATTCGCGGTCAGCTCGACAATCCTCGTGAGCGTCTTCGGGTCCGATGGCGCCTCGGTCAGGAGCAACTCAACAAGCGAGAGGGTGATGACGGGATCGCCGGGTTCAAGCCGTTGTAACCGCTCCAGGCAGGCGATCGCATCGTGCCACTGTTGGAACCGCTGGTAGATCTCCACGAGGGCGAGGAGCACGCCGCGGAGATCCGCCCCGACGTCAACGTGGATTTCGTCAGTAATGGAGAGCGTCATGGTGGCGTCGATGCCATACTTTGACAGGTATGACCCCAGCTGATCGCTCATGTCCATCGCCAGAAGCAGGTCCGCTGCGGCTTCTTTCAGCCGGTTGAGCTTGAGCTCGATGAACCCGGCAAGATAGGCCGCATCGGCCAGATGCAGAGCTTGTTTGAACTGACCGAGCGCCGCCTCGTCATCTCCGGAGACGAGCGCCTGACACCCGGCCACGAATTCCTTTTCATCGGCGGACATCAGCAACTTCGCAAAGAAACCGGGATCGAGGCGGCTTCGGCGTGGTGAGGTGGGGCGCGGCTGCCTCGCCGTCGCGTGGCCGGCGTCGAGCCGGGTCGTGTAGAAGAGCCCAGTGCCGGGAATGCCCACGGTCGCTCGCTTTCCCCGTGCACCGACCGTGAGCTTTGCCCCCCTCGGTCCTACCGATAGCGATGGCCCCGACTTGCTGAGGTTCAAAGTAAGCCCAGGGGCAATCTTGACACGTCTCCAGAACCGGTAGCCCATGATGATCCTCCCCCGCGGCCGTTCGCGCCATCCGGTGTGCACGCGCCCGGGACCTTGTGGGCGTCATACGGGCTCGAGCTGCTGAACCACACTCCGGAGGGTTCGGCCGGTTCGTGCCTGTCTCAAGCCGGCAATGATTGTACGCCTGAAGGGCACGGATGGTGTGCCGGTCCTATCAATGAGATTGCTGCGCTATGGGCCGCTGCTTGACTTTTGCGGGACCGGTGGGAAGAGGGATGAAACGCAGAGGCCCAGCCATCCCTGCCTTGTCATCCTGAGTCGCGTGCCGGAGGTGAAGCCTTCCCTCCCCCGTCATCCTGAGCCGAAGGCGAAGGATCTGGCCGAGGGTGGGCCAGTATTACGTCCTTCACGCAACCCGCCCCCCGAAGGCTGCCACGATCGCTCACGCACCAAGATCCCCTCAGCGCCGCCGCCGTTCTCTGCGAGAAGCTTCCTTGGGCGGACGGGGAAAAAGCCACGGCAGTCAGATGTTCAACACTGTCCCCATCTCGTGAAGATCCATTTGGAGAATCTAACCGCGGAGGTCGTAGAGAGCGCAGAGAGGACGAACCTGCATTCGCGCTCGGACGCCGCGTTCTGCGCGTGGGTCGGCTATTGAACACTGTCGCCAGTTCTGGGGTTTTGACGAGGGCCGCGAGCCCGTTTTGGCCACAGAGGCGACAAGGCATCGCCGGTGCATCCGAGTCCCCCTCCCAGATCCTTCGCCTTCGGCTCAGGATGACAGCGGGAGGGTATGGTGGCTCAGGATGACAGCGGGAGGGTATGGTGGCTCAGGATGACAGGGGAGCGAAGTCGCTCAGGATGACAAGGAG
>WGCW01000072.1 GCA_015493585.1 Acidobacteriota bacterium
AGCAACATGGCAGACACGCTCTGCCTCAGTTCCAACCCTGGGCACACCGTCACACACACCGACCATTACTGTAGCAACAGTCGTATTTGTTACTCCTGCTCCCCTGGCTTTCACTGGTCGGGGGATAGTTGTGTGCAGGATGTGACGTGCACACGCGTGCAACGAGAGCGAGACGCGCTGCTACCCGGACGCGGGGCACGAGGAGCAGTGCGTCCAGAACGCCACGAGCGGGTGCTGGGAATGGAGCACACCACAATCCTGCCAGAACGGCGAAACGTGCACGGGCGGCTCGTGCCACGACCCCTGCCAAGGCGTGCCCAACCAGTGCGGGCCGCTACTCGATCCTCCAGACGGTGTCGAGGACGGTGCCGTCGACCCACTTGACGATGGCGACGGGGTCGGAGGTCCGGGGCGGCGTTTCGGGGATGCCGCAGATCCGGTCGAGGTCGGCCTTGAGGTCGTGGATGTCCCGGATGGGGAGATCCGAGCCACGGACCGCGTCGAGCAGGTCGGTTCGCCGCGGGTTGACGGCGATGCCGCGCTCAGTGACGACGACATCGATCAGCTCGCCGGGGCCGCAGAGCGTCGTCACCTCGTCGACGATCACGGGGATCCGGTCGCGGAACGAGGGGACGAGGAGCATCGTTGTCTTTGCGGCGAGGCAGTTCTGCCAGCCGCCGATGCCGTGGAGCAGCCGTCCGTCGGAGTGGGTGACAACGTTGCCGTTGAAGTCGACGTCGACCTGGGTTGCACCAAGCACGGCGACATCGACCATCGAGGCGAAATTGCCCTTGCCGTGGAAGTTGTACGAGGTGAACGGAGAGGTGTCGACGTGGCGTGGATCCTCGCGCATCGAGGTGACGCCGTCGAGGTCGAACGTTTGGCCGTCGAGGATGGCGCCGATCAACCCCTCGCGCAGCATGTCCACCATGTACTTGGTCGACCCGCCGCGGGCGAAGCTGGCGGTCACGCCGGCATCTTTCATCAGATCCCGGAGGTAGATGGCAAACGCCAGCGTCGTCCCGCCCGCGCCCGCCTGGAAGGAGAAGCCGTCGTGCATGATCCCGGTCTCGGCGCAGAAGCGGGCGGCGAGCTCGGCGATGCGGAGGCGGTCGGGGCTTTGGGTCACGCGCGTCGTTCCCGAGACGATCTTTGACGGATCGCCGATCGAGGGCACCTCGACGACGACGTCGACGTTGTTGCCCTGAATCTGCCACGGCAGACAGGGGAACGGAACGAGGTTGTCGGTCACGACGATGACCTTCTCGGCGTAGATCGAGTCGGCGAGCGCAAATCCGAGCAGGCCGCAGGCCGCCGGTCCGTTCAGGGCGTTGGCGTTGCCGAACGGATCGGCCGTCGGTGCGGCGATCACGGCGACGTCGATGTGGACCTCGCCGTCCTGGATCGCCTGCCAGCGGCCGCCGTGGGAGCGCAGGACGCCCATGCCGCGCATCTTGCCCGCCGTGCAGTAATCTCCGAGCGGGCCGTTCATCGAGCCCTCGATGTGATGGATGACGCCGGATTCCAGGTGCTGGATCTGATTGGCGTGAACGGGGAACGATGCCGACGGGAACCACATCAGGTCTCGAAGTCCCATCCGGGCCGCCGTGTCGAAGACCATGTTCGCGACGGCGTCGCCGTTTCTCAGATGATGGTGGGTCGAGACGACCATCCCATCCTCGGCTCCGACACGTTTGAGCGCCTCCTCGAGTGATGCGGCGCGTTTGTCGCCATCTGGCGGGTAGTCGAGGCAGGTGGCGATCTTCGGCCCTACCTTCCGTCCGGACGGCCGGTGACCGCCAACGCCGGCGAATGGAACCTGCCCGGCGCCGTTGACCTCGATGGGAACCAGGCGTCCCGCGGCGTTTGTGACGAGCTCGGATCCTGCCATGCCGTTGCCTCCCCGGCGGCGTCGTAACCGGTGCCGCCCGCGCCGCGATGCTACCGGGTTCGCCGGGCGCCTTCAAGCGGGGGTCGAGCGATGTGGACCCGGAGTCGCGGGCCGCTCTGGTGTAGCGAGCCCAGCCGACGGCCTGATTCGTCCGCGCCTCAGCCTGGCAGGAAGTCCGGGAGCAGCGGGACGTTCCGGTCAAGCACGGAGGCAGCAAAGCCGCACGCGGCGCCGGTCCAAACCCCCGCCCACTGCCAGAGCGGGCCGGCGCCGGGGATCAGTGCCGTGGCGATCAGAACAACGGCCCCGGCAACGATCGCGGCCCCGGCATCGTCCCACCCGGCGATCGCTCGCACGGCCGGGCGGCCGGTAGCCGCTGCGAGGTTCTCAGCAAGTGATGGCGGCGGCGCCATAGGCAGATCCCGGGTAAGACGAACGGTCTCACGGGCGGCTTCGGCCCAGACCTCGCGGCAGGCGGCACAGCCGGCCAGGTGATCCGCGACGTCGCGGGGAACCGGAGCGTGGCCGAGCAGTGCGCGCCGGCAGTCCTCGTCGTACAGACGCAGCTCGAGATCCTCACAGGTCATGGCGTTCCTCCAGCATGCTGCGCAGCGCCTTGCGCCCGCGGTGCAGGTGCGATTTTACCGTGTTGATGGGCATCTTCATCTCCCCAGCGATCTCGCGGACCGGCGTCTCGTACAGGTAGTACGCGGTCAGGATGGACCGGGTGGGCTCCGGCAGCTTGCCGAGGGCCTGCCGGGCGCGCGCCGCCTCTGCCGCCGCTGAGGCCGATGATTCCAGGCCGCTGCGGGCGGCCGGAGCCCCGGTGGTCTCCTGCTTTCGTGGCTCCTCCACCGGCACCATGCGCCGCTGGGGCGACCGGTAGTGGTCGGCGATGCGGCGGCGGGTCAGCCGGTACAGCCAGGTGGACAGCGCGCATCCGCGGTACGTCCCGAGGGAGGACAGCAACGAAATCAGGACCTCCTGGGTGACGTCCTCGGCGTCGGCGGGAGCGAGGCCAGCCATCCGGCAATGGGCGTAGATCCTGCCGCCGTATCGCGCCACCAGCTCCCTCCAGGCCGCCTCCTCGCCGGCCAGACAACGGGCGGCCAGGGCCTGGTCCCCGTTCCACCTGCCGGACTCCTCCTGGCTCATTGGGATGCGCCGTTCTCATGCTTTCCTGCGGAGGCCAGCGCCGCGGCCTGGGCTCTGGCCAGCTCGAGATCCGCAGCACGAGCCTCCTCCCACTCCCTGCGGCCGCGGACCACCCAGTAGATGATGTGGGCCACGCCGAGGAGGATCACCACGATCCCAGCTCCCGCGAAGCGGCTGTTGGGACTGCCCAGCAAACCCATGATGACGATCCCGGCGCCGACGGCGAGCTCGACCATGCCAGCCTTGAGGGTGTTGCCGACCCGGCGGGAACGGTGTTCAAAAAACGCCTCGGGGGGGAGCGGAATGCCGCGCTCCAACGCGGCCAGCCGTTCGCGGTTGAGCGCGTCCCGGCGCCGGGCTGCGTTCCGGACCACGAGCCAGATCACCACGGCGACGAAAGCCAACGCGGCGACCGGGATCAACAGGATCAACAGGATGTCGATCAGGCCGTACGGGTGAAATGCAAACTGCATCGTGTCCTCCCTGGAGTATACCGGACGTTCGCCATCCGTCCTCCGGTCATTGATCGGGGAAACCGGCCCCAAGGTTGCACCATCGGGTGCGGCGATTCTTGGCTTCATCGGCGAAGGAGAGAGCCGTACAGGGCTCTCGCCCCATTCCGGAAGTGGTCCTTCTCTACCTCGAACCGGTGGATGACGACGGTGTGTTCGACGAACGGGCGGAGATCGTCGAGGTCGCCGTGTGACCAAGGTGCCCGTGGCCGGACACCGGCAGGTCATCGCAGCGCTTCGTCGCGACGGATGGGTGGTGGTCAGTCAACGTGGCAGTCACATCCGGCTCTCAAGGAACAGCAAGTGCATGACGTGGGAGAAAGTAGCGTAACATACTGAGAACGCGCAACGTCGAGAAACTGTGTCCGAATGCCCGAGTTGGGGACAGTGTTCAATATTCCCTCCCCCCGCCCGCTCAGGACGTGTCTCGCGGAGAACGCAGGGAGCGCCGAGAAAGACAGTGGCTCGTCACGTCCCCAGTCGGGGGCGAACGCATCCGCCATCTCGCAACGCCCCCATAATGCTACCCAGCCACGAGCGGGAGCGAGAGCCGGATCGACCGTCTTTTCCCATCGCGGGACCCCCCCTTAATGTCATCCTGAGCGGCGTGCCAATGGCGCGCCGCGAAGGATCTGGGAGGGGGCCGGAAGGTTTTGTGCTGAACGGTCGACACGGGATGGAAGCAGAGCTGGCCTCCCCCGCCCAGATTCTTCGTCGGCTTCGCCTCCTCAGAATGACGCCTCCTCCTGTCATCCTGAGCGGTGCGCCGAAGGCGCGCTGCGAAGGATCTCGTCTCCTCTCAACTAACAGCAGGCGC
>WGCW01000073.1 GCA_015493585.1 Acidobacteriota bacterium
ATCAGCGTCCTGACCGCATCGGTGCCCGCTATCGGATCCGCAGACCGGCGCTGGTCGAAGATCTGACGTGCAATCTGAGAGCGCAGAAGCTCACCATCGACGAGATCCAAGATCTTCCGCCGCCACGCCTCCCCGCATTCGAGGAGAATCCGGACGAGCTCGCGTTCGCCGGGCGGCAGCACCGGTGCCCGGGAACGGCCGGCCGCCGGGGAACGCGCCGGGCCGGCGGGACCCCGGCTTCGGGCACGTTCCCGGATCACCTCGAGGGGAAGATCAAGCCGGCGTGCGAGCTCCTCCAGGAGCGCGAAACGAGTCACCGGATCCCGCGCCGCCCCAACGAGCGGGGCGAGCTCCACTCCGGCCCTCCGGCGCTCGTTTCGATCCTGGGGCAGATCCCGAAGGAGAAAATCCAGCAGCGGTGTCGGCCGCTCGAGCATGGCGGTAAACGCTTCCGGGCCATCGTCTCGAACGATGTCGTCTGGATCCTTACCGCCGGGGAGCACGATCACGGCCACTTCGAGCCCGGCCGCGAGAAGGACCTCGGCGCCAGCGGCGGCTGCCTTCCGGCCGGCCTGATCGGCGTCGTAGCAGAGCAGAACCCGGCGGACCAGACGGCGGAGGATCCGGGCATGCTCGGGGGTGAGCGCGGTCCCGAGAGTGGCCACCGCCTGGCGGACGCCTGCCCGGTGGAGTGAGAGACAGTCGAAGTATCCCTCGACGATGAGCGCAAATCCCGCCTCACCGATCGGACGGCGTGCCTGCGGCAGCATGAAGAGGGTCGATCGCTTGTGAAACAGCGGCGTTTCCGGGCTGTTGAGGTATTTTGGCTCCCCCTCGCCGAGGATCCGGCCACCGAACGCAATCAGGCGGCCATCGCTCCCGTGGATCGGGAAGGTGATCCGCTTTCGGAAGCGGTCGTACGGCCGTTTGCTCTTCTCCCCGACAAGCGCCAACCCGGCATCGACGATGGCACCCTCGGTGTGGCGCCCGATCAGGTGGTTCAGGAGCGCATCCCACGAGTCCGGTGCAAATCCAAAGCCGAACTCCTTCCACGTTTCGGGGCCGAAACCGCGCCGGATCAGCTCCTCCCGGGCCATCTGGCCGGCGTCTCCGGCGAGCTGCGCCTCGAAAAACGCCTGAGCCTCACCGAGCAGCGCCCTGATCTGTTCAGCCTGGCGGCTGCGGCGCCGGGCGCCGGGCGTCTTGGGGGGCAGCTCCACCCCGAAGCGCCGTGCGAGCTTTTCCACCGCCTCGACGAAGCTCAGATGCTCGATCTCCATCACGAAGCGGATCGTGTCGCCGCCGGCGTGGCAGCCGAAACAGTAGTACAGCCCACGTTCCGGATCGACGGAAAATGACGGCGTCTTTTCGTCGTGAAACGGGCACAACCCCGTCCACCGGCGGCCGCGGCGTGTCAGACGGACGTGCTCGCCGACGACCTCGACGATATCGGCGGCCTCGCGCACTCTGGCCAGTACCTGCGGATTGAGATCGACGTCACTCATCTCCGATGCCCTTCAGCCGGACCTCCGTCGCTCCGGTTCCACCGCGCGCCTGCGGTGGATGGGAGAAGGATCTCACAGCGGGGTGCGTGCGTAAGACCTCGCGGACCATCGCCCGTAACCGTCCCGTGCCGTGCCCGTGGACGATCCGGACTTCGGCCATGCCTACGGCGAACGCCCGGTCGAGGTAGCGTTCGAGCTCCTCCCGGGCAGTCTCGACGTCCATCCCCCGGAGGTGGATCTCGGGCGGGATCGAATCGTTGACTTGCATCTGGATCTGATGGACCTTTGGCTCCGGGACGCCGGAAGGTGCTGGTTCCACATCTCCGGCGTCAACCCACAGCCGCTTGCCGGACACGCTGACCTCGATCCGGGAGCCACGAACCTGCTGGACGGTACCCGTCCCGCCGAGAAACCGGAGGCGAACGGTGCCGCCCCGCTGGAGGCCAGATGCGCCCGCCTGTCCGCGCTCGTGCGACGGCTCTCCGAGCGCTGCGGCTTGCGCCCGGAGCTGCTCCCGCCGCTTGCGGCCAAGGTGGCGCCGTTCCTTCTCCGCCTTCTCGATCTCGGCAAGGACGGCATCAAGCTGCGAGCGAGCCCGCTGACGAAGCTTTTCCCGCTCCGCCTCGAGCTCCTCGCGCAGGCGCTCGCGCCGCACCGCGAGCCTTTCCCGTTCCGCTGACAGAACACGGTACTGCTCCTCGAGCTGCTGTTCACGGCGGGCCAGCCGGCTCTTTTGATCCAAGAGCTCACCTTCAAGCTGCTCCAGGCGCTTCAACCAGTGCTCCAGCTCGAGATGTTGGCCGCCGAGCAGCTCCTGTGCTCGTGTCAGAACCGGGGCGGGCAGACCGACCGAGGCGGCGATTTCCATCCCGTGAGAACGCCCTGGGCGGCCGATGTGCAGCCGGTACGTCGGCCGGCCGGCCGTCTCATCAAATTCCATCGCGGCGTTTTCCATCCCACGCGTGGCGCTTGCATTCATCGCGATCGAGGCGAGGTGCGTGCTGGCGATCGTCAGCGCCCCGCGCGCCGTCAGCTCTTCTAAAACGGCACACCCCAGCGCGGCGCCCTCGAGCGGATCGGTGCCGGCTCCAAGCTCATCGAGGATAACGAGCGTGCCGGGGCCGGCTTTCGCCAGAATCCCGGCAAAGGCCGTCATCGTTCCCGAGAATGTTGACAGATCCGTACTGACATCCTGCTCGTCGCCGATATGGGTCAGAACCCGTTCGAACGCCGGAATCCCGGTGCCGGCAGCGGCCGGCAGAGGGATCCCGGCAAAGGCCATCAGCACGAAGAGCCCGGCAGTCTTGAGCACGACGGTCTTTCCACCGGCGTTCGGTCCTGAGATCAGGAGGGTCCGCACCCCTTCGGGCAGGCGCAAGCTCAGCGGGACGACCGGATGGAGAGCACGGCCTTCGGGCTCATCCAAAACCTCCTGACGCAGCCGGCTCAACCGTTGGTCGAGCAGCGGATGCCGTGCGTCGACCAGGATGAGCTCGGAGGCCTCACCGGGCACGGCGACCGTCCCGTCGACCATGCGGCCGAAGACCGCCTTCGCCTGCGCCGCATCGAGCCGTGCCAACACGTGTGCAGCCCCAGCAAGCTCCTCCCGGCGTGAAGCAAACGCCGACGCAACCTCACTGAGAATCCGCTGGATCTCCTCCTGTTCGCGGGCGACGGCATCGGCCAGATCGTTATTGAGCTCGACGATCTCGTACGGCTCCACGTACAACGTGGCGCCGGACCCGGAGCTCGACAGAACCAGGCCGTGCAGGGCAGACCGGGCCGACCGGTGGACCGGCAGGCAGTACCGGTCCCGTCGCAGCGTGGGGGGCGCATCGGTCACCGCCGACGTGCTCGACCGGCGAATCTGCTCGAGCCGCTCAAGGATCTCGTGACGTGTCCGCGCGCTCGCCCGCCGCAGAGCCGCAAGCTGTGCCGACGCCGAATCTGGAATACGTCCGTCGCGCCCGAGGCGTGCGGAGGCCCACTGCACGAGCCCCTCTGTATCGGGGAGACGTCCGGCGAGATCGTGGAGCAGCTCGAGCTCCCCCGGCAGGGCGAGGAGCGTCCGCCGGACCGAGGCCACACGCCGCGCCAGGGCAAGCAGGGCCATCAGCTCCTCGATCGACTGTGGGGGCGGTGCGCCGGGGTCGAGCCAGGGCCACGCCTCGTCGAGTCCGGCAAACGAGAGCGTCCCCTTTTCCGCAAGCAGCGTCTGGACCTCGAGCGTCAGGCGAGCCGATAAAACGCCCTCCCCGGCAGTGGGGAGGGCGTTGACATGGCGAACGAGCGAACGGCCCGCCTCGCTCCGTGCAAACGACGCAACCAGCCTCAGAACGTGGTCGAACTCGAGCTCAGTTGCCGCACGAAGGTGCACGGGGCGATCTTAGAGCAGGCCGGCGCGGCGCTGCTTGGCCATCTTTCGAAGCATCTTCTTACGAGCTTGGATCAGCTGCCGTTTCCTCTGTTCGGAGGGCTTCTCATAGAAGCGGCGGCGCTTGACCTCGGAGAGGATGCCCGCTTTCTCACACTTGCGCTTGAAACGGCGCAATGCCTGCTCGAACGACTCATTGTCGCGAACGGTTACACCTGTTGGCATCCGGGTTCACCCCCTCCCCCGCGCCGGTTTGATGCGTTGCCGCATCACGCAGGAACCTCAGAATAGCATCAGCCCCTAGGCAGGGTCAACTCGGCCGGCGAACCAATCCACCATCCAGGGCTACCGCCCGGTGTCTGAGCGCTGAGACGTCACATCAGCATGGCACGCACAAACATGAGGAGCGTGCACGTCTCGTGGTGGATCTCAGACCGTGCGTCGCGTGGGCCATCGCTCGCCGGGGGGGCATGTGAACGGCCAACGGGGTACCGGTCCTGGAATAGCTTCCCTGCCATCCATGTTCCACCGGCATGAAGATCCTTCACGTCGTCATGCCGCTCGTGCTCGTGGCGGCTCTGGGAGGCGCTATGGCCGGGACACCGGACGGTGTGTCAACATCTCGGAAACCCAATCACCTGATCCACGAGAAGAGCCCGTATCTGCTACAGCACGCCTTCAACCCGGTGGACTGGTACCCGTGGGGAGACGCCGCGTTTGCCAAGGCGAAGGCTGAGAACAAACCAATTTTTCTCTCGATCGGGTACGCCACCTGCCACTGGTGCCACGTGATGGAACACGAGTGTTTTGAGGATCCGGAGGTCGCCGCATTGATGAACGCGACGTTCGTCAACATCAAGGTCGACCGGGAGGAGCGGCCCGACATTGATCAGGTGTACATGACCGTGTGCCGGATGCTGACGGGCTCCGGAGGCTGGCCGCTGACGATCATCATGACGCCCGGTCAGCAACCGTTCTTTGCCGGAACGTTCCTGCCCAAACATGGCCGCTTCGGGCGGCCGGGGCTGATGGAGCTGATTCCGCGCGTCGCCGATATGTGGACTCACCAGCGGGCCGAGCTCGAGTCCTCCGCAGCGGGCATTATGAAACATCTGGAGCACGCCAACGCCGCACGCGGCGGCCCGGTTGCCAGCGCGTCCACGCTCGACGCGGCGGAGCACGAGCTGGCGGTGCGCTTCGATGCGGAGCACGGTGGCTTTGGGACAGCACCCAAGTTCCCGGCCCCCCATACGCTGGTCTTCCTTCTGCGCCAATGGCGCCGTACCGGTGATGTCACAGCACGGGACATGGCCACCACGACGCTCGCTGCCATGCGGGATGGAGGCATCTGGGATCACATCGGGGGGGGCTTCCACCGGTATTCGACCGACGCGCGCTGGCAGGTCCCCCACTTCGAGAAGATGCTCTACGACCAGGCGACATTGGCGTTGGCGTACCTGGAGGCGTATGAGGCGACGAGGAATCGTGCGTATGCGGCCACCGCCAGGGACATCCTCGCGTACGTGGAGCGTGACCTCGGCGCGCCGGCAGGAGGCTTCTCCTCTGCCGAAGATGCGGACAGCGAAGGTGTTGAGGGCACGTTCTACCTCTGGATGATGCCGCAGTTGCAACGCGTCCTCGATGCCGATGAGCTCCGTGTAGCGGTGACGGCATGGAACATTGATCCAGACGGCAATTTCGGAGACGCCATCACCGGCGAGAGCGATGGAACGAACATTTTGTACAGGACTGCTTCCAACGCTGAGATCGCCGGTCGCCTCCATGTCGATCAGCCGCGGGTGGAGGCTCTCCTGAAATCCGCACGGCGCAAACTCTTCGAGGCCCGCTCCCGGCGCGTTCGCCCACTGCTCGACGATAAGGTGTTGACCGATTGGAACGGGCTGACGATCGCCGCTCTTGCGCGTGCTGGGCTTGTGCTCGGCGAACCGAAGTACACCGGTCGCGCCCAGGCCGCAGCGGCGTTCCTCCTCTCTCACCTCCGGGATCAGCACGGCCAACTCCTCCACAGGTGGCGGGACGGCCAGGCTGCAATCGGGGCCATGCTCGACGATTACGCCTTCCTCGCATGGGGGATGATTGAGCTGTACGAGGCAACCTTCGATCCCCGCTGGCTTCGCGAAGCGATGGTGCTCGCCTCGCAAGCTGACGACTCATTTTCCGCCCCGGCTGGCGGTTTCTACCTGACCGCCTCCGATGCCGAGCGGCTTCTGGTACGGCCCCGGGACGGCGCCGATACGGCCCTCCCTTCGGGGAGCTCGGTCATGCTCGATGTGCTGCTCCGGCTGTCCCGGCTGACGGGGAACGAACGCTGGGCTGACCGGGCGGATGCGCTGATACACGCCCTCAGCGCCGGAGCCCGGCGGTCGCCCACCGCCTACACGGCCTTTCTTGCAGCGCTGACCACCCTCCACGCGCCAACCTGGGAAATCGTCGTGGCAGGAGAGGGGGACGACCCTGCCGTCGATCGCATGCTCAAGGTCATTCGCGGCATCTACCTGCCCGGAACGACCGTCCTCCTGCTCACTCCGGACGATCGTGGCCGGCAGATCCGCTCCCTGGCCCCCTTCACCCGCTCGATGCACCCGGCCGAAGGTGGAGCCACCGCCTACGTGTGCCGCGACGGAGCCTGCGATCTCCCCCTCAACAGCTCAGCTGCCCTTCGCCAGAAGCTGATGGGAGCATCGCCCTCCGCCGGGAAAGATCGGGCAACGGAGGCACGCCCTTCCCAGCGGTAACTCCACCGGCTTGCACGCGCCGGCGCTTCCCTGAGCCTCACGTGAGCGAACCATCTGGAATTCCCCGGTGGCCTGGAAAACAATGGGCGGCCGCAGCCGCCCATTGGCGATCAGGCAGTTGTTATGATCAGTTTCCGTCTGCCATCAGGGAGACGTCATCGATGTAGAAGCTCGTCGAGTTCGAGGAATCCTCCACACCCTTGAACTTGATCGTCACCGTCTGACCCGCATAGTCAAGCACGTTGAACGACTTCGTCACGTACCCCGACGCCGCCGCATTCGTGTTGCTGTACGTCGCCAGCGTGTGCGACG